>DASRXV010000019.1:0-20369 GCA_035687325.1 Holophagaceae bacterium
GCGAGGAAGTGGTCTACCAGTTCAAGGACGAAGTGGGCCAGGGCATCTTCATGAGCCCGAGCATCGAGGACTTCAGCTTCCGCTACATCCTCATGCCCGTCCGTTACGCCCAACCCGCCGGCGTGTAGCGCGCCGGTTCCCCGCACCACCACGAAGCCGCATCGCGAGATTTGACATTGGAAGACGCACGGACCCGCACCAGCTCTGAAGTCGATAACACCTACACCGCCGACAACATCACCGTCCTGAAGGATCTCGAGGCCGTGAGGAAGCGGCCCGGCATGTACATCGGCGACACGGACGATGGCAGCGGCCTGCACCACATGGTCTACGAGGTGGTGGACAACTCCATCGACGAGGCCCTGGCGGGGCATTGTTCGCGCATCGATGTGACCCTCCACACGGACGGCTCCTGTTCTGTCGAGGATGACGGCCGCGGCATCCCTGTGGACATCCACAAGGAGGAGGGCCGTTCCGCCGCGGAAGTGATCATGACCGTCCTCCACGCGGGCGGGAAGTTCGACAACACGAACACCGAGGGCAAGAACGCCTACAAAGTGTCCGGCGGTCTCCACGGTGTGGGCGTCTCCTGCGTGAACGCGCTCTCCAGCAAGCTCTGGTTGACGGTCTGGAAGGACGGCAAGGAGCACGCGATGACCTTCACGCGCGGCAAGGCGGACAAGCCGCTGGCCGTGGCTGGCCCCACCGCGAAACGCGGCACCCGGGTGAAGTTCCTCCCCGACACCGAGATCTTCAACAATGTCCTCGACTTCTCCTTCGAGACGCTGAGCCAGCGCCTGCGCGAGCTCAGCTACCTCAACCAGGGCGTTCACATCCGCATCACAGACGAGCGCAGCGGCGACAGCCACGACTTCATGAACACGGGCGGCATCGGCGCTTTCGTGGAGAACCTGAACCGCAACAAGACGCCGCTCCACAAGCCGCCCATCTACATCCGCGGCGAGAACCAGGACACGACGGTCGAGGTGGCGCTCCAGTGGAACGACTCCTATCAGGAGACGCTCTACTGCTTCACGAACAACATCCGCAACCGGGACGGCGGCGCGCACCTGGAGGGCTTCCGGTCCGCCATGACGCGGGTCATCAACACGTACGCGGAGAAGAACAACCTGCTAAAGTCGGCCAAAGTGACGCTGTCAGGCGAGGATGTGCGCGAAGGCCTCACCGCGGTGCTGTCCGCGAAAGTGCCCGATCCCAAGTTCTCCAGCCAGACCAAGGACAAGCTCGTCTCCAGTGAGGTCAAGGGCGTCGTCCAGACCATCGTCTACGAGAAGCTCACCAGCTTCTTCGAGGAGAACCCCCGCGAGGCGAAGGCCATACTCGAAAAGGCCATTGATGCCGCCCGCGCCCGCGAAGCCGCCCGCAAGGCACGGGATCTCACCCGCCGCAAAGGCGCGCTGGACGGGGGCGGCCTGCCAGGCAAGCTGGCGGACTGCCAGGAGCGTGACCCCGCGCTGAGCGAGATCTTCATCGTCGAGGGCGATTCCGCCGGCGGCTCCGCCAAGCAGGGCCGCAACCGCGCCAACCAGGCCATCCTGCCCCTCAAGGGCAAGGTGCTCAATGTGGAGAAGGCGCGCTTCGACAAGATCCTCGGCCACAACGAGCTCCGCATCCTCATCCAGGCTCTGGGCACAGGCATCGGCAAGGAGGAGTTCAAGGTCGAGAATCTCCGCTACCACAAGATCGTGCTGATGACCGACGCCGATGTGGACGGCTCCCACATCCGCACCCTGCTGCTCACCTTCTTTTACCGGCAGATGCCGGAGATCGTGGAGCGCGGCTACCTCTACATCGCCCAGCCGCCCCTCTACAAGGTGAAGAAGGGCAAGACCGAGAAGTACCTCAAGGACGAGCGCGCGCTGGAGGAGTTCCTCTTCCAGAAGGCCCTGGACGGCTGGAGCCTCACCCTCGCCAACAAGGAAGAGCACAGGGGCGCGGCGCTCGTGCGCGAGATCAAGAAGTGGGGCGAGGTCCAACAGATCTACGCCAAGCTGGACCGCCGTGGCTACGCCAAGCCCCTCGTGGACTTCCTTGTGGATGGAGCCTGGCTGGATCCCCTCCGTTTCGGCAAGGAGGACGGGGTGAAGGAGCTGGGCAAGGCCCTGGAGGCCGCCAAGCTCGGCCGGTGCGAAGCGGAACAGATCCCGACCGACATCGTGGAGAGCGAGGCCGCCATCCCGGCGTGGCGCGTGCGGATCCTGCGCATGCACCTGAGCCGGCCGATCACCCTCTGGCTGGATGCCCTCGTCGCCCAGTGGGGCGAGTTCCGCCGCTTGGCCGCGCTGCGCCAGGAACTGGCAGCGTTCATGGAGGGCGAACTGACCCTGCGCCGCGTCAAGGAAACCACGAAGCCAGAGAAGGTCGAAAAGGCCGATAAGACCGATGAAGACGAGGGCCCCAGCGTCCTCCAAAAGGAGATGCGCTTCTCCAACCCGGAAGACCTGCTGGCCACAGTGCTCGAAGAGGGCAAGCGTGGTGTCTATGTGCAGCGCTACAAAGGGCTTGGCGAGATGAACCCCGAGCAGCTCTGGGAGACCACCATGGACCCCGAGCGCCGCATCATGCTCCAGGTGCGCGTGGACGACGCGGTGGAGGCCGATGAGATCTTCACCATCCTCATGGGTGATGCCGTGGAACCCCGGCGCCGGTTTATCGAGAGCAACGCCCTTCTGGCCGAGAACATCGACACCTAGGTTTAGCCATTGCAGTTCTTGATTTTGTTCCATGTAGAACATGAGAGTTGAATGACCACGAATCGCATCGAGCCCCTCGAGATCGAAAAGGAAATGCGCCGGTCCTATCTGGACTACGCGATGAGCGTCATCGTGGGCCGCGCGTTGCCGGATGTGCGGGACGGCTTCAAGCCCGTGCATCGCCGCGTCCTCTACGCGATGAAGGCCAGCGGCAACGACTGGAACCGGGCCTACCGCAAGAGCGCCCGTACCGTTGGTGAGGTGATCGGTAAGTACCACCCCCATGGCGACGCGCCTGTCTACGACACCCTGGTGCGCCTAGCCCAGCCCTTCTCCATGCGCTACCCGCTGGTGGACGGCCAGGGCAACTTCGGCTCCATCGATGGCGACCGCCCGGCGGCCATGCGTTACACCGAGGCCCGCCTCTCCAAGATCAGCAACGAGCTGATGTCCGACCTGGACCAGGAGACGGTGGACTTCGGCCCCAACTACGACGGCAGCGAGGAGGAGCCCCTCGTCCTGCCCGCCCGTTTCCCGGGCCTGCTGGTGAACGGCAGCCAGGGTATCGCCGTGGGCATGGCCACCAGCATCCCGCCGCACAATCTCAAGGAGTGCTGCGAGGCGCTCATCCACCTCATCGATCATCCCGAAGCGGACATGGCCGCGTTGATGAAATTCGTCCACGCCCCCGACTTCCCGGGCGGCGGGCTCATGCTCGGCATCGAGGGTGTGCTGGACGCCTACCGCACGGGCCGCGGCCGGTGCGTGGTGCGCGCCAAGGGCCATGTGGAACAGATCAAGCGAGCCGGGGACCGGGAGCAGATCGTCTTCACCGAGTTGCCCTACCAGGTGAACAAGGCCACGACCATCGAGAAGATCGCCGAGCTGGTGCGCGAAAAGAAGATGGATGGCATCTCCGACATCCGCGACGAGAGCGACCGCGAGGGCATCCGCCTCGTCATCGAGCTGAAGAAGAACGAGCCGAGCGACATCGTGCTCAACCAGCTCTACCAACAGACCCAGCTGCAGAACAGCTTCCCCATCACGCTGCTCTGCATCGTCAACGGCCAGCCCCGCATCTGCACGCTGCGCGAGATCCTCCAGGAGTTCGTGGGCTTCCGCCGCGAGGTGGTCACGCGGCGCACCCTCTTCCAGCTCCGCAAGGCCGAAGAGCGCCATCACATCCTCCATGGCCTCAAGATCGCGCTGGATCATCTGGACGCGGTCATCAAGCTCATCCGCGCCGCGAAGAATCCGGAAGAAGCCAAGGCGGGCCTCATGGCCGGTGCCTTCGCCACGGCCGCCGCGGTGAAGAAGGACCCCAGCCTCGCCCTCAGTGACAAGCAGGCCCAGGCCATACTGGATATGCGCCTGCAGCGCCTCACGGGCCTGGAACGCCAGAAGATTCTCGACGAACTGGCTGAGCTCGAAAAGACCATCGAGCGCCTCAAGGCCATCCTCGGCAGCGAGAAGATCCTCCTTGGCGTCATCAAGGACGAGTTGCAGCAGGTGATCAGCGCCTTCGGCGACGCCCGCCGGACGGAGATCGTGGCCTTCTCTGGCGACATCCGCATGGAAGATGTGGTGCCCGACGACCCCATGGTCGTCACGCTCTCCAAGGCCGGCTACATCAAGCGCACGGACCTCGCCATCTACCGCCGCCAGAAGCGGGGCGGCAAGGGCAAGGTGGGCATGAAGACGAAGGACGAGGACTTCGTCGAGCAACTCTTCCTCACGAAAGCCCACGACACCCTGCTGGTCTTCACGGACCGCGGCTATGTCTACGCGCTGAAGGTCTACGACATCCCCGAGAGCGGCGCCGCCAACCGCGGCAAGCACATCAAGAACCTCGTCAACCTCAAGGACGGCGAGAATGTCGTGACCCTGCTCACGCTCCGGGAGTTCCCCGAGGGCGAGTACCTCGTGTTCGCCACGGGCCAGGGCACCATCAAGAAGACGAGCCTCTCGGCCTATTCCAACATCCGTTCCAATGGCCTCATCGCCCTCAATATTGATGATGGCGACGCGCTCATCGCCGTGCGCCGTTCCAGCGGCGAGCAGCAGATCATCCTCGCCTCCGCCCAGGGCAAGGCCATCCGCTTCCCCGAAGAGGATGTCCGCGCCACGGGCCGCGCCACCACGGGCGTGCGCGGCATGAAGCTGCTCAGCGGCGACCGCATCGTGGATCTCGAAGTGGCGGACGCGCTGCCGGATCTCCCCGAAGGAGTGGAGGCCGATGAGAGCACCGCCGAACACGGCATGCTCCTCACGGTCACCGAGAAGGGCTTCGGCAAGCGCAGCCTGCTCCAGGATTACCGGCTCCAGGGCCGCGGTGGTTCCGGCGTCATCAACATCCGCGCCGGCGTCCGCAACGGCCAGGTCGTGGGCTTCAAGATGGTGAAGCCCGGCGAAGGCTGCCTCCTCATCACCCAGGAAGGCATGACCATCCGCTTCGACACTGACAGCGTCCGTAAGACCGGTCGCGCCGCGATGGGCGTGAAGCTCATGAACCGCGGCTCCGACGGCGATAAGGTCGTGGGCATCGCCAAGATCGATGCCGCCGCCCACGCCCTCGACATGGAAGAGGACGAAGAAGGCGCCGAACCCGGCGTGGATGAGAGCGGCCAGCAGCCGAAGCTGGAACTGGAGTAGGAGGCTTCCTGTCTTGAAGGGGCGGATCAGATACCTGATCCGCCTCTTCCGCTTCTACAGATAGGCCTTCCAATCGCCGCCTTTGATCTCCAGCGCCTCCCGTTCCAGGCGTGGCAGGTGCTCGGAGGGCAAGATCCAGGCCCAGGCCTTATAGACTTGGCCGCCCTCCAACAGCACCGGCAGTAGGCGGCGCTCCGTGCGCTCCTCCGCCACGCCCTCTAGCGCATCGAGATTGTCCACGGCCGCTTCCAATGCCTCGGTGTCCTCGTAGCCCACGAATTCACCCGCCACCCAGCCCGGCCCTGGCGGCAGCGTCTCGGGAATGGTGCCCGGCACCAGCGCGGGCACATTCAACTCTGCCAAATGGAATAATCGCCCAGGAGTGGAGGCCGCGCAGAGTCCCTCGAAACCCGTGCGTTTCAACCACGCGTGCTGCGCCCCGCCTTCGCGGAGGGGGCCATAGATGAAGAGGCCGTCGGCGTCCATGTGAAGACAAGCAAACCACGAAGACGCGAAGACACGAAGACACGAAGGTAGGCTGGGAGCAGGAGCTTCGATGCTGAACCGCCTGCGTTCCTTTTTTGCCCAACCAAAGGTGATGGCACTTGGCATCGTGATCCTGTTTTTCACTCTGCCGGTGATCTATATGGTGCAGCCACTCATTGGCACTGTGGCGTCGGATCCTGCACCCTCCGTGGATCCATCCAGCTTGAAGGACGATGTGGTCCATCTTGCTGGAGCGTCGCGCGTCTATAACGACCGGCCTGGGCTGGACGCGGTGGCCGCCTGGATTCACGGTCGTTTCGAGGCCTGCGGCGCAAGAGTTCAGGACCAGATCTACGGGGTACAGGGGAAAAGCTACCGGAATGTGGTGGCCGACTTTGGACCTGCGACGGGCTTGATCACGGTGGTGGGAGCGCACTACGACACCTGTGGTGCGCATCCGGGTGCGGACGACAATGCGAGCGGGATCGCCGGGGCTGCTCGCGCTTGCGAAGCTCCTTCAGGCTCACCCGCCCGCGCAGCCGGTAGAGCTGGTTGCTTACACGCTGGAGGAGCCTCCTTTCTTCCGCAGCTCCGACATGGGCAGCGTCCGCCATGCACAGGCCCTTAAGGCTTCGGGCCGTCCGGTCCGCGCTGTGCTGGTGCTGGAGATGATCGGGACCTTCGCGGATACCGGAGACAGCCAGAACTATCCCTTACCGGGGCTTTCGATGTTATATGGCAGTCGCGGCGATTACCTTGCGGTGGTGGGTTCCGTCGGCCAGGGCCTATTCGTGCGCAAGGTGAAAGCGGCGTTCCGGGCAGCCACCGGCCTGTCCATAAAATCCATCAACGCGCCGTCGTCCATTCCCGGCATCGATTTCTCTGACCACCGCAGTTATTGGGCTGAAGGTCTGCCCGCCATCATGTTCACGGACACAGCCTTCTACCGGAATCCCCGCTATCACACAGGCGCGGATATGCCCGATCAACTGAATTTCCCGCGCATGGCTGAAGCTGTGCGCGGTGTCTATGGGGTGATCCAGAAGCTCAGTGCCCCCTGAATTATTCCGGAATCCCGAACTTCGCGCTCAGCGCGAATACCTCACCCTGGATCTTTGCCAGCTCGGCTGGGTCGTCCTTGGCTTTGAGGGTGCGATCAATCCAACCGGCGATGAGCGTCATCTCAGATTCCTTCATGCCACGGGTAGTGAGGGCGGGGGTGCCGAGGCGGATGCCGCTGGGCTTGAGGGGCGGGTTGGGGTCGAAGGGGATGCCGTTCTTGTTCACGGTGAGGCCGGCGAGATCCAGGGCCTTCTCCGCCTCGCTGCCGAGGATGCCTTGGGCAAAGACATCCACGAGCATGAGGTGGTTGTCCGTGCCGCCGGAGACGATGCGCCAGCCCTTGGCGCCCAGCGCGGTGGCGAGGGCCTGCGCGTTCTTGATGACCTGGCCGCTGTAGGCCTTGAACTCGGGCCTCAGGTTCTCGCCGAAGGCCACGGCTTTGGCGGCGATGACATGCATGAGGGGCCCGCCCTGGACGCCGGGGAAGACGGCACGGTCGAGATCCTTGGCGTACTTCTCGCGGCAGAGGATGAGGCCGCCCCGGGGGCCGCGCAGGGTCTTGTGCGTCGTCGTCGTCACGAAGTCCGCGTGGGGCACAGGGCTGGGATGGTGGCCCGTGGCCACGAGGCCCGCGAAGTGGGCCATGTCCACCATGAGCATGGCGCCCACTTCGTCGCAGATGGCGCGGAAGGCGGCGAAGTCGAAGGTGCGCGGGTAGGCCGAGGCGCCCGCCACAATCATCCTGGGCTTGTGCTCGTGTGCGAGGCGGCGGACCTCATCCATGTCCACGCGCTCATCCTTGCGGCGCACATGGTAGCCCACGAAGTGATAGAGGATGCCCGAGCTGTTGAGCGGGTGCCCGTGGGTGAGGTGGCCGCCGTGGGCCAGGTCCAGGCCCAGCACCGTGTCGCCAGGCTTCAGTGACGCGAGATAGACGGACATGTTGGCCTGGGCGCCGCTGTGGGGCTGCACATTGGCGTGTTCGGCGCCGAAAATCTCCTTGGCCCTGTCGCGGGCCAGGTTCTCCACCACATCCACATTCACGCAGCCGCCGTAGTAGCGGCGCCCGGGATAGCCCTCCGCGTACTTGTTCGTGAAGTGGGAGCCCATGGCCTCCATGACGGCGGCGGAGGCGTAGTTCTCGGACGCGATCAGCTCCAGGTGGTGCTTCTGGCGGCCGATCTCGGCATCCAGAGCGGACATCACGGCGGGATCAGCGGTGCGCAGACGCTCGTACATGGCGGAAAAGCTCCAAAACGCCATTGTGACGCGACTTTTCGGGGAACGGGCACAATGGAGACATGGCGAATTTCCTCCCCCCGTCCGACCTGCCGGAGCTGGAGCGCTTCGAGCATCCTCTGGCCACCCGCTATGCCAGCAAGGCCATGGTGCGCCTGCTCTCGCCCCTCTACCGGCAGCGGGTCTGGAGGCGGCTCTGGATCGCTCTGGCGGAGAGCGAGCGGGAGATGGGCCTGCCCGTCAGCGAAGGGCAGATCGCCGAGTTGCGGGCCACCCAGGACGCCGTGGATCTGGAGGCCATCGCCCATCACGAATCGGCCCTGCGCCACGATGTGATGGCTGCCATCCATGCCTGGGGCGATCAGGCCCCCCATGCGCGGCCCATCATCCACCTCGGCGCCACCAGCTGCTTCGTCACGGACAACGGGGACCTGCTCATCTGCCAGGAGGCGCTCCAACTGCTGCGCCGCCGTCTGCTGGATGTGATGGCGGCCCTGGCGAAGTTCGCCGAGGAATGGAGGGACCAGCCGACCTTGGGCTTCACGCACTTCCAGCCGGCCCAACCTACGACAGTTGGCAAGCGCGCCACGCTCTGGCTCCAGGATCTGCTTCTGGACCTGGACGATCTCGACCACATCATCGCGACGACGCCCGTGCGGGGCCTCAAGGGCACGACGGGCACCCAGGCCAGTTTCCTGGAATTGTTCAACGGTGACGGCGCCAAGGTGGCGGCGCTGGAGAAACGCTTCTGCGCGAAGGTGGGTTTCGAGGCCATCCCTGTCAGCGGCCAGACGGCCACGCGCAAGCTGGAGGACCGCATCGGCCAGGTGCTCTGCGGCATCGCGGCCTCGGCCTCCAAGTTCGCCTGCGACCTGCGCTTGCTGCAGCACCTCAAGGAAGTGGAAGAGCCCTTCGAGACGAAACAGATCGGCTCGTCCGCCATGCCCTACAAGCGCAATCCCATGCGCAGCGAGCGCATCAACTCGCTCGCGCGCTTCGTGCTGGGGTTGATGCCATCGAGCTACCAGACCAGCGCCACGCAGTGGATGGAGCGCACGCTGGACGACAGCGCGCATCGCCGCCTCACCATCTCCCAAGGCCTGCTGGCGGTGGACGCCATCCTCGTCCTCTTCCGCAATGTGGCCACGGGCCTCGTGGTGAATCCCAAGATGATCGAGGCGCGTCTCATGGGCGAACTGCCCTTCATGGCCGCCGAAGTGCTGCTCATGGAAGCCGTGAAGCGGGGTGGCGACCGCCAGGATCTCCACGAGAAGTTCCGCGTGGCCGCGCTGGAAGCGGGCCGCCGCATCAAGCAGGAGGGTCGCAGCAACGAGCTGCTGAGCCTGCTCGCCGCCGATCCCGCCTGGGCCATGGACGAGGCCGAGCTGCTGAAGTTGCTGGACGCGAAACGCTTCACGGGTCGCGCCGCCGAGCAGGTTTCGGAGTTCCTGGCCGGCCCCGTCAAGGCCGCGCTGAAGGATCACCGGGCGGCCGACGAAGAAGCCGTAAGAGTCTGAAGGAAGACACATGCTGAAACTTGCCGTCATCGGCGCCCAGGGTCTTCTGGGGCGCGAACTCGCGGGGGCGTTGGAGCCTCACGCTTCCGTGCTGCCCCTGGCCACGGCCGCCCTCACGCGGGATGAAGAAGAGGGCGACATCGTCCTCTTCGCGCCCACGAAGGAATTGTTGGAGGGCATCGACGCCGTGATCCTCACGGATACGCCGCCGGAAGGGCTGCTGGAGGATTTCAATGGCCGCATCCTCGATGCGCGGCCTGAGGGTGCCGAGGGCGAACCGCTGCCCTTTGGCCCCTGGCCCGCGGATGTGAAGCGTCTGAAGCTCCGCCCCGCCGTGGAGCAAGTGCTGTCCCTGGTGCCCAAGCTGGTGTCGGGCGTGGGCGGCCTGAGCGGCACGCACCTCCGCGCCGTGGCGCACCTGGGTGATGCGGGCGTCATGGGCCTCCACGAGCAGACGAAGGCGATTCTCCTGGGCGAGGATCCAGACACGGAATCCCTGGGTTACCGTGCGGCCTTCGAGATCGTGCCTCAAGTGCCCCGAGGCTCGCTCATCGAGGTGCGCGTGCCGGTCTTTCACGGCGATCTCCTGGTGCTGCACCTCACGGCCGCTGAAGGCGCCACGCTGAAAGCGCTCGACGCGCCCAACGGCGTCGCCTGGTCCAAGACGCCGCCCTCCAGCCGCGAGGTGGCCGTGAGCTCGGACCTGCTGGCGAACCTGCATCTGGATGCCGAGGGCCGCGGCGCCACGCTCACGCTGGGCTTCGATCCCATCCTTTGGGGCGTGCTGCGTCCGGTGATGCGCGCTTTCGCGCTCATGGACTGATGCCCAAGAAGTTCGAAGAGCCACAAGGGCGCGGGGACTTCTTCAAGTCCCTGGGGACGCTCTTCGGCGGTTTCGTGGCGGAGAAGATCGAGGACGCCGTCACCAAGGTGAGCCCCAAGCAGCTGCGGCCGCCGGGCGCGTTGGACGAGTTCGCCTTCCTCACGGCCTGCACCCGCTGCGACAAGTGCATCGAGGCCTGTCCCCAGGACGCTCTGGTGAAGGCGGGCCCTTCGGCGGGTCTCGGCCTCCACGCGCCCGTGCTGGAGCCGCGCCGTATGGCCTGCTTCCTCTGCACGGATCTGCCCTGCGTGACAGCCTGTCCCGAAAGCGCCCTCATCTGGCCCAAGCGGAAACTGGAGGATGGCACGGAGCTGAGCGGCCCGCCCGCCGTGAAGATCGGCACCGCGAAGGTGAAGGAGAAGCTCTGCCTCACCTATGGGAACGACGAGCGCGAGGCTGTGCCCTGTCGCACCTGCGTGGACCGCTGCCCCTATCCCGACGAGGCCATCCGCATGGTGAAGGTGGATGGGGAGTTGGACCATCCTGAAGTGATGGGCGACCGTTGCACGGGCTGCGGCCTTTGCACCTTCGGCTGCCCCGCGCCGGAAGCGGCCATCGTCGTGGAGCCCCGGCGCTGAGCCCGCTGGACCCCGGCCATCAGCGGCGTTAGGCTCGCCTATCTCCGGAGCGGCTCCATGGTGGATCTGGATAAGCGGCGCAACCGGCGTTTCGCTCCGCCCAGGCCCCTGCGCGCCCGTTTCCTCGTGCAGGGCCAGGAGGTGGACGCGGAAGTGGCTTCGCTAGGTCCCGGCGGATTCGGCGCCTGGACGGAGGACCGCTTCGCCTTCCTCTTCGATCCCGGCACCTCGCTTGCGGAGCTGGCCTTCGACGATCCCACTCTGCCGCCGCCGCCCTTGGAGGCCGCCGTGGCCTTCTCCACCCTGCGGGGCCAGAGCGCCCGCGAGGGCTACATCATGTTCGGCGCGGAGTTCCGCGACGCGGGCCCCGCCTTCCTCCAGGCCATGACGGAGCTGATGGAAGCGCGGCTGAACGGGTAGGCTCCTTACGCGATGCTGATGCCTTCCACGCTGGCGACTTCGAAGGCGTTGAAGGAGCTGCGCACGAGCGGCCCCGCGTAAACCGTGGGGAAGCCCAGGGCCTTCGCATCCTGGGCCAGGGCCGCGAATTCGTCGGGGTGCACATAGCGCTTCACGGGGAGCTGGTGGCGCGTGGGACGGAGGTACTGGCCCAGGGTGAGGATATCCACCTCCACCTCGCGCAGCGCGGCGAAGACCTCCAGCAGCTCCTCGCGGGTCTCGCCCAGGCCCAGCATGAGCCCGCTCTTGGTCTTGAAGGCTTCGCCGAAGAGAGAACGGCCCAGATGGCGTGCCTCTTTCAGCACCGAGAGTGTGCGAGGAAAGCGGCCCGCAGGACGCACGATTGAGTAGAGGCTGGGCACGGTCTCCGTGTTGTGGTTGAAGACGGCGGGGCCGCTGGCGACCACCTGCGCGACGGCATCCAAGTCGCCCATGAAGTCCGGCGTGAGGACTTCCACCTGCGTCTGCGGGCAGCGGCGGCGGATGGCGGAGACCGTGGCTGCGAAATGGGCCGCGCCGCCATCAGGCAGATCATCCCGGTTCACGCTCGTGAGCACGGCGTAGCGGAGGTTCAGGGAGGCCACGCGCTCGGCCGTGGCCTCGGGCTCGTGGGGGTCGAGCATGTTCGGCTTTCCGCTCTTGATGGCGCAGAAGCCGCAGGCCCGCGTGCAGGTGTCACCCATGAGGAGGAAGGTGGCCGTGCCGTGGCTGAAGCAGTGGGCGCGGTTCGGGCAGCGCGCCTCCTCGCAGACCGTGTGCAGGTGGCTCTCCCGCAGGTCCACCTTCATGGTGTGCAGGTCCCGCAGGTTCACCCGCTCCTTGGTGATCCACTCTGGCAGGCGCGGATGGCCCTCCAATACTTCGCGCCCGACGGCCTTGGGGAAACGGGGCATGGCGACTCCAATCCCCTAGTGTCCCACGAGGCTCAGGTGTAGCCCAGGATGGCGCCTTCGGAACGCAGCTCCTCCAGGAAGGCGGTGGCCTCGTCCCAGTCCAGTTCCACGGCTTCAGCCGCCTCGCCCATGGGCGCGTCGTCCATGAGGCGCGTGAGGAAGGCGCTGGAGGCGCCGCCCAGTTCCCGCTGGTGGTAGCGGCCATCAGGCAGACGGTGGCAGAAGAGGAGAGCTGTGCCCTCAGCGGGCGCGGGCGTCTCCTCGGTGGCCTCCTGCACGCGCCAGGGGTAGGCGAGGTTGCGGGCGGAAGCGCTGAAGCGGACGCCGCGTCCTGACGCGGGTGCATGCACGAGGTCTGGCTGCACCTCATCCTCGGGCGCGCGCAACACCTCCAGCTCCAGGTACTCGAAGTGCGCGAGGCTCAGGAGGCAGGGCCATTGTTCGTTGCCCCAGCCGGTATCGGCCAGCCACTCCACGAAGTGGGGGTGGATGTGGCGGTAGTAGGGGCTCTGGATGGCGCGGGCGTCAAGGAAGGCATCCACACAATTTTCCCATGCCTCGCCCAACAGCGCCTTCGTGATGGGGAAACAGTCCGGCAGTGGATCGCTGAGCGCGAAGCGCACGAGAGCGCGGTAGGTGAGGAGCCGCCGCTGCCAGCGCAGCAGGGCCCGGGCATCGCCCGGCTCAAGGCCCCGCGCGGCGGCGAAGGCGATGGGGTCTTGGCGGAAGGCGGACACATCGGTGTCCAGCGCGATGTCCGCGAGCACTGCCTGAAGCTTCTCCACCCGTTCCAGGTTCATGCCCGCGTCTCTGCGAAGGGGGCCAGGGCTTCGTCGTAGGCGGCCTGGAGCTTCTTCTGCTCCGTGAGCAGTTCCGCGAGCGGCGGGATATGGTTATCCCGCTCCAGCAACACGGGCACCGCGCGGCCCGTGGCCTCGAAGACCTTGGGCAACACCCACTGGAAGAGCTCGATGACGGGATCGATGACCGGCGCCCCGTGGCTGTCGATGATGAGCTGGTCCTCCTCGTCCCAGCTGTGGCCGGCGATGTGCATCTGCGCCACGCGCTGGAGCGGCAGGCCCTCGACGAAGGCCTTGGGATCGAAGCCGTGGTTGCGGCTGTTCACATAGATGTTGTTGATGTCGAGAAGCCAGCCGCAGTCGGCGCGCGAGAGGACTTCATTCAAGAAGTCGTGCTCGCTCATCTCCGCCTCGCCCAGTTCGGCGTACCAGCTGATGTTCTCAAGCAGGAAGGGCGCGGGCAGCCGGTCCTGGAGCCGCTTCACGCGATCCGCCGTGTGTGTCACCGCCGCTTTCGTGAAGGGCACGGGCAGCAGTTCGTGGGTGTTGGCCCCGCCCACGGATGTCCAGCAGAGGTGTTCGCTGTGCCAGGGCGTCTTTGTGCGTTTGAGGAAAGCCACCAGATCATCCAGGGTCTCATCGGCCCAGGGATCGAAGCCGCTCATGGACATGGAGAGGCCGTGGCTGATGACAGGGTCCCGTTCCAGGATGGTCCAGGCCTGGCGCGCCTTGGCACCGCCCTGGCCCACGACATTCTCTGGCGCGATCTCCCAGAAGGGCACGGGCGAGGACGCGAGACGCGCCACCTCTTCCAGGTGAGGGCGGCGCAAGCCCACCCCCACCCCCGTGAAGGGACCGGTAGACAGGGGGGATGGCGTCTTCGTCGGAATGAGTTCCTCCGGGCAACAAAAGGGGGAGGCGGGCGCCTCCCCCCTTCGCGGGACTCACATCTTACTTGGCGGAGCCGCAGGAGCCCTTGCCGCAAGCGGCGTCCTTCTTGCCCTTGTCGGCGGAGCAGGAGGCCTGCTTCTTGTCCTTGCTGTCGGCCTTCTTCTTATCGGCCTTCATCTTGTCGGCGGAACAGGAAGCGTCTTTCTTGTCCTTCTTGTCGGCCTTCTTGTCGGCGGAGCAGGAGGCCTGCTTGTCCTTGTCGGCGCCGCAGCCCTTCTGGGTGAGGAGGGTGTCCGCGGAGGTGCGGGTGGTGGTGGCGGGGGTCGCGGCGACGGCGAAGGCGCCGGCGGCGAAGAGTGTGGCGAGTGAGGCGATGCGGCGGTTCATGGGTGGTGCTCCTTGCGGCGGGTGGCCGCGGCTGGGGGCTCTTTAGGCCCTGTTGGGAAAGATTTCCCCGGGGGGATGGTTCTAAGGTGCGTCAGGGAAATGGAATGTGACGACGATCCTACTCCTGGGCAAGCGTCCGGTTTGTCATAAGTTCGTGGCATGATTCGACCCTGGCCCCCAGGGAGGTGGCCGCCATGGCATGGCTGGGTTGGGCATTCGCGGCATTCCTGGTGATGGGCGTGGCGAACATCGGCATGAAGGGCGCGGCCCTGCGGGGCATGAGCCCCGCGGCGGTACTCCTGGGCGTCATGATCGGGGAGCTACCCCTGGCCTTGGCGGAGTGGTTCCGCAGGGGCCAACCGGTCCTGCGCGGGGGCGGAATGGCCTGGGCCATCATCTCGGGGGTCGCCACGGGCGTGGCCCTCATCTTCCTCAACGAGGCCTTCTCCCGGGGGGCCAAGGGGGGGATCGCCGTGGGCGTCATGAACGCCAATTTCGTCCTCGTGGCCTTGGCGGGATGGTTTCTCTTCAAAGAGGGCCTCGATGCAGGCAAGCTGCTGGGTTTGGGCCTCACGCTCGCGGGGTTGTGGCTCATGACCCGCTGATCCGCTTCAGAAAGCCGTTCCGATATGCAGAACCTCCGCCGCATCCTCCTCGGCCGCCGTCTGGCGAGCGAGGAGCTCCACCAGACCAAATTGAATGTGCCCATCGGCCTGGCGGTGTTCAGCTCGGACGCGCTCTCGTCCGTGGCCTACGGCACGCAGTCCATCATGGAGACCATCAGCCTCGCGGGCCCCGCGGTAGGCCTGGGCGGGGCGGTGCTGCTGGGGGCCATGACCTGGTCCTGGGGCGCGGCGCTAGGCATCACGGGGCTGCTGCTCATCTTGCTGATGAGCTACAACCAGACCATCCATGCCTACCCCGGCGGCGGCGGCGCCTACCTGGTGGCCAAGGACAACCTGGGCGAGCTGGCGGCGCAGACGGCGGGCGCGAGCCTGCTCATCGACTATGTGCTGACGGTGGCCGTGTCCGTCTCCGCGGGCATCAGCGCCATCACATCCGCCTTTCCAGGCCTCGATCCCCACCGCGTGGCGCTGGCCCTGGTGGTGATGGCCTTCATCGCGGTGATGAACCTGCGGGGCCTCAAGGAGAGTGGAGCGCTCTTCGCCATCCCCACTTACGGTTTCGTCCTCTGCATCTTCATCACACTCGGGATCGGGACCTATCGCGCCTTCACCCATTCGGACGCGGAACTGATGGCCTCCGTCCAGCGCCAGATCCCGTCCCTCGCCATGACGGGCAAGCTGGCGGGCATCTGGCTCTTCGCCCGGGCCTACGCGGCGGGCTGCACGGCCCTCACGGGCGTGGAGGCCATCTCCAACGGCGTGACGGCCTTCAAGGATCCATCCACCGACAGCGCGGCCAAGACCATGCGGCTGATGGTGTTCCTGCTGGGCACCATGTTCCTCGGCATCACCTTCTTCTCGAACAGGTACGGTATCACCTACTTCGCGGGAGCCAATGAGACGCTGCTCTCCTCGCTCATCCGAACCGTGGTGGGCGGCCACGCGGGCATGGGGCGGATCTTCTGGGTCATGGCGCAGGGCTTCACCATGGCGATTCTCGCGGTGGCGGCGAATACCAGCTATGCGGACTTCCCCCGCCTGGCGGCCATCATGGCCAAGGACGGCTTCCTGCCCCGCCAGTTCACGAGCCAGGGTGACCGGCTCGTGTTCAGCAACGGCATCTTCATCCTCTCATTGGCCGCGGGCGCGCTGATGGTGGGCTTCGGAGCCCATGAAGACCACCTGCTGGACCTCTACGCCCTGGGCGTGTTCATCGGCTTCACGCTGAGCCAGACGGGCATGGTCCTCCACTGGCGCAAGGTGAGGGGCGAGCACTGGCACATGAAGGCGTTCGTGAACGGCCTCGGCGCCGCGACCACCTTCACCGTGATGTGCGTCATCGTGGCCACGAAGTTCACCCACGGCGTCTGGGTGGTGGTGCTGCTGCTGCCGGCGCTGGTCATCACCTTCTCGAACATCCACCGCCACTACATCCGCGTGAAGTCCAAGCTGGCGGCCTCCCGGACGGAGTTCTCGCTGGAGCGCCGCAACCGCGTGGTGGTGCTTGTGAGCGGCATCCACCACGGCGTCATCCAGGCCCTCAACTACGCCAAGCTCATCGCCGAGCACGGACAGGTGGAGGCTCTCACTGTGGACTTCCCGGACCACTACGGCAAGGACAGCGCGGCCTTCGCCAAGCTCCAGGCGGACTGGCCCACCTACTGCGAAGGCATTCCGCTGCGCGTCATCCGCAGCCCCTACCGCAAGGTGGTGGAGCCCATCCTCGAAGAGCTGGACCGCATGCGCCGCGCTGAGCCGGAATTCATCACCACGGTGATCATCCCGGAGTTCGTGACCCGGCACTGGTGGGAACACTTGCTCCACAACCAGACGGCGCTGCGCATCAAGGGCTCGCTCCTGGCCAAGCCCAAGACCATCGTCATCTCCGTGCCCTACCACCTGGACCCGGTCCCGGAGTAAGCGTCCTCAACGCATCCGCGGTTCTGGCCTGGAAATGATCTCCTGGCCCGAGAGGTATTCGGCCAGGGTCTGATGGCGCGGGCTGAGGATCATGCAGAGGAAGCTGAGGGGGAAGAGCGCCACGGAGACGAGGTGGAGGAGGCTGAACACCATCCGCCGCTCGGGTTCGTCCTCGGCCAGCACCAGATTCCAGCGGCCCATGAGCGGAGACTGCCCCGCCACGACGATGGGCACCATGAGGAAGGCCCAAGAGACGAGCAGGTGGGCCGGCAGCACCACGGGCCAGTCCTCCGCGAAGATGCGGGACATGGGCGCCTGGAGGACGAGGCTGAGGGCGAGGGCCAGGCCCAGGTTCAGGGCCGCCAGGAGGCAGGCTTCGCCCGCCTCCGCCAGTAGCAGGGGCCCGAAGGAGGCGGTGGAGGGATCCGGCTCCAAGGTGTGGAGGGCGGAATCCAGCAGGTCCAAGGGGTGGAAGGAATGCTCCACGGCCGGGAGCGCGGTGGCCAATTCCGGCGGCGGCAGGGGGAGGGGCTGGATGCGGCCCAGGGCGGGGGCCTGGAGCGCCGCTGCACGGGGCGCCTCCGGCTCCCGGTTCAGGCCCGAAGCCTGGAAGAGCAGGGGCCGGGGCCGCTCCGCGCGGGTGAAGACCAGCCCGCAGTTCGGACATTCCATGGCCAGCGGCGAAAGCCGAGTCTGGCAGCTGGGGCAGAGGCGCCGGTCCATGCCGCTCCCAGGCCTAGCCCAGGAGGGCGATCCACATGGACTGGTCACCCTTGGGCATGGATTGGATCTTCGCGAGCAGAGCCAGTCGTCCCGACCAGGCCGGGTCCTCAGGGGCCAAGGCCCGGCCCCGCTGCAAGTCCACCTGGGCATCGCTCCAGCGGCCCTGGGAGGCATGGTCCTCCGCGAGACGCAGCCAGAGACGCAGCGCCTGGCTGCGCAGACCCGCATCATCGGGGTTGGCCCGCAGGAGGGCGTCCATCACCTTGCCGGCCTGGTCCAGATCGCCTTCATGGAGGTGTTGCTGGTACTCCTCGGCTGTGGCGCCCACGAGTCCCGCAAGGGGGAGGGAAGCTTTGGCCTGGTCTAGGAGCTGGGCTGCGGCGCCATCGGAGGGGTTCCGCTTGAGGAGCGTCTGGGCCCGGAGGTAGGCCCGCACGGCATCGCTTGAACCAAGAGCCTGCTTGCCTTCGGAAAGGATGCCAGCCGGGCTCTCGGCCAGGCTGGGCACTTCGGCGTCCCGGGCGGCCTTGGCCACGGCGGCGCGGTGGGCGGCTTCCACATCGGCCTGAAGTTGGGAATCCCGGGCGTAGCCCTTGTACCAGATGGTGCCGCCGATGATGACGAGAAGGGTCGCGGCAGCGCCCACCCAGAGCTTGGGATCCTTCACCCAGTCTGGGAGCTTGGAGGCATCGAAGCTCTCCGGCACCTGGAGGCCTGTGCGGGGCGCGGGAGCGGGCTTGGTGAGGGCCGCGGGGGGCTGGGCGGCCACGGGCGCCGGGGCCGCTTCTTCCTGTTCGGGCCGCGGATCCGGGCGGTCCATCTCGATGCGGATGGGCCCTGAGCCGCTGGAGGAGGTGACGGATCGGGCCGGAGACCCTTGGGCGGCGCGGCAGCGCAGGAGGCCTGCTTTCGCGGCCTGGTGGCCAGGATCCAAGTCCAGGGCCTGCTGGTAGGTGAAGGCGGCTTCCTCGAAGCGTTGCATGCCGATGAGGTGCTCGGCCTGCTTGACCTTCTCGTCCGCGGGCGAGAGCGCGCGCTGGACCGGCGCGGCGGCCTGAGGGGCGTTCTTCTCGTCGGCGATGTCCTTGTGGGCGTTGTCGAGGAAGCTCTGGATATCGCTGCGATAGGGGGCCAGCTTGATGGCCTGGTCCCATTTCCCGATGGCCTCTTCCGGCAGGCCCATGTCATAGAGCAGGCAGCCCTCGCGCAGGAGCTTGTCCGCAGCCTCCGCCTCGGCGCCGTAGACGGGCACTTCCCGGGTGACAGGATGGACCTGCGGCGGTGATGAGGGCGATACGGAGCCGTCCAGGGCCAGACCCAGCTCCTGGCGGGCGCCGTGAGCGTACTGGAGCGCCATGGCATGGTCGGGCACGGCGGCGAGGAGCTGGTCCCACTTGCGCAGGGCGTCTTCCGTCTGTCCCATGTCGTAGAGCGTGCAGCCCTCGCGCAGGAACTTGTCCTGAGTGTCCTCGTCCATCGCCTGAGTGACAGCAGGCTGGGGCAGCGTGGGCGGTTCCGGCACGGCGATGGCGGCAGGTGCCTGCGGGACCGGTTCAGGCTCCGGCAGCGCGGGGATCTCCACGGAGCTGTCCGTGGCGCGGCGATGCGTTTCGGCGGCTTCCGCGGCGGCCTTGGCCGCGGTTTGGGCATCCAGCGCCGCCTTCACCCGCAGCAGCCCGTCGCGGGCGGCGGCGTGGTCCGGCACCTGCTTCAGGACGGCTTGCCAGATCTGCCCCGCGCGCACGGTTTCGCCGCCGGAGAAGAGTTCTTCCGCCTGTTGGAGGTAGCGGGCGTAGGGATCCTGGGCCATGGGCGCCTTCAATGCATGGGGAATTCGTTGAGGTCCCGCACCACGAGCATGAAGGTGCTGTTGCCGCAGGTGAATTCGTCCTGGTGGCTGATCTGGATGGTGCGCTCCAGGCGCTGGCCGCCCACGAAGGTGCCGTTGGTGCTCTGGAGGTCGGAGAGCCACACCGTGCCGTCCCGGCGGATCTCCAGGGCCGCATGGCGGCGGCTCACTTCCGGATCCTTGGAGATGATCTCGCCGTCCTCGCGCCCTACGGTGTTGAAAGGCTTCTCAAGGGGGTGGACGGAAGAGGCCTGGGGCCCTGCCACGATGGCGACGCTGAAGCGCAGGCCTGGCGGCATCAGGGCGCCAGGGTCGCCGCCCAGGCCCGCCGCGGCGAGCATGGTTTCACGGTCGCTGCGCTGGGTCGTCCGTCCCTGCTGCTGGGGCGCCGATGGCGCGTCGAGGTAGGGCGAGCGCAGCGCCGTCGTGAGAGGCGCTTCACCGGGGAGGTCCGGCAGCGCCGTGGTGGCGTCGGGCACGGGGGAGGTCAGGGCGGGATTGGCGATCTCGAAGACATGGGCGCACTTCGGGCACTTGAAGCGCTTCTTGGGCACGCCTTCGAAGCGTTGCTCGTCGTACTGGAAGCGGGCTTGGCAGGCCGGGCACACCACGATCATCGGCAGCATCCGTGTTGGTTGGAGGTGAAGTTTACCGCTACTTGCGCGGCGTGGCGAAGAAGCTGAAGGACTT
>DASRXV010000020.1:0-19757 GCA_035687325.1 Holophagaceae bacterium
TCTTCGCCATGCGGGCGTGGAGGAAGTACTGGTTGATGGCCGTCAGCTCGTTCTTCAGCACATCGTTGAGATGCTTGAGAATGCCGGGATCGCCCTTCATGGCCGCCTCCGTGGAGCGGACCCCAGCCTAGGACGCCTTGAACCGGGCCACAACCGTTTCCTGGGCGGCCCCGCGCGCGTCCAGCGCCGCGACGAGATCCACGACGCAGGCGCGGCATTGCAGCCTCACGCCCAGGAAGGACATCACCTCGTCCGGCGAGCGGCACCCGGCGTCGCGGGCGACGCGCACCTGGGATTCGCGGATGGCGTTGCAGACGCAGGCGAACATCAGAGCTCCTCTTCCGCCATGCGGCGGTAGCGCCAGATGGCCACGAGATGGGCGAGATGGCCCGCCACGAAGAGGAGGCTGGAAAGGCCGTGAATCCACGCGAGGGCGAGATGCCAGCTCGCGTCTGTCACGACCTGGATGCCGTAACCCGACAACACCATGGGCGCAATGAGGAGGCCCAGGCCCAGGCCCGTGCGCCGCCCTTCGCGGCCGCCCGCGCGCAGCTTCATGAGCAGGTGTCCGCGCACGATGACCCCCAGCATGAAGAGCAGCAGGGGCGCCGCCAGCACATGGAGGTGCTGCCAGACGCCCTGCCAACGGCTCGGCTCGGGGCCGAAGTCGCCCATTCGCTGGCCGAAGTAGCGGAACCATCCGTAGACACCGCCCGTAAGCGCGGCGGCGACCGTGGCCGCGTGCAGGGCGCGGCGGTCCAGGGCCATCATTTGGCGGATCCCTCGTAGAAGACCCGCCACAGCGCCAGGCCCCGACGGGAGGCGTCCGTGAGCGCGTTGGCCGTGAGCGTGGCGCCCGCCAGAGGGCGGATGTCGCGGCGCAGGGAGAGGCCGTCGTTCAAGGGCTTGCCCTGGAACTGGTCGATCCACGCCTGACGCGGCGCGTAGTCCTGGGGCTCGCGGAAGGCGATGACTTCCACGCGGCGGATGCGGCCATCCGAACCCACAGCCACGAGGGCCGTCTCGTTCTCCGTGCGCACGCGGTGGGTGTCGAAAAAACCGACGCCGATGAGTTTTCCGTCCAGGCGGGCCTCATAGCCCACGAACCAGAGGCCCGGAAGGTCGGCGCGGGAGAGGGCCTTCACCTGCGCGGCTTGAGAATCGGCGAGGAAGAATTCCCTGCGGGTGAAGGTGCAGTTGGGGAAGGCCAGCTGGAGCGCCTGCTGCTGCGTGGGCAGGGCATGGAGCAGCGAAGC
This sequence comes from Holophagaceae bacterium, assembly GCA_035687325.1. GTDB lineage: Bacteria > Acidobacteriota > Holophagae > Holophagales > Holophagaceae > JAFDVN01. The sequence goes on from DASRXV010000020.1 coordinate 1,257, forward strand.
GAACGCGAGGAGGGGGAGCATGCGGAGGCGGATCATGGCTTGACCTCGTATTGGCCCATCATCCCCATGTCTTCTCGGCAATCGCCTCGCGATTCCGAGGGACCGGCTTGGCATGCGGAGCGGCGAGTGGGCTCACTCATGGCTTGACCATATATTGGCCCATCATCCCCATGTCCTCATGCTCGAGGATATGGCAGTGGTACATGTAGAGGCCGTCCTGCTTGTCGAAGTGCATGAGCATGCGCACGGTCTCGCCGGGGGCGATGCGCACCGTGTCCTTCCAGCCTTGGTCGTTGGGCGCCAGCGCACCGGTGGAGCGGTCCAGCACGCGGAACTGGATGCCATGCACATGCCAGGGATGGGCGATGTCGCCCGCGTAGTTCGTGACGGACCAGATCTCCCAGGCGCCTGCCTTCACCACTTCGTCCACCCGGTTCATGTCGAAGAGCTTGGCGTTGATGGTGTCATCCGCGCCGCGCTCAAGGTCGAACAGGCGCGTGACCGTCACGAGGCCCGTGGTCAGGGTGGGGAGCGTCGCGAGCTTGGCCGGCAGTGACGAGGACGGAACGGCGGCGCCCACGCGGAACTGCATGATGGGGAAGGGCGCGCCCTCCTTCAGCGTCGAGGAAGCCCCGTCGCCATCGCCTCGGCCTGGCGCCTCCACAAAGGCCCGGCTCGCGAAGGTGAGGTTCCTGCCGGAGTCGCCGCTGAAGTCCACGACGATCTCCGCCCGGCCCGCCGCGGGCACCATCACCTCCGTGACTGGCGCGGGCGCGGGCAGCAGACCGCCATCCGTTCCGATCTGCTGGAAGGCGCGGCCATCGCTCAGCGCGAACAGGTAGGCGCGGCGGTTGGAAGCGTTCAGGAGCCGCAGGCGCACGCGGGTAGCCGCTACCTGTTTGTAGGGCGATTCCACACCGTTCACGAGGATGTGGTCGCCCATCATCCCTTCCATGTCCTTCGGCTGGCTCAGGTAGTCGAAGGAGCCATCCGCCTTGAAACGCCGGTCCTGCACGATAAGGGGGATGTCATCCACGCCGTAGGTGCTTGGAAGACCGAGGGCGGCGTCCGCCGGGTCATCCAGGATCATCAGCCCGCCGAGGCCCATGTAGACCTGGCGTCCTGTGTCCATGTGCGGATGCGGGTGATACCACAGCGTGGCGGAGGGCTGGTCCGGCGTGAACACTGCGCCGGTGGCACTGCCGCCTGGCGCCAGAGGGGAGCAGCATCCGTGAGGCGTGATGTCCGCCGTGTCCGGGACCTCCAGCCCGTGCAAATGGACCGAAGTCGCCCCGGGGACCGTGTCTGGCATGCTCCCCATCTGCGACGGATCCGCGGGCAGCTGATTGTGGATCGCGATCCGCGCCGCCTGCCCCCGCGTGAGGCGGATGGTAGGGCCCAGGTAGCCCATGCCGTTGTAGCCGTAGGTGGGCGTGGCGGGCCGGTCGGAGATGAACGCCCTGCTGCCCGCCGCCGCCGTGAGGTCGTAAAGGTCCACGCCGTTCGTCCTCACCGGCGCGAGAACGGGCGGAACGGCGAGGGGCTGCGAGAACTTCGCGGCCTGCGACGCGCCGTCATCCCCTCCGCAACCCAGGAAAAGGGCTGCGGAGAGGAAGGAGAGCGTGAACAGCTTGAACCGCATGTCGGTCCTAGAACTCGTATCCGAGGGCGAGCGAGAACACATCGCGGCCCGTGCGCGCGCCGTTCTTCACCCGGCTATAGTCGCCCTTCACGGCGATCTGCGGGATAGGCTTCCAGCTCAGGCCCGTGGTGACGATGCTCTGGTCGTTGGCGAGATCCGCCGTCACGCCCGCCACCACGGCGGCTTGGGTGTTCATGCGCTCCCAGCGGACGAAAGGGATGAGCGACTGCTTCGAGCCCGTGCGGCTCAGCGCGTCGTAGCCCGCCTCCAGGTAGCCGCCCCACTGGCGCGTGCCGGCCTGGAAGGCGGGATCCGCCGCGCCGAGGCTGCCGACTTCGGACCCGCCCAGCGTCGTGCGGGCGTAGAGGCCGCGCAGCTGCCAGCCCGACGCCTTGTATTCCACGTGGGCATCCAGCAGCGTCGTGGGGATGGTGATGGACGAGATGGGCGCGCCGTAGGGATCGCTGTGGACGCTGGAGCCCTTGTAGAAGCTGAAGCCCGCCGTGGTGCCGGGGATGGGTTTCCAATCCAGGCGCCCCGTGAGGGCGAAGCGGTCCGCGATGGCCTTGTTGCCGCTCTGGCGGCCGTCCGTGATGCCTTCCGCGTTGAACTTCGCGGCGTTCAAGCCCTCCACGAGGTAGACGCGGTAGCTGAGATCGCCCGGCAGTTCGCCATGGAGGCCCACGCCGTTCTCGTGCCAGGTGGTGGGGATGATGCCGCCGCTGCGCTCCACGAAGGGGCGCGAGGCGCTCAGCACCGCGGGCGGCTCGTGGATCTCGTTGGTGAAGCCCAGGGGCAGCAGCACCTGGCCCGCGCGCACATTGATGGCCTTGTTCACGAGAAAGTCGAGATAAGCGAATTCCAGGATGGCCTCGCCCTCCGGGTGCTCATCGGAATAGCCGCTGTGCTCGAATTCCATCTCGCTGTTGAACACGATCCGGTCGTTGAACTTGTAGCCCAGGTAGAAGACGCCGCGCAGCGTGTCGAACTGGTCGTTCATGGGCGCCACCGTGCCGTCCTGCAGCTTCTTATCGAAATTCTGGTAGAGGAACTCGCCGTAGCCGCCCACAGAGAGACCGGTGTTGGCCGAATAGACCTTGCTGGCGGCGGCGCCCATGCCGAAGGCGCCTTCGCCGCCCGTGGCTGTGGCAGGCGTGGAGCCCGTCTGCTGGGCCTCGATCTGCTGGGAGAGGATCTCCACCTTGCACTCCAGGTCCTTGATGCGGTCGGCCTCGCTCTTGGGCGCGTCCTGCGCGAAGAGGGGGCCCGCTGCGAGGGCGAAGGCGGCGGCGGAGAGGGTCAGGGCTTTCATCGGGACTCCGGGAGGGAAACGGGGTTCAAGGCGTGGAAGGCGCGGCTGAGCCGCGGCGCGCCCATGTTGGGAAGGAAGAGCGCCGCCACGCCATGGGCATCCGCCCAGGCCTGGCCACGCTCGGGGCCGAGCACGAAGAGCTTGCTGAGGACATCCGCCTCGAAGCCGGAGGGAGCCACCACGGCCACCTCGCCCCAAGGCTCGCAGGGCCGCCCTGTGCGGGGATCCAGCAGATGGAGGCCGCGCTCCGAATCGCCGCTGCAGGCCAGCGAGGCGTTCTTCAATGAAAGCGAGAAGCGGGCGCGCTGGCGTTCGACGGGATCGGCGATGGAGACCGTTCGCGGCGCTCCGAACGCGAGCAACTGCCCTCCGAAATCAAGCAGGCCCGAACTCACGCCGCGGGCTCGAAGCATCTGCACCATGCGGTCCAGGGCGTAGCCCTTCACGAAACCGCCCTCCTCGATCCAAGCACCGTTCGTGAGGCGGACTGCTTGTCCTTTGATGCTCAGATGATCCGCGCCCGACGCGCCGCGAGCTTGCGCCAACTCCACCGGCGAAGGCGTCCGCCCCCCCCTGCGCGCGCCCCAGGCGGCCACGAGCCGGCCCAGGACGGGATCGAAGGCGCCCTCCATCCGCGCGGACCAGGCTTTGGCATCCGACAACAGCCCCGTCCATTCAGGTGAGAGATCACCGTTGCCTTTCGCGTTCAGGCGGCTCCAGGCGCTTCCGGGCCGCCAGGTGGAGCAAGCGCGCTCGATGCGGTCGGCCTCGGCGAAGGCGGCTTCGGACGCCGCCGCCAGATCACCTTGGCCCTCCACCCTCAGGCTCAGCCGCGTGCCCATGCAGAGGGCCTCCCGGTCCAGCGCGGGGGCTGGAGCGGAAAGGGAAGGGGGCATCAGCGCGATCAACATCGAGACTCAGTCTCATTCGCATTCATTTCTCTGTCAAGAGGCGAAACCTCCGCTCTTGTTCTTCCGCCACACTGGCCCCATGGCGCTGTCCATCTTCCTGGCTCTCGTTCTGGCCCTCCAAGGCGGCATGGCGAAGGCGCTGCATCCCTGGGTGAAGCGAGGATGGTGGCGGTGGCTGAATTGGGGCCTGCTGGCCTTGAACCTGCCGATGCTCCTCTATGTGGGCCTGCGCACCACGGGCATCCCCACTTCCGCCACGCTCTTCCTCCGCCCCTTCGCGCGGATGGGCCTCTATCTCCAGATCCTCGCCCTGCTCGTGATCCTCTGGGCGGGCCTGACGGAGCTCGTCTGGTGGCTACGAGGCCGCATCGTCCGGCGCGAGGAGACGCCCGAAAACCCCGCCCGCCGCGCCTTCCTCCGCACCTCCGGCCTGCTGGGACTGGGCACCGCCGCGGCCACCACCACCGCCGGGACGCGGGAGGCCTACGGTGATCCGCAGATTACGCGGCTGCGCCTGGCCTTCGCGGACCTGCCCCAAGGCCTGGTCGGGTTGCGTCTCGCCTACCTTAGCGATCTCCACGCCGGGCCCCTCGTGGGCGCGGGCCTGCTGCGCCGCTGGCGGGAACTGGCGGAGCGCGAGAAGCCAGACCTCCTTCTCTTCGGCGGCGATTTCGTGGACAGCCAGCCCCATGAAGTGGGCCCGCTCATCGAGGCCTTTGAGGGGTTCCGCCCTCCGCTCGGCACCTTCGCCGTGCTGGGCAACCACGACTACTTCGAGGATCCCCGCCCCATCTGGCGAGACCTCGCCGCCAGCGGCATCCGCCCCGTCGAGAACACCCACGCCCTCATCGGACGGAACGGCGCACGGCTGGCGCTCATCGGCCTCCAGGACCCCATGGCCCGCAACGGGAAGTTCAGCCGCGTGCCCTTCGGTCCGGGACCGCTGGCTGGCCCCGCTTCCGCCGGGGTGCCGGCGGACGCCTTCCGCCTCTGTCTCGCCCACCGGCCCACCATGATCCAAGATGCCCTCGCCACCGGCGCGCGGCTCGTGCTCTCGGGCCACACCCACGGCGGCCAGATCAACCTCGTGCCCGGCGTCTCCAGCGCACGGGTCCTGGGCCCCTATACGGGCGGCCTCTACGAAGTGAGCGGCGCCCGCCTCTTCGTGAGCCGCGGCCTGGGGGTGGTGGGCCTGCCCTTCCGCATCCAGGCGCCGCCAGAGATCGCGGTCATTACCCTCGCCAAATTATAATTCGATGATCATCGAAATTTGTCCTTGCAGACTATTTCGATGATCTTAGAATCATTCCCGGGAGGCCTCTTGGCCAAGCAGCTGGACCGGCAGGCGGAGCGGATGAAGGCCCTGGGGCATCCTTCACGCCTGGGGATCCTGCGGCTGGTAGTGCGGGGCGAACGAGACGGCACGCCTGCCGGCGAGATCCAGGCCGCTCTGAAGATCCCCGCCAGCACCCTCAGCCACCACCTCGACACGCTCGCCTCCACGGGCCTGCTTCTCCCAGAGAAGGAGGGCACCTTCATCCGCTATCGGGCTGATTACGCTGAACTGCGGAAGCTCACCGACTACCTCTGGGAGGACTGTTGCGGCGGGGGCAAGGCTTGCTGCTGAGTTTTTTTCTTCCGCTATTTCTATCTTTATAGAAACAAGGAGATCCCGTGCAAGGTGTCCTGAAAACCCATCTCTCGCTCGATGTCCGCGATATCGAGGCCTCCGCGACCTTCTACAGCAAGCTCTTCGGCGTCACCCCCCTCAAGCGGCGCCCCGGCTACGCCAAGTTCGACCTGACCGCGCCCTTGCTGAACTTGGCCCTCGTGGAACACACCCCCACGGGCCGCAATGTGAACCACTTCGGCATCCAGGTGGATTCCAGCGGAGCCGTCGAGGCGGCGAAGCGCCACCTTCAGGCCGCGGGCCTCCTGAATCTCGTGGAGGAAGGCACTGTCTGCTGCTACGCCAAGCAGGACAAGGTCTGGGCGGCTGATCCCGATGGCAACCGCTGGGAGTTCTTCGTGGTGCTGGAAGACTCGGACCTCATGAAGAGTGAGGACGGCGCATGCTGCGTGGGCGCCGCGCCGGCATCCTGCACCACCGCCGAGACTTGCGTGACCACCCAGGTCGCCATTAGCGCCTGCGGTTGCTCCGCATGATCCGGCCCTTCGACCTGAAGCGCCGCCTTGCCGCGGAGGCGCTGGGCTCAGCCCTCCTCGCATCCCTCGTGGTGGGCTCGGGGATCATGGCCCAGCGTCTCTGCGGCAACGACGGGATGGCCTTGCTGGCCAACGCCCTGGCCACCGGCGCTGGGCTGCTCGCTCTCATCCTGGCCTTCGGCCCTATCTCCGGCGCCCACTTCAACCCGGCCGTGAGCCTGGGCTTCCTCATCACTGGCAAGCTGCGTCTCGCCCACGCGGGCGCCTACACGGCCGCTCAGATCCTAGGCGCGCTGCTGGGCGTCTTCATGACCCACGCCATGTTCGGGTTGCGCCTCGTCCAGGCTTCATCGCATGCGCGAAATGGCGGTTCGCAGCTGCTCAGCGAGGTCATCGGCACCTTCACGCTCGTCCTCATCATCCTGCTGGGCGACCGCCTGGACCCCCGCCGGGTGCCTTACGCCGTCGCAGGCCTCGTCACAGGCGGCTACTGGTTCACAGTCTCTACCTTCTTCACCAACCCCGCGCTGGTACTAGCCCGGAGCCTGACGGACACCTTCTCCGGCATCCGCCCCACCGATGCGCCGGGCTTCATCGCGATCGAATTGGTCGGCGCCATCCTCGCGGCGATCGCCGCGAACTGGTTCCTCCGCCATGCCCAGGAGCATCCATGAAGACCGTGATCTTCGCCTGCGTCCAGAACGCGGGGCGGTCACAAATGGCGGCGGCCTTCTTCAACCGGATCGCCGATCCCGCCGGGGCCCGCGCGGTCTCGGCAGGCACGAGGCCCGCGGCCCAGGTGCATCCCGAAGTCATTACGGTGATGCGGGAGGAAGGCCTGGACCTCTCCGGCGCGGTTCCTCAGAAGCTCACCGCCCGCCTGTCCGCGGAAGCCAGGTGGCTCATCACCATGGGTTGCGGCGAGGACTGCCCCGTGGTGCTGGGCGTGAAGCGCGATGACTGGCCCTTCCCCGATCCCCACGGGCAAGGCTTGGAGGAGGTCCGCGCCATCCGCGACCTCATCCGCGCCAAGGTGGAGGCCTTCGTCGCCGATCAGGGATGGGCTTGATTCAGGTCCGGTCGTACCAGCCGCAGTTGGAGCAGAAGCGCCGCGCCTTGTAGGCTGCCAGGGTCTTGTGGTCCTGGGAGCGCCCTCGCCAGAAGAGGGGGAACCAGATGAGAGCAAGGACCCAGATCGGCACACTGGTGCGCAGGACCGTGCCCTCCGGCGCGAAGAAGGGCGCCAGGATGCCGATCCACGCGACGACGAAGAAGATGGATCCGTGCAGGACGGCCTTGCGCGAGGGCGGCGCGAAGGCGTCCAGCACCACCGGATCCGCGCCCGGCTTGCGCACTTCCGTCTCGTAGTGCTCCGCCACGGTGCTGAGGATCTCGGAGCCGCACTGGGGGCAGGCCATCACTTCCCCTTGCCGCGCGCGGCGCCGAAGGGATCGCCCGCCTTCCATGCGGGCATCGAGGGCGTGTCCGCCACGGCGTAACCCAGATCCAGCGTGAACTGGCCCATCTGCGCCATGCCGCGGAGGTCCCACTTGGGGTCGTACTCGTCGCTGGGCTGGTGGTAGCGCTGGTCGTAGCTATCGCTGCGGGCCTTCTGGGCTTTGGCATCGCCCAGGAAATCGCTGCCGCTCTCGATGGAGAAGGCGGGGATGCCCACCTTGGCGAAACTGAAATGGTCGCTGCGGAAGTAGCCGCCGCCGATGTCAGGCTGGGCCTTCGCCACCGCGAGGCCCATTGCCTTCGCCACCTTCGCGGCTGTCGCGCCCAAAGTCGTGCGGTCCGCGCCGGGCAGGCCGATGTCGCGGGTGGGGCCCACCCAGTTGATGGCGTCCAGATTCAGGTCGCAGGCGGTCTTGTCCGCGGGCCACAGAGGGTGCGCGCCGTAGGCCGCGGAGCCCAGGAGGCCTTGCTCCTCCGCGCAGACGAAGAGGAACATCTGGCTGCGCTTGGCGGGGCGCTTCGCGGCCGCCTCGGCCATGGCCAGCACTGTGGCGGTGCCGGAGCCGTTGTCCACCGCGCCGTTGTAGATGCCGTCCTTGCCGGCCTTGATGAGGGCGGGGTCGATGCCCAGGTGGTCCCAGTGGGCGCTGTAGATGACCACTTCATCTTTCAGCTTGGGATCGGTGCCAGGGACGATGCCCGCCACATTGGCCTGGTCGATGATGCGCACCTGGCTCACCAGCTCGCCGTTGAGCTTGAGGCTAAGCGGCACGGGCTGGAAATCGCGGGTCTCGGCCTTAGCCCGCAGCGCGTCCAGGTCCTGGCCCGCGGCCTTGAAGATGCGTTCGGCGGAACCGTTCGTGATCCAGCCCTGGATGCCGTTCTGGGGCTGGCCCATGCCCGTGAGCTGGAAGCGCTCGCCGCCGTTGCTGTTCTCCACCACGCTCCAGGGATAGGTGGCGGAAGCATCCGTGTGGATGAGGATGACCCCTGCGGCGCCGCGACGCGCGGCTTCTTCGTATTTGTAGGTCCACCGTCCGAAATAGGTGAGGCTCTTGCCGCCGAAACGGTCCGGCTCCTCCGCCGTGGGTTGCGGGTCGTTCACCATCATCACGAGCACTTTGCCCTTGCAGTCGAGGCCCTTGTAGTCGTCCCACTTCTCGCCGGGGGCGGAGATGCCGTAACCCACGAAGACGAGGGGCGCATCAAACGCCACCCGCGCGTTCGTCGTGCCGGTGCCCACCACCATCTCGGACCCGTAGGCGAGCGCGATAGGCTCAGGCCCGCCCGTGAAGCTGAGCCGCGTGGCCCCGCGGTCCGTCCTCAGCCCCGCGATCTTCACGGGCTGGAGGTAGCTGTCCCCGTTGGCCGGCTTCAGCCCCATGCGCGCCAGCTCCGAGCGGAGGTAGAGCATGGTGAGATCGCCGCCCCGCTGGCCCGTGCCCCTGCCTTCCAGCAGATCATCCGAGAGGAGCGCCAGATGGGCGCGGATGGCCCGCTCCGAAATGCCAGGCGCCTTCAGGCCAGCCTTGGCGGGCACCTGAGCGGCAAGGGACAGGGCGGCCAGGGCCGCGGCGAGGAGACGCATGGATCCTCCGGAATGCCCGATGATACCCCGCGCCACGGCAGCGCCGTCCGCCGGGACGGTCTCCCGTGCTGGAGCTGCGGGCATGAAAACCCATCCGGCGTATAGTTCGGGTCATTCCCATCCCTTCCATGCCCGACCCCGCTTCCGATCCTCTCGCGCTCTCCGCTCCCTGGCGGTTGGAAACCCTTGTGGAAGGGCAGCGCCAGGTGGTGGAGCTGCTGGCCCAGGACGCGCCTCTCGCGGAGGTGCTGGACCGCCTCTGCGGCGTTGTGGAGGCCCAGCTTCCTCAGGCGCTCTGCTCAGTGATGCTGCTGGACGCGGATGGCATCCGCATAAGGACCGGAGCTGGACCGCATCTGCCCCCCGACTACCTCAAGGCCATTGATGGCGAACCCTCTGGGCCCAGCGCAGGATCCTGCGGGACCGCCATATTCCGCCGAGAGCCCGTGATCGTGGAGAACATCGAGACCGACCCGCTCTGGGAGAACTACAAGGCGCTGGCGCTGTCTGCGGGACTCGGCGCCTGCGCCTCCACGCCCATCTTCGACGGCACCGGCAAGGTGCTGGGCTCATTCGCCATCTACCATCACGACCCCGGCCCCTTTGGCGCGGACGAACTGGAGATCCTGCGGCACATCAACAGCCTCGCGGCCCTCGCCATCTCCCACCAGCAGCAGGTGGACGCGCTACGGGAACAGATGGAGCGCCTCGCCATGGCCCAGCGCATGGCCCAGCTCGGTTTCTGGACCTGGGCGGTGGCGGACAACCGCGTGGAATGGTCCGAGGGACTCTATGCCATCTACGGCCTGGACCACGCCACTTTCGGCGCCTCCTTCGAGGGTTACCTGGAGCGGGTCCACCCGGAAGACCGGACGCGCGTGCAGGCTACCATCGGCCATGCGCTCGAAGCGCGGAGCCCCTTCGCCTTCGAGGAACGCATCCTCCGCCCCGATGGGGACACGCGCTGGCTCCGCTCCTGGGGCACGGTGGTGGTGGACGGGCAGGGCCGCCCCGAGCGCATGGTGGGCACCTGCCTCGATATCACGGATCTGAAGACAGGGGAGCTGGACCTCTTCCAGTTCCGCGCCCTCATCGAGAACACACCCGATTTCGTCGCCATGGCGTCTCTCGATGCCTCCGTGAAGTATGTGAACCCCGCGGGGCTGAAGCTCGTGGGGCTGAAGCGCCTGGAGGACGCGCCCACCCGCACGATCCGTGACTTCCTCACGGATGAGGGCTTCCGGCAGTCCGAGGAGACCGAGGTTCCCGCCGTCAAGGCCAGCGGGCACTGGGAGGGCGAGTCCACGCTGCGCCACTTCGAGGGCGGGGAACCGATCCCTGTCCAGATCTCCTCCTTCCTTGTGAAGGATCCCTCTACGGGCGAGCCGCTCTGCCTCGCCACGCTCCAACACGACCTGCGCGGCCAGAAGCAGACCGAGGAGGCCCTGCGCCAAGCCCAAAAGCTGGAAAGTCTCGCCGTGCTGGCGGGCGGCATCGCCCACGACTTCAACAACCTGCTGACGGCCATTCTCGGCAACCTGGAACTGGCCAAGGCCGCCCTGCCTGCAAGCTCCGCATCCAGCACCTATCTGGACCGCATGGGCCTGGCGGTGGGGCGGGCCTCGGACTTGGCCCGGCAGATGCTCGCCTATTCCGGCAAGGGGCGCATGGTGGTGCGCGCCGTGGATCTCAACGCGCTCATCATGGAGATGGTCCAGCTCATCACGGCCTCCCTGCCCAAGAAAGCGCAGTTCTCCCTCGAGCTCGCGCCTGATCTCCCGCCCGTTGAAGCGGACGCGGCCCAACTCCAGCAGGTGGTCATGAACCTGGTCATCAACGCTTCGGACTCGCTCCCGGAAAGCGGCGGTCTCATCACGCTGCGCACCGCCCGCCGCGACCAGGGGCCCGTGGATCCCACGCTCATCTTCCCCGGCGGCGCTCCGCGACCCGGGCGCTATGTGCGGCTGGAGGTCGCCGACACCGGATGCGGCATGACGCCGGAGGTGAAGGCCCGCATCTTCGATCCCTTCTTCACCACCAAGCCCACCGGCCGAGGCCTGGGGCTGTCCGCCATGCTGGGCATCCTGCGCGGGCATCACGCGGGCATCGCCGTTGAAAGCGAGCCGGGCCGTGGCACACGCTTCGCCCTCCTCTTCCCGGCGGCGGAGGGCCCGCCCACCGCGCAGCCGCTCCCAAGCGAAGCCATGTTCGAACCCGGCGGCCTCGCCCTGGTGGTGGATGACGAGCCGGAGATCCGCGATGCCGCAGCAGCCATGCTGGCCCGCTTGGGTTTCCAATGCCTCATGGCCGCCGACGGCGCTGAAGCCGTGGAGCGGGTCCGCGCGCGGGGCGGAGAGCTGCGGCTCGTGCTGCTGGATCTCAGCATGCCCAAGCTGGACGGCCGCGAGACCTTCCACGCCATCCGGGCCCTGCGGCCGGAGTTGAAGGTGGTCCTTTCCAGCGGCTTCGATTTGCAGGAATCCGCCCGCGACATCGTGGGCCAGGGCCTGGCCGGGTTCCTCCAGAAGCCCTACCGGCTCGAAAGCCTCCGCCAGGCGGTGCAGAGCGCCCTCGCAGGCTGATCAGCCCTTCGCGTAGCGCTGGAGCTTGGCGACTTCGACGATCCGCACGACGGGGAAGGTGCTGTGGATGAGGTCCAGGTCCGTGAGCAGGCGCAGCGCGCGCGAAAAGGCTTCGCGGCTGGCGCCGATGCACTGGGCCAGATCCTCCTGCGTCTCTTCGAACTCCACCACGAGCCGCTCCGGATGGCGCTCCTGGGCGTCCAGGATGATCTGCGCCACGCGCTCGGGCACGCTATGAAGGCTGAGCGCGTCCACCAGCTCCACGAGGTGGCGCACCTTGCCCGCGAAATGCTGGATGAGCACCTCCGCCACTTCCGGCGTGCGGTGGGCCAGCTCCCGCAGGGGCGCGGCGGGGATGAGCCAGCAGGCGGTGGCGCCGTGGGCCTCGGCGCTGGAGGCGATGGGGCCGCTGTCGAAAACCTGGACCTCGCCCACGCACTGGCCGGGGCGGATGAAGTCCAGCACCTGCACATGGCCGCGGCCATCCGAGCGGAACACCTTCAACGCGCCGCTGGCCACCACGAAGACGCCGGGGATGCGCTCCCCCTGCTGGAAGACGCGGGCGCCATCCTCATAGCGCCGCGGCTCCGAAAACGCCGTCAGCTCCGTCGCCAATCGAGGGGCCAGCCCTGCGAGGAAGGGCACCGACTGGAGGTCGAGGGGCGCAGGCTGGCTCATGCGCGGCCAGTATTCCACGAAACACGAAGGGCCCCGTCCGGGGCCCTTCGGAAGGTGTGCGGATGAAAGGCTACTTCACCCGCTCCATATAGGTCCGGTCCACCGTGTTCACGCGGATCTTTTCCCCCGTCTCGATGTAAGGAGGCACGCCCACGGTGATGCCGTTCTCCAGCTTGGCGGGCTTGTAGGAGCCGGTGGCGTTGGCGTTCTTCATCACGGGCGAGGTCTCTGTGATCTCCAGCACCACGCTGGCGGGCATGACGGCGGAGAGGGCCTGGCCCTCGTAGAATTCCAGCTCCACCTGCATGTTGGGCACGAGGAAGACGAGGTCGTCGCCCAGCACTTCTTTGCCGACTTCCAGCTGCTCGTAGGTCTCGTTGTTCATGAAGACGAGATGGTCGCCGTCCTCGTAGAGGAACTCGAGCACATGCTGCTCCAGGCTCGCCTTGTCGATCTTGTCGGAGGAGCCGAAGCGGTTCTCGCGGTTGATGCCGTCCTTGAGGCGCTTCATCTTCGTGACGATGCGCGCCGGCAGATTGCCAGGCGTCTGGTGCTCCACGCTGATGACGCGGCAGAGCTCGCCTTCGAAGTTGATGATCATCCCGGCGCGGACCTGGGTGGCGTTGATGAACGGCATGGGGAGCCTCGTCACAAAAAAAGCCCCGACACGGGATCAGGGCTCTTGGTGGGCGTACCAGGATTCGAACCTGGGACTTCTACCGTGTGAAGGTAGCACTCTACCGCTGAGTTATACGCCCGCGGCCTTCCAGCCTACCGTGGATCGCCCAGGCGGGCTATAGCGATTCCTTCAAGGCAGCCGCGAAGCGGGGTGCGTCCCCGGCCCTCAGGCCGCAGATGCCCACCCGCAGGCCCCAGGGCGTGGGCACCACGAAGACGCCGTGGGTCTTGAGCCGTTCGCAGACACCCATGGGGTCCTCCACCGGCAGGGTGACGAAGAAGCCGCCCTGCCAGGGCGCGCCTGCGAGGCCCTTCGCCCGCAGCGCTGCATCCAGGGCCCTCGCGCGGGCTTCGAGCACCTCGGACCAGTGCTTGTGCTCGGCCGCCAGCGCTTCCTGGGCCTTGCCATCCCGGTTCAGCTTCACCACGAGGGATTGCGGCGCCCGCGGGCAGTTGGAGAAGAGGCCGCGGCAGCTCACGGCCAATGCCGCCTGCAGGGCCGCGTCCTTCGTCCAGGAGAAGACCAGGGCGCCGCCGCGCCCGCCGTAGAGCGTGAGGCTCTTCGAGATGGACAGCGCCGCGCCCACGAGGACGGAGCCCTTCTCCGCGAAGGCCCGGTACTCATCCAGCGCCTCGCGCACGGCCTGAGGCTCGCAGGTGTAGTCCAGGTAGGCCAGGTCCAGCAGCAGCGTGACGGGGCCTAGCTTGGCGAGATCGGAGAGCAGGGTGAAGACCGCCGCGCGGGCGGCCTTCGTGAGGCTGCGGCCTGTGGGGTTGTGGCAGGGATCATTGAGCCAGAGGAGGACGCGGCCCTGGGAGGCCATGAGATCCTTCAGGGTCTTCTCCCAGGCGGCGGCATCGAGCGCGCCGTCCGCGGCAGGATAGGGCAGGGGCGCGATCCAGGCGCCGCCCTCTGACGACAGCGTGTCATAGGGCCCCCAATAGGGCGCCATGGCCGCCACCGCCATGCCCGGGGCGAGGAAGTTGCGGACCGAGATGGCGAGGGCACCGCTGCCGCCGGGCGTGGCGCAACCCGCGCCCGGCGCGGCTAGGCCGGGCCAGTGCCGCTCCGTGAGCGCCGTGAGGAAGGCCGGGTCCCCCGTGATGGGTGCGTAGGGCGCCACTTCCATATCGCCCAGGTCCCGCCAGAGCTTCATCACCGTCTCCAGCACCACGAGGCGGCCGCGGTCGTCCAGCAACGCGCCCACGGTGGCGTTGATGACGGGCTCGCCCGCCGCCGCGCGTTTCTGAGCCTCGCCGTTCAGGGCGAAGATGATGTCCTCGCCGGAAAAGCCGCGCCGGGATGGGAAGAGCTGCTCGAGCATCCCGACAGTTTACGGGAAGGGGCCATGACGGAGATCACGGCGTTAATCTGGCCGTTTCACGAGGCGCCCCATGATCCGCCCCTTCCAAGGCATGGTCCCCAAGATCGGCAGCCGCGTCTTCGTGGCGGACAGCGCCCTCGTGATGGGGGATGTGGAGATCGGCGATGACGCCTCCATCTGGTTCAACTGCGTCGTGCGCGGCGATGTGAACTGGATCCGCATCGGCGCCCGGACGAACATCCAGGACGCCTGCGTGATCCATGTGACGAACGGCAAGTGGCCCACGATCCTCGAAGAGGAAGTGAGCGTCGCCCACAATGTGATGATCCACGGCTGCACGATCCGGAAGGGCGCGCTCATCGGCATGAGCACGACGATCATGGACGGTGCGGAAGTGGGCGAAGGCTGCCTTGTCGCCGCCGGGAGCCTGCTGCGCGAGGGCTTCCAGGCCCCGCCCCACACCCTCGTCGCCGGCTGGCCCGCCGAAGTGAAGAAGGACCTCACCCCCAAGCAGCGGGACCTCACCGCCTCCATCTGGAGCCGCTACACCCGCTACAAGGAGGCCTACTTCGCCGACGGCTGGTCCATCGCCGAAGCCCCGGTGATCGCGAACCCGAAGCCGGGGTTCAAGGGCGGGCATCCGTATCCGTGATCAGGGCAACTCAACCGTGTTCACGAATGGGTTCGCTCGGACCTCGCTCCGCACGCGGATGGCACTGCTGAGGTAGCCAGGATGGCTGCTGGTAGGCAGTTCAATGACGAATACTGGCTGACCTAAGGTGGTGGCCTCCGAGGCCGCCATTTCTCCCATGCTGTCTCGATCAAGGTCTGAGAACACTTTGATGTGGTAGTCGTAGGCTGGCGATGCAGGATTCCAAGGGTTTTGGTCCTTCGCTCCGCCCTCCTGCAACCAAGCCTCCATGGCGCCGGGAATCTGTTCGGGGGGCGTCTTCTCATGTACCAGCCTGGAGTACTGGGTCAGTAGATCTTCGGTTTTGCGCATCATGTGTTCGGTCGCAACTCTATCCCTCGCCCGGGCGCGCTGGCCTACCATCGCCGGGATGGCGATGGCGGACACGATGCCGAGGAAGGGCAGCATCAGCACGGGCATGGCGAGGCCGATGATGCCGGTGACGAGGCCTGTGTTCGTGGGCATCTCGTAGTGGTCCGGGTTCTCCTTCGCCAGCCGCTTCGCCTTCGCCTGCTGAACGAGCGCGATGATCCCCAGCACGAGCGTGATGGGGAGGCACGCGCAGGTGACACCGCAGACGATGGACCAGATTCCGCACAGCCTGGCGCTCCGGGCGCCGGGGGCAGGAGAAAGCGGCATGGAGGCTTCGTTCATGGCGGACTCCGGATCGGGTGATCCAGTCTGCCCAGGCTGCGGCCAACCGCACAAATCGCTTCCCGCTTCCCCTTTCCGGCGTGGCCCCGCTAGACTTCCCGGCATATGTCCCCCCAGTTGATTCTTCGCGTTCATGCGGATGCACGCTTGGGCCTCGGCCATGTGGCGCGGGCGCTGGCCATCGAGGAAGCCTGGCAGGCGCTTGGCGGAACAACCCTGATCGCGGTGAGCGGCGACGCGCGTGCGCGCCGCGTTGGCTCGGGGCGCCACCCCTTTCTCGACGAGGCCCTGCCCTGTCCCGCCTTGGATCTCGGCGAGGATCTCCATGCGCCTCTGCCCGCCTCCGCCAAGGGCGAGGTGGTGCTCGTAGACCAGTGGGATGCCACGGCCGCGCAGTTGGAGGCCCTTCGCCCCCGCAAGGTGGCGCTCATGGAGGACGATGGCGAGGCTCACGAGCGTGCGGACCTGCTCTTCCAACCCTTTCTCGAAGGCGTGAGCTGGGCCGAGCATCCCGTGAAGACGGTGGATGGCGAGAAGCGTAAGCCCTTCGAGGATCGCCGGAGCGGCTGCCGGACCGTGCTGGGCGCGCGGTTCGCCGTGGTGGGCAAGATCGCCCAGAAGCTGCGGCCCCAGCGGGAGCCGGACGCGGCGCTCTCCGTCCACAAGCTCCTCATCACCTTCGGCGGCAGCGATGGCGCGGCCTTGGCGCCCCGGGCCTTCGAGGTGCTGCGGCGGCTCGTGGAAGACGGCCGCTGGACCGGGGCCTCCACGCTGCTGGCTCCTGGCGGACTGGCGGGCATCCCGCCCCTGCCGGGCCTCACAGTGCTGGAGAGCATCCCCGGCCTCGTGGGGCGCCTCCGCGACTTCGACGCTGTGTGGTGCGCGGCCGGGATCACGCTCTGCGAGTGCCTCTGCATGGGCGTGCCCGTGGCCGTCTGGGGCCAGAACCCGCGCCAGGCGGCCATCCTGTCGGACCTGTCCCTGGCGGGGACCTGCTGCGATCTGGGCGAGGGGCCCGAGGCCGATCTGGCGGTCGCCACAGAGGCCATGGCCCACTGGCTGTCGCCGGAAGGCCAGGAAACCCGCCAGGAACAGACCGGAGCTGGCATGCTGTTGGTTGACGGCAAGGGCGCGTCCCGGGTGGCCCAGGAACTCTGGAAGCTGGCCGGGGCCTGATCCGGCGGCCGGGGCACCGAGCAAGGCCCGCGAAATTGCGCCTTGACCCCCCCGCAACCGCTTGTTAGTCTCTTCTTTCTGCGATTTCGACCGCCCAGCGGACGGCATGCCGTCTCCAAGTGGTTCCGGAGCTAGCGATGAGCACCTTCTTCCCCAAAGCCAAGGACCTTTCGACGCGCCAGTGGTTCGTCGTGGACGCCACGGGCCTGCCCGTCGGGCGGATCAGCTCGGCGGTGGCCGAGATCCTGTCCGGCAAGCACAAGCCCACCTGGACCCCCTTCCTCGACACCGGCGACCATGTCGTCGTGATCAACGCGGGCAAGGCCGTCTTCACCGGCAAGAAGGGCGAGCAGAAGGTCTACCACCATGTGCGGACCACGCAGCCCGGCTCCATCAAGCACACCCGCGCTTCCGTGATGCAGGAGACGCACCCTGAGCGCGTCATCGAGTCCGCCGTCAAGGGCATGCTCCCCAAGGGTCCCCTTGGCCGCCAGATGTACCGCAAGTTGAAGGTCTACGCGGGCGCGGATCACGACCACGCCGCGCAGGCTCCCCAGACCCTGACGATCCAGAAGTAAGAGAGGTTCTCGATGGCCATCGCCCAGTACTACGGAACCGGCCGCCGCAAGACCGCCGCCGCCCGCGTTTTCCTCCGCCCCGGCAGCGGGAAGATCAGCGTCAACGGCCGCGCCCTCGACCACTACTTCCCCAACGGCGTGCTGCGGATGATGGTGCACCAGCCCCTCGTCCTCGCGGACCTCGAAGGCAAGTTCGACCTGTTCCTCTCCGTGGACGGCGGCGGCAGCGCGGCCCAGGCCTCGGCCATCCGCATGGGCATCTCCCGCGCCCTCCTCGGTTACAACGAGCAGCTCCGGTCCATGCTCCGCGTCGCCGGCCTCCTCACGCGCGACCCGCGCATGAAGGAGCGCAAGAAGCCCGGCCAGAAGGGCGCCCGTCGCCGCTTCCAGTTCAGCAAGCGCTAAGATCTTCACCCAGACGAGGGGCCTCACGGCCCCTCGTCTGTTTCATGTTTCACCAGCAGCACCGGATCGCCTCCGGCACTCCGTCAGCGGCGATCGATTCGGGCGGGACAGCTCGCCTTTCATCCCACCATCAGGGAGGCCGTCATGGCTCAGATCCAAATGAAGGAACTGCTCGAAGCGGGCGTCCACTTCGGCCACCAGACCAAGCGCTGGAACCCGAAGATGAAGAAGTTCATCTTCGGCGCCCGGAACAGCATCTACATCATCGACCTGCAGAAGACCCTGCGCCTCTGGAACCAGGCCGCCAACTACCTGACCAAGGCCGCGGGCGAGGGCAAGACCTTCCTCTTCGTCGCCACCAAGCCCCAGGCCCAGGAGCTCATCCGCGAGCAGGCCGAGCGTTGCGGCGCGTTCTATGTGAACAACCGCTGGCTGGGCGGCATGCTCACCAACTTCTCCACCATCAAGAAGTCCCTGGAGAAGTACCGCGAGCTGGAGGCCACCCTGGCCGATCCAGCCCGCACCGCGCTGCTGAGCAAGAAGGACATCCTCATGCTCACGCGCCAGCTGGAGAAGCTCCGCGCCTCCTTCCAGGGCATCCGCGACATGCGTTCCGCGCCCGATGTCATCTTCGTGATCGATCCGCACCGCGAGGAC
>DASRXV010000021.1:0-37903 GCA_035687325.1 Holophagaceae bacterium
TGCGCGAAATCCGGGTAATCCACAGAGGCTGTCCCATCCGTACCGAAATCCACAACCTCGTGACCTTCCGTGAGGGCCCAGGCCTTCAGGCGCTCCTTCAGGTCGAACCCCGCATGATCGCTGGCGAAACCGAGCTTCATCGCAACTCCCTGCTCCAGGATAATCGGCGTGGCTGAACTCCTGCAGCCCATCCTCCAGTACCGGCCCCTGGACCGGGGCTTCCTGCTGGCTCTACCCCATCCGGCGGGTCAGGACGCCTGGGCGCGGGCCCTGCGCGCGCTGCCGGGCGAGCTGCCGGGCCGCGAGCGCCTCACGCCCGCCCGGGCCCAAGTGTTCCTGGCGGATGGCAGCCTCGTGGAAACCCACGGTGTGCCCCTGCGCTGGCAGCGGGCCTACCCCTGGCTGGCCTCTCTGAGCCTGAACCCCGGCGCGGCCGGCGATTCGCTCCTCTACTGGGCCGCCTCGCTGCGCCTGCTCCAGTCTCTCGTCATCCGCGGCGCGTTGCTGCCTACCCTCGACACGCGGCCCCATCCCTGGCGCGTCCGCTGGGGCGTGAGCCTCACGAGCCCCTCCGACCGCGCGGCGGTGAAGGCTCTGGCCGACGCGATGCCGCCCTCCGCGCTGGCCTTCCCGGACCAGGACGCCTGGGTCTTCACGAAGGGACTGCCCCTGGGGGAATTGCAATCCGAGGAACTGGACGACGAGCTGGCCCATCCGCCGGTGCCGGACGCCCTGCTCCACGCATTCCTGGAGGATGGCGCGGACTTCCTCATGCGTTTCGTGGCGTCCAATCTGCGCGCCGGTGACGACCCGCGCCTGGGCCAGCTCCATAAGCTGCGTGGCCACAAGCGCGACCGCCTGCCCTGGGATGAGCGCTTCATGGTGGCGCTCAGCCATCCCATGAACGAGTTCCCCACCGTGGGTATCACGGAGCGCACGCTGGGCGACCAGCTGGCCCAGTGGAGTGAAGGCGCCACGCCGCAGTGGGTGCGCCCGGCCTTCCGACTGGAGGCGCCGCCGGTGCCGAAGGGCAAGGCCATCGAAGAGGCCGACCGCATCAGCGAGGACGGCTGGGTGCTGAAAGTTGGATTGGAGACGGCCGGCGGCGCCTTCATCGGCGTGGACCAGCTCTGGGAGCCGTCCACGGAAGCCATCGTCGCCGAGGCCCGCGCCACCCTGCTGCGGGCTCTCGCCCGCGCGATCCCATTTTTCCCCGCGCTGCAACGCGCGCTCTCGGGCCAGCGCCCCGGCGACCTTCAGCTGCAACCGGCCGAGGCTTGGTCCTTCCTCACCAAGGGCGCGGCGCAGCTGAAAGAGGCGGGTTTCATCGTCCATGTGCCGGAGGCGCTCACGGACCTCGGCGGCGCGCGACGCCTGCGCGCGAAGGTGAAGCTGGGCGCCCGCGCCGTGGAATCGGCAGGCACGGGGCTCGACGCCGCCGTGAGCGCGGACTGGTCGCTGATGCTAGGCGACGAGCAGCTGAGCGTGGAGGACTTCGCCCAGATGGCGAGCCTCAAGCATCCGCTGGTGGCCTGGAAGGGCCGCTGGGTGGCGCTGGATCCGGCCACGCTGAAGCAGATCCAGACCGTCATCCAGGCCAGCCGCGACAAGGGCTTCGAGCAGATGAGCCAGGGCGAGGCGCTGGCCGCCGCGCTCACGGGCACCACGCGCATTCCCGGCGTGAGCGAGGCCATCGAGGTCGAGGTGGCGGGCGATTTCGGATCGGCCTTGGCCGAGCTGAAGAATCTCCCTGACAAACCCATCAAGCAGCCCGCCAGTTTCCACGGCCAGTTGCGCCCCTACCAGCTGCGTGGACTCGCCTGGCTGGAAGGCCTGTCCCGTCTCGGCCTGGGCGGCATCCTCGCGGACGACATGGGACTGGGCAAGACCATCCAGGTGCTGGCGCTTCTACTGCTGCGCCAGGCGCAAGCCCCGAAGGAAGGCCTGCCCACGCTGCTCGTCTGCCCCACGTCGCTGCTGGGCAACTGGGAGCGGGAGCTGAACAAGTTCGCACCCTCGCTGCCCGTCTTCGTCCATCACGGCAACAACCGGGATCCGCTGCCCCGCGGCTTCAAGCCCCACACGCTCGTGCTCACCACCTACGGCGTTGTGCGCCGCGAGGAGGACGGCTTCGCCAGCCGCGCCTGGGGCATGGTGGTGGTGGACGAGGCGCAGGCCATCAAGAACCCCGGCAGCGCCCAGGCCAAGGCCGTGCGGCGACTCAAAGGCGCGTTCCGCCTGGCGCTCACGGGTACGCCCATCGAGAACCGCCTGCGCGAGCTGTGGTCCATTCTCGCCTTCACGCTGCCGGGCTACCTGGGCAGCGAGTCGCAGTTCCAGGAGCGCTTCGGCCAGCCCATCGAGAAGTACCGCGACCCTGACGCGGCCCAGGGCCTGCGCCAGCGCGTGGGGCCCTTCGTCCTGCGCCGCCTGAAGAGCGACCGCAGCATCATCCAGGACCTGCCTGAGAAGCAGGAGATGAAGGTCTACACGACGCTCTCCCGCGAGCAGGCCGCGCTCTACCAGGCCCGCGTGGACCAGATGGAGCAGGACCTCGCGAAGTCCACCGGCATCGAGCGCCGCGGCAAAATCCTCGCGCTGCTCACGCACCTCAAGCAGATCTGCAACCACCCCTCGCAGTTCCTCCGCCAGTGGGCGCCCTTCGCGGGCCGCAGCGGCAAGCTGGACCGCCTCTCCGAGATGCTCGAGGAAGTCCTGGAGAACGGCGAGAAGGCCATCGTCTTCACCCAGTTCAAGGAGATGGGCGACCGGCTGCAGGCCCATCTCGAATCGCGGCTCGGCTTCGCGCCGCCCTTCCTCCATGGCGGCACCACGCGCGACCAGCGAGACGAGATGGTGCGGGTCTTCCAGGAGGATCAGCAGGGCCCGCCAGTCATGCTGCTCTCGCTGAAGGCGGGCGGCGTGGGCCTCAACCTCACGGCCGCCACCCATGTGTTCCACTTCGACCGTTGGTGGAATCCGGCGGTGGAGGACCAGGCCACGGACCGCACCTACCGCATCGGTCAGACGAAGAATGTGCAGGTCCACAAGCTCGTCACCATCGGCACGCTGGAGGAGAAGATCGACGCGCTGCTGGAGTCCAAGCGCGACCTCGCTGACCGCGTCGTGGGAACGGGCGAAGGCTGGCTCACGGAGCTGGACGACGACGCGCTGCGCCGCCTCGTCTCCCTGGACTCCGATACCGAGGTCATGGACGAGGAGGAGAACGGCGGCCGCGTGGATGGCGCCGCCGCGAAGGTGCGCGAAGCCTCCAAGCTGGAGATGGAAGTGCCCGAACTGCCTGAAGAGGTGCGGCCGTGATGATGGCCCATGAACGCTTCGGCGGGACCTGGTGGGGCCGTCTCTGGATCAAGGGGCTGGAAAGCCTGGGCGACGACTATGAGAACCGCCTGCCCCGCGGCAAGAAGTACGCGGAGGACGGCCAGGTCTCCCACTTCGCCGTGAAGCCCGGTGAGATCCAGGCCTTGGTGCACGGCCGCAAGACCTACGAAGTGACGTTGGCCCTCCCCGCCCTCACGGCGGCTCAGTGGGACAAAGCGCTGTCCCGGATCGCCCAGGAAAGCCGCTTCGTGGCTTCGCTGCTGGCGGGCGAGATGCCTGAGGGATTGGACGAGACCTTCCGCGAGGCTGGCGCCAGCCTCTATCCGCGCGTGCCGAAGGAATTGCAGACCCACTGCACCTGCCCCGACTGGGCCAACCCCTGCAAGCATGTGGCCGCCGTCTGCTACATCATGGCGGAGGCGTTGGACCGTGATCCCTGGCTGCTCTTCGACCTGCGCGGCAAGGCCAAAGAAGAAGTGATGGCCGCCCTGCAGGACGCCCTCAACGCTGCGTCCGGCGAGGTGCCGAAGAAGAAGCCTCGCGCCAAGAAAGGCGTGAAGACACTTGCAGAGCTGCTCACGCCGGAACGCCCCATGCCGCAGCCCTGGGAGCCGCTGGAGGAGGACGCCTTCGACCGTCTGCGTTGGCCGCTGCCGGAGCTGGTCATCCCCCGCACGCCCCCGCCGGACCCCGCCGTGTTCACCATGCTGGGGCCGCTGCCCCACGCCCGCATCGAGGCGTCGCTTTGCCTCGCCGCCCTGCTGCACCGCACGGGCCAGTGGGTGCAGGAGCAGTTCGAGCAGGGGCCAAAGGCCCTCGAAGGCGAATCCGTGGAAGGCGAGATTCCCAGCAGCCCCTTCGACAGCAGTGCCCCCGTCCGCACAGGGCACAGGCCCTGGCGGGGACGGAAGAAGTGGAAGAAGTAGGAGACGCGATGAAAACGATTTCGACCGAGCACGCCCCCGCCGCCATCGGACCCTACAGCCAGGGGAAGATCGTAGGCAACCTCCTCTTCACGGCGGGGCAGATCCCGCTCATCCCCGAGTCCATGGAGATGGTCACCGGGTCGATCGAAGACCAGACGACCCGCGTGCTGAAGAACCTCGACGCGGTGCTGGCCGCCGCGGGCACTTCCTGGGACCGCGTGGTGAAGACCACCGTGTTCCTCACGGACCTCGCTGACTTCGCGGCTTTCAACGGGGTCTATGGACAGCACCTCGGTGAGGCCAAGCCCGCCCGCAGCACGGTGCAGGTGGCGGCGCTGCCGAAGGGCGCGAAAGTGGAGATTGAGCTGGTGGCAGAGGTCTGAGCGGAGTCCATAGGGCTCATCCGAGCTCCTGGAACCCGCTCCGGTAGCTCCGGCTGATAGCGAGGGTGGTGCCGTCCTGGAGGACGGCGGCCAGTTCCCCGTTGAACCAGGGCTGGATCTCCTTCATGTAGTCCAGATTCACGAGCGTCGAGCGGTGGATCCTCCGGAACCGCCGGGCATCCAGCCTGGTCTCGAGGCTTGAGAGGGTCTGGCGCACCAAGTGGACTTCGCTGGCCAGGTGGAGGCGGACATAGTTGTCCTGGGCCTCGATCCAGCGCACATCCTCGACGCGCACGAGCCGCTGGGTGTCACCCACGCGGACGAAGAGGCGCTCGAGCCGGGCGGGAGCTTCGGCCCGCAGGGAGGCGAGGAGGGTTTCCATCTGGGACTGGAAGCCCCGCTCCTTCCCTTCGCTGCGCAGGCGGCGGACGCGGTCGAGGGAGGACTGGAAGCGCTCCCGCTCGCAGGGCTTGAGAAGGTAATCCAGGGCGCAGAGCTCGAAGGCCTCCAGGGCATGCCGGTCGTAGGCCGTGATGAAGATGGTGGGGGGCATGGCCAAGGGGCCCACGGCGCGGAGCAGGTCCAGGCCGCTCATCCCGGGCATCTGGATGTCGAGGAGCAGTAGATCGGGCGGATCGGCCTTCAGCAGCCTCAGGGCCTCCGGTCCGCTGCCCGCCTCGCCCATCAGCTCCATGTCGCGCTCGGCCGAAAGGAAGTGGGTGAGGCGCTCCCGCGCCAGGGGCTCGTCATCGACGACGAGGACGCGGAAGGATGTCATGACACGATCCCCGGATGGAGACGGGCGCCTTGGTCGACCCACTGGAGAGGAATCTTCACCTGCACGCAAGTGCCCTGAGACGTGGCTGCCAAGCGGAAGCGCTGCTCCTTTCCGAAGAGCTGTTCGAGACGGGCCATGGTGTTGGCTGTTCCAATGCCTGAGCCCAGGCGGTCTGGCGCGCAGCCGGGTCCATCATCGGCGACCTCCAGATCAAGCCGGCGACCCTCCGCCCGGGCCAGGATCGTGATGCGGCCGCCTCGCTCCCGGGCAGCGATGCCGTGATGGAGCGCGTTCTCGACCAGCGGTTGCAGGAGAAGGACAGGCACCTTCGCATCCAGCAGCGCCTCATCCACCTCCCAGGCGATGCGGAGCCGGTCGCGGAAGCGGATCTGCTCGATGGCGAGGTAGCTTTCCACGAAGACCAGTTCCTGGCGCAAGCTATGTTCCGTGTCCGGCGGCAGATCCAGCGTGAGACGGAGGAAGGCGCTGAGTCGCGCCAGCATCTGGTCCGCGGCCTCCGGATCCGAATGGATGAGGGACGCGACGGCGTTCAGAGTATTGAAGAGGAAATGGGGATTCAACTGCATGCGGAGGGCCTGCAACTGGGCCTGTCCCAGCTGGGTTTCCAGACGGGCCGCCAGGAGCTGGTGCTTCTGGGCGTTCTCTCGCGCGTCGAGGGCGAGGAAGGCCATGACAGCGCCCCAGTAGACGAGGAAGTTCGATTGGAATTCCGTGCGGATGGAGAGGAGGACGAGCCTCCAGGTTTCCGCGCCGAGGAGGTCGGGCAGGCGATGGTGCACCAGGATCTGGAAGAAGAAATGGACGAGCACGACGGAGGCGCACGTGATCCCGAGGCTCGCGCCGATGTGGAAGAGCCAGGAGCGGAGGCCGCCCGTCCGCTCCAAGGGCACCTGCCTGAGGAGGCTCCGCACGCTCAGAGCCAGCGCGCCCCAGAGCAGGAACAGGAAGAGGTTCGCCGCGAGGTTGGGGCGCCAGGGAATGTGGTAATGGGCCACATCCATGCTGGACATGTACACGCCCACAAGCGCCCAGCCGCCCCAGTAAAAGGTCCAGAAACGCCATGATCGCATCGCGACAGTCTACCTCCCGGGTTCTTCCCGGCCCACCAGGGCCGCGGCGCGGTCCTGGCGGGTCAGAAAAGGCGGAGTGGAGTTCAGGGGCGGAAGAAGGAGGGCCGCAGATCCAGACCGTTTGGCCAGAGCTCCCTGGGCCTTTGGGCGTGAGCGCTTTGCCCCGGTGTGCAGGCATGTATGCCGCCCGTGGCGGGGTCGAAGAGTTCGGCGGCGCTGGACGCCATCATGCCACTGTCGAAGCCGCCCGCGGAGAGCACCATGCCGTCCGGAAGGAGGGTGGCGCTGTCGTTGGTCCGCGCCGTCACGAAGCTGCCCGCGGGGATGAAGCCGCCCGTCGCGGGGTCGTACAACTCCAGCGACGCGAAGGGGGAGGCGCCATCGTCGCCGCCCGAAATGAGCACGCAGCCGTCGGGGAGCAGGGCGGCATTCTGGGAGCCGCGGGCGGTGGCAAGGCTGCCGGTGGGCGCGAAGGTCCCCTTGGCCGGGTCGAAGAGTTCAGCTGAAGCCACCACAGGGGCGCCGGCGCCATAGCCTCCAGCGATCAGTACCTTCCCGCTCCCGAGCAGCGTCGCGCTGTGGGAGCCCCGCGCGGTGCTCATGGCGGCGGTATCGCTGAAGGTGCCTTTGGCCGGGTCGTAGATCTCGGCGCTGGTCATGAGGGTGTGGGTGGCGTCGAAGCCGCCGGCGATGAGCACGCGACCATCGGACAGGAGGGTGGCGCTGTGGCCGCCCCGGGCGAAGCGGAGGCTTCCGGTGGGTGTGAAGGCGCCCTTGGCCGGGTCGTAGATCTCCGCGCTGGTTAGGGGCCCGCCGACCATGTCGGCGTAGCCGCCCGTGACGAGGACCTTGCCGCTCATCAGCACGGTGGCTGTGAAGTACATGCGCGGCGAAGTCATGTCGGGCGCGGGAACGAACGCCCCGCTGGCCGGATCGAAGCGCTCGGCCGCCGCCCCGGGCTGGGCCCCGTCGAAACCGCCGAGGACGAGGACGGTGCCATCGGCGAGGCGGGCCGCATCGTGGATCATCCGCGGCGTGCCCATGCTGCCCGCGGCGGCGAAGGCGCCGGTCGCGGGATCAAAGATCTCGGCGCTGGCGCTGGGACCGGTGCTGGTCAGGCCGCCCGCAAGAAGCACACGGCCATCCTGCAGCAGGGTACCGGTATGGAAGGTCCGCGCTGTGTTCAGCGCTGCAGGTGCGGGCACCGCGTCCACGACAGTCAGCTCAAGTCGATCGAAGGCTGCGCCGCTATGGTTGCTGCCAGTCACCATGTAGGTCGTAGGCGGTCGGCTGGCGTTGGGCCGGCCGCTGATGATGCCCGTGAGGGGATCGAGGTTCAGGCCGGGAGGAAGGTGCGGCGTGATGTGGTAGTGATCGATAGGACCGCCGTCGTGATGAGGGGCGTCTGCCATGATCTCCGTGCCCGTCACATAGGTGGCAGAGCGGATGGTGTAGGCCAGGTGCTCGGGAGCCGGCGTGGAAGGCGATCCCCCGCCAGGTGAGCAAGCCGTCTGGCCCATGGTGATGGAGCAGGCGAGAGGGAAGAGCGCTGCCAGGACGCGCGGGCGGCGTGGGTGATGGAACGGCATGAAGCCTCCTGAAAAGAGGCCTTCCTTCTTTCATCCAAGTGCCGGAGCTGGAGGGGAAATGGGGCGAAATCCCATTAACCGGGGTGAACGCCAGGATCGGCTCGTTGAGCAAGTCGCCGGAATCTTAGGCACCGGCGACGGCCTCCTTCCACCTCGCGCGGGCGGCTTGGACTCGGGAGGGGTCGCCCTGGGGCGTGAAGGTGCGATCGAGCGGATAGGCGCGCCGGAGATCGGTAAGCGTCCAGAGACCTACGCCCAGGCCCGCGAGCATGGCGGCGCCAAGGGCGGTGGTGTCCAGCAGCGCGGGGCGGTGCAGCGGGATGCCTAGGAGGTCCGCCTGCATCTGCATGAGCAGGTCGTTGGCGGAGGCGCCGCCATCCACGCGGAGCGAAGTAAGGGGCGAGCCCAGGTCCTCGACCATGGCCTCGAGAATGTCCGCCTGGCTGTGGGCGATGCCTTCGAGCGCCGCGCGGGCGATGTGGGCGGCCGTGGTGCCGCGCGTGAGGCCGAGGATGGCGCCGCGCGCCTCGGGCCGCCAATGGGGGGCGCCCAGTCCCGCAAGGGCGGGGATGACGGAGACGCCGCCGTTGTCGGGCACGCTGCGGGCGAGCGCCTCGCTCTCGGCCGCTTGTCTGATGAGGCCCAGTCCATCGCGCAACCACTGCACCATGGCGCCCGCCACGAAGGCTCCGCCTTCCAGCGCGAAGGTGCGCTGCCCGCCGATCTCCCAGGCCACGGTGCCCAACAGGCCGTGGCGGCTGCGCGGAATGCGCTCCCCAGAGTTCATGAGGACGAAGCTGCCGGTGCCGTAGGTGACCTTCGCCTGGCCCTCGTCGAAACAGCCCTGTCCGAACAGCGCCGCCTGCTGATCGCCCGCGAGGCCCGCGATAGGAAGGCCATCGGGCAGGCCTGCCACGCCGCGCACGCGGGCGCAGATGCCAGAGTTCGACACGATCTCCGGCAGGCGGATGTCCTCCACGCCGAAACGCCGGATGAGATCCCCCGACCAGGCGCCCTCCGCCAGATCGAAGAGCTGGGTGCGGCTGGCGTTGCTCGCGTCCGTCACATACGCGCCGCTGAGGCGATGCATGACGAAGGTGTCCACGGTCGCGAAGGCCAGGCGCTTTCCGGGCAGATGGTCCTTCAGCCAGCGCAGTTTCGTGGCGCTGAAGTAGGGGTCCAGCGGCAGGCCCGTGGCTTCGCGGACGACTGCTTCCTGCTCCTTCATGGCCGCGCAGAATCCCGCTGTGCGGCGGTCCTGCCAGACGATGGCACGGTGCAGCGGTGCGAAGGTGTCGGCGTCCAACACGAAGGTGGTTTCCCGCTGGTTCGTGATGCCCATGGCCGCGAGGCGCGCGGGATCTAGCCCTTCCAGCGCCTGGGCCAGCGCCGCTTTCGCCGAGGTCCAGATCTCCTCCGGCTCGTGCTCCACCCATCCCGGTTCAGGGAAATGCTGCTCGAAAGTGGCGTAGCCGCGGCCTTGGACTTTCAGATCGCGGTCCACCACCAGCGCCGTGCTGCCCGTGGTGCCCTGATCGAGGGCGAGGACGAGATCTTTCACGGCTCCCGGCATGGCGGTCAATCCTCGTCTGCTTCGTGATCGCCGATCTCCTCGTCCACGCCGCGCCAGCGCGCCTCCGCATGGTAGGCCGGATCCTCCAGCTTCTCGAAGAAGGCCGCGAGGCGTGGAGCCCATTTGGGCGGCTCCGCGACTTCGTCGGGCAGGAAGGGGAGCAGCTCCGACGGTGCTTCCTCCAGGCAGAGCTGGGTGAGGGTGAGGCTCTCCTTCCAGGTCTCGCCGAAGGGCGCGAGATCGGCCGCGAGGGCTTCGAGGCTTTCGCGCAGGTCGTCGCCCTCGGGCAGTTTCGCGGCCTCCGCGTCCAGCGCGGCGACGGTGGCCTCCCGGGCCCGCAACAGTTTCCCGTGCAGCCGCTCCAGCTCTGGCATCGGCGCGGCCTTAGCGAGCGCGTGGGCCGCGTCCTCCAAGTGGGGATGCAGTTTGCGGAAGAGCAGCGACAGCGCCGTGTCGGCGGCTCCAGCCTGAGCTTTCGATAGGTTGGTCATCGGTTCCCAATCTACCCTTGCGGGCCCGGTTGCCCTAACCTGGGAGCTTCCCAAGGAGCGTCCATGTCTCCAGACACGCTGCCCGTTCTCGATCCCGCGGTGCTGAAGCAGCTGGTGGCGCTGGATGGCGGCGGCAAGGGGCTGCTGAAGGAGATGGCCCAGCTCTTCCGGGAGGATATCGGCGGCCGGCTCGTGGCCATCGAGGCCGCCCTGGCGGCGGGCAACCCCGAGGGTATCGCCCAGGAAGCTCATGCCATCAAGGGCGCTGCGGGGGCCGTGGGGGCCCGGCGCCTTCAGAACCTCACCCAGGAAATCGAGCGAGGCGCCCGCGCGGGCTCCCTCGGCAGCGCGGCGGATGAGCGCATCGCCTCCCTCAAACCCGCCTTCGAGGAAGCAGCTGTGGCACTGGAGGAAGAGGCAAAGGGTTAGACCTAGCCCGTCCCGCCGAAGACCTTCACGCCGGGCGTGCCCTTGGGCGGGGGGGAATCGCTGACCTTGAGGCGGCCGCTGCCGTCCATCCATTGGTAGATGCGCGTGTTGCCCGCGATGACGGGCTTCTGGTCGGCGGGCAGCTCCTTGCTGTCCACCTGGAAGCCGCCGCGGCCCTTCTTCAGCAGGGCCATGGCGCCCGCGTCCTTGGCATCCGGCTGCACGGCCTTGCGCTGGTAGAGGTCCAGCACCTTGGGCACATAGGCGCGGGTCTCCTTGTAGGGAGGCACGCCGTTATAGCGCTGCACGGCGCCCTCGCCCGCGTTGTAGGCCGCGACGATCTTCGACAGGTCGCCCTTGAAGTAGTCCGTGAGCCACTTGAGGTACTTGCAGCCGCCCATGATGTTCTGGCGCGGGTCGAAGGGATCCAACACGCCGAAGCGCTCCGCCGTGCTGGGCATGAGCTGCATGAGGCCTAATGCGCCCACATGGCTGCGGGCTTTGTAGTTGAAGGCGCTCTCGGCCTGGATGATGGCCCGGGCCAGGTAGGTGTCCACGCCATTGGCCGCCGCGATCTCGTCCACCATGGCGAGCATCTCGGGACTTCGGATGACCATGGCCATCTCGGTCCGGGTGATGGCCAGCTTCACCATGCCCACGCTCACCTTCTGCAGGCGCAGGCCCCGGCCCTGCATGTAGCTGGGCGGCAGGTTGTTGATGATGAGCTGCCCCTTGGCGTCCAGGTAGGTGTAGATGTAGGTCTTCTGGGACGCGCGGCGCGGACTCCCCGCCGCCAGCGGGGTCGCGGCCGCCAGGGTCAGGGCAACATTCAGAGCGCGTCGGACCATGAGCTTCATTCTACGCCTTGAGCAAAATCGGTGCCGCTATAGCGCTCTCAGGAACGCTTCGACCCGTTCCCAGTCCCTCACCAGCGGAAAGGGCGGCAGGCTGGCGCGGACCTGGGCGGCGTAGCGTTTGCCGTTGGGGTCTTCTCGTGGAAGCAGGATGCGCGGGTCGAGGAGCGCGACCACGCCTTTGTCGCTGCGGGTGCGGATGAGACGGCCCAGGCCCTGCTTCAGCTTAAGCGTCATTTGCGGGAGCTGGATGCCCCGGAAGCCCAGACCATCCTGCTTCGCATCGGCTTCGCGGATGCGGGCCGCCAGCACGGGATCGTCCGGTGGCGCGAAGGGCAGCGCCGTGACCACCACGAGCCGCAGCGCGTCACCAGGCAGGTCCACGCCCTGCCAGAAACTGGCGAGACCCAGAAGGGCCGCGTCTGGCGTGGTGCGGAAGCGGGTGAGCAATTGGTTGCGCGTGAGCTGCTCGCCCTGCACGAAGAAGGTGATCTGCGGCAGCGCCGATTCCAGGCGCGGCCGGAAGGCGCTGAGCATCTTGCGGCTCGTGAAGAGGACGAGGGCCCTTCCCCGCGACGCCGCGATGAGGCGCGTGATGGCGTCGAGGCTGGCCTCGATCCAGGCTGGATCGCCCACCCCGCCCATGGCCGCGCGGCGCTCCGGCAGTCCCGGCGGGACAAAGAGCATCGCTTGTTCCTCGAAGTCGAAGGGGCTGTCCACCGCGAGACCGCGATCCACTTCTTCGTGGGAAAGCCCCAGACGCAGGCCCAGGCCGTTGAAGCCCTTGCCGTCCCGGAGCGTGGCGCTCGTCATCACGAGACTCTCGAAACCCATGCGCAGGTGCTGGTGGAAGAAGGCCCG
The DNA here is from genome assembly GCA_035687325.1 of Holophagaceae bacterium. Lineage (GTDB taxonomy): Bacteria > Acidobacteriota > Holophagae > Holophagales > Holophagaceae > JAFDVN01. The sequence continues at coordinate 12,318 of DASRXV010000021.1, forward strand.
CACATCGATGGGATTCGACTTGAAGTGGATCACATGGGCGCTCTCCCGTGTGATGGTGCTCACCCAGCCTTCCGGCTGCGCGAAGATCTGCTCCATGCGGTTGAAAGCCTGGCCGCAGCGCTCGGCCAGCTTGGCCCAGCTGAGATCGCCTTCTTCCGTTTTCGACATGAGGCCCTTCAGGGTGCCCAGCACACCGTTGCCTGCTTCCACCCAGGCGCCCACGGCGTCTGCCAATTCGGCCAGCGCCAACTTGGCGGGGTCGAGGGGATAGGTGCCATTGTCCGGCGGCAGTTTCCCCAGCAACAGCTCCCAGGCTTCTTCCCACACGGGGAGTCGCGCCTCCAGCTCGCCGCTCTCTTCGCTACCGAGCGCGGCCTCGAGATCCGTAAACAGCATCCGCATGGCGCGGCTGGACCAAGTCTCCGCGAAACCTTCCGTGAGCTGTTCCTCCAGGTCGTGGGCCTCATCGAGAATGAGCACGGGCGCGTCGGGCAGAACCTGCCCGAAGGCCGATTCGCGCAGCTTGCGATCGGCCAGCAGCAGCGCGTGGTTGACGATGACGAGGTCGGCCTCGGCCACCTCCTGCCGCAGTTTCACGAGATGGCAGTCCGCGTAGCGGGGGCACTGGCGGCCCGTGCAGCGCTCTGCCCGCGCGTTGAGCTTGTCCCAGAGCGGCGACTCCCCTTCGCCGAAATGACCCAGCTCCTCGCGGTCGCCGGTAGTGGTGCGCTCCGCCCACTGGGGCAGCGCCATCCACATCCCGTAATCGCCCTTCGACACTTCCGAGGGCGGATGCACCTGCGCCTGCTCCCAGGCCGCGAGGCAGAGGTAGTTCGAGCGCCCCTTGGCGAGCACGGCCTTCACCGGTCGGCCCAGGATGCCGATGGCGCGGGGCAGGTCCTCTTCCAGCAGCTGCCGCTGGAGGTTCTTCGTGCGCGTGGCCACGATCACGGGCGCGCGGCCCGAGGCGAGGGCGGGGATGAGGTAGCCGAGGGATTTGCCTGTCCCCGTTCCGGCTTCGATGGCCTGGATGACGGCCGGGGGCTTGGATTCCTTGTCGCCCCCGGCCTCCTTCCAGGCGCGTCCTTGCGAGGTGCCTTCCGCGATGGCGTCCGCCACCGCCTCCGCCATGTGCCGCTGCCCGGGGCGTTCTTCAGCGCCTGGGAAACAGGCGAAGAGGCGTCCGTCGGGGCTTGAGAAGAAGCGGTCCATTCCGTGCGGCATCGCTCCAGTCTGGCGGAAAAACAGCGAACAGGAAGGAACGCGGTTCCTGGCGGGGGGTAGACTCGGCTCTCTCTGGAGGTGACCATGCCCAGCGAGCCTGTCCGCGATCCCTTGAAGGACCATCTGCTCACGCCGCAGAACTCGGCGTTCATCATCATCGACTACCAGCCGACGCAAGTGAACTCCATCGCCTCCATGGAGCGCCAGCGGCTGGTCAGCAACATCGTGCGCGCGGCCAAAGCGGCCGTCGCCTACGGATTGCCGGTCGTGCACAGCTCGGTCAATGTCGGGACCGGCGCCAACAAGCCCCCGATCGCGCCACTGCGCAAGGTGCTCGACAAATTCCTCGTCTACGACCGCACGACGATCAACTCCTGGGAGGATGCGGCCTTCCGCGAAGCCGTGGAGGCCACCGGTCGCAAGAAGCTGATCATGGCGGCCCTGTGGACCGAGGCCTGTCTGGCCTTTCCGGCGCTCGACGCGCTCAGGGAAGGCTATGAAGTCTATGTGGTGGCCGACGCGGTCGGCGGCACCTCGGTGGTCGCCCATGAAATGGCCCTGCGCCGCATCGAGCAAGCGGGCGGCAGGATGATCAGCGTCACCCAGCTGTTTTGCGAGCTGCAACGCGACTGGCAGCGCAAAGAGACTTTGCCGGGATTCATGACGCTGTTTTTCGACATGGGCGGAAGCGCCGGTGTCGTGGCTTCGGAGGACTGACCGCCAAAGGCTGGAATCCGGAAAGGAAACGGGCGGGGCTGTTGCCCCGCCCGTTCAGGATTCAACAGCGTTCAGTCGTCCAGGCCGGGCAGGGCGCGGGTCAGCTCTTTTTTCACGGCGTCCAGGTTCTCGGGGTCGAGCCGCAGAGCCTTCAGGATGGTGGGAGCCACCTGGGCGGTCTGCACGGGCGATTTCACGACGCGCCGCTCGAGATCGGGATGGGACACCAGCAGGGCGACATGGGTGTCGTCCTCGCCGAAGCCGCCGTGCTCGGCGTTCTTCTTGTGGCTCGTGGTGTAGATCACGCCATGGGCGGGCTGGATCATGATGTCGGGCACATGGGCGTCCCTTTCCGGGTTGTTGAAGCGCAGCTTGAGCGATTCACCCGCGTAGATCTCCTCGATGGCGAGCGCCGCGCGGTTGGCGCGGAGAGCCTGCACCACCTGGGCGGTCTTGCTCTGATCCGCCAGCCACAGGAGAGCGCCGTCGTCATCGGACATCCCCGCGAGCAGGTTGGGGGCCACGCCGTTCACGGTGCTGGTGATGAGCGCGTCGTCGATCTTGCGGACCTGGGCGGGGTCGATGGGGGACTGGCCGTGCTTGGCGGTGAGGATGATGAGCGTCCTGTCGCCGAGGCCTCGGTCTTCGATCGCGTCGAGCATCTTCCCGAGCGAGCGGTCGGTGTGCTCCAGGGCGTTGGCAAGGCCCGCGCTCGGCGTGCCGTCGCCATCCGCGTACCCGTCCGCCGCGAGCTTCTGGCCCACGCTGACGGCCTGGAAGTTCATGCCGAAGATGGCGGGCGTTCCCGCATGGACTTTGCCGGCGTGGTCGAGGCCGTTGATCTCGTTCAGGATGGCCTGCACCTTGAGATCATCGTAGGCCTCGGTGGTGGGGATGGTGCTGGGGATGCCGCTGGAGGGGCCGATCTCGGGGGTGTAGAGGTCATCAATGCCCTTCCCGGAAGGGCCCTGCAGGATTTCATACGCGAAATGCTTGTCGGACCAGGCGGTGCGGTGACCGGCGCGCTTCGCCACCTCGAAGATGGTGTTCGCCCGCATGAATTCGTGGGGCCACACCGCCTTGTGGGTGACGGGATTGATGGGTAGGTTGGCGGGATTGATGCCTCCGCCGCCATCCAGGGCGTTCATGTCGAAGTCGAGGGATTCGTCGTAGGTGACCACCGTGCCCACGGGGTCACCGGGGTGGGAGCCGGGAGCCTGGAGGTCGCGGGAATACGCGACATCGTAGAAGACACCGTGGCTGACCGGCGAACCGCCCGTCACCAGGGCAAGCATGCCCGGGAAGGAGTCGGAGGGCCGCGGGCAGCTGGCGTTGGTGTAGGTCACGCCGTGGCCGCTGAGCCGGGCCATGGCGGAGGCCGGGTGGGTCCGGACATAGTTCGCCAGATCCAGGGCGTGGAGCCCGTCCACGCTCAGGAGCAGGACATGGCGGATCTCGGAATGGCGGCCCTGGATGGCCCCTTCCCGCCCCTGGGCCGCGCTCAGGGTGATGGTGCCGACGGCCAGCGCAAGGGCCAGCGAAGTGTGCTTTCTCATACGAACCTCCTTGAGGTTGGGTTGAGGAAGCACGATCCCGCCGGGGTGTGACGGCCCTGGCCTGGGAATGGTCCCGGTGCGCGATTTTTCGGGAACCGGCCAGCAACAGCGTGGGGAATAACCGTTCGTGCTTCGAATAATTGCTAAACCTCTATCCTGGAGTCCTCAATAAGGGACTAAACCAACTACGAACATCTTCGTTGACACCTTCACGGAGATTCCTACACTCATCGATGTCTACGAAGTCTTTCGGAGAACCCATGGCGCCCACCCCACTCCCCCGCCCCACGGATGGTGAACTGGCCATTCTGCGTGTGCTGTGGTCCCTGGGGCCCTGCACGGTGCGCCAGGCGCACGAGGTGCTCAACGCGGAGCGGGAGACGGGCTACACCACGGTCCTCAAGATGCTCCAGATCATGACGGAGAAGGGCCTCGTCACCCGCGAGGAGGAGGGCCGCGGCCACATCTACCAGGCGCGGCTGGGCGAGTCGCAGGCCCAGAAGCATCTGGTGACGGACCTGCTGGACAAGGCCTTCCAGGGCTCAGCTTTGAAACTCGTGATGAGCGCGCTGCAATCGAAGAAGGCGTCGAAGGCGGAGCTGGAGGCCATCCGCAAGCTGCTGGATGAGCATGGAGGGAAGCCATGAACGCGCTGGCGAATCTTCTGTCGGGAACGCTCGCGCGCACGGCCGCGTGGACGCTGCTGCATTTCGTGTGGGAGGGCCTGCTCATCGGCCTGCTGGCCTGGGGCGCGCTGGCGCTCATGCAGCGGCGCAGCCCGGAAGCGCGCTATGCCGCGGGGCTCGGCTTCCTCGCCCTCATGGCCGCCGCGCCCCTGGTGTCGTTCTTCATCCTGCTGCCGGGGGCCCAGCCGCCGTTGCCACCCGTGGCTGAAGCCGCAACCGCGACCGGTTCCTTGCCCTGGATGCTGCGCCTCAAGATGCTGCTGGATCCCAGCCTTCCCGAGGTGCTCGCTGTGTGGTGCGCGGGCGTGGCGCTGCTGTCGGCGCGCTTCGCGGGGAGCCTCCTCTACTTGCAACGCCTCACTTCCATGGGTGTGGAACCGGCTCCGGCTGAATGGCATCTGGTGCTGGCCCGCATCTCCCGCGAGATGGGCCTGCGCCGCGCCGTGCGCCTGCTGCGCTCCCTCCGCGTGGAGGCGCCTATGGTGGTGGGCTGGCTCCGTCCCGTCATCCTCATTCCCGCCGCGGCCTTCTCCGGTCTCAGCCCCGCCCAGGTGGAGGCGGTGCTGGCCCACGAGATGGCGCACATCCGCCGCCTCGATTTCCTCGTGAACCTCGTGCAGTCCGTGCTGGAGACGCTCCTTTTCTTCCACCCCGCCGTGTGGTGGCTCTCCTCCCGCCTGCGCGGCGAGCGTGAGCTCTGCTGCGATGACACCGCCGTGGCCCTCTGCGGCGACCGCACCGCCTATGCCCGCGCCCTCGCAACCCTCGAAGGCCTTCGTGAACAAGCCCCTGCCGATCTCCGGATCGGCGCCAATGGAGGTTCTCTCATGAACCGCATCCGCCGCTTGCTGCAGCCGCAGCTCGCCCCCAATCCCCGCTTCCGCTCCGCCGCGCTGGCCCTCGCCGCGGCGGGCCTCCTGGCCGGCACCGTCGTCCAGCAGCCCGCCGCCTCCAAACCGTCCCAGGAGAAGAAGGTCCGCGATCAGGTCACATTGACCCGCGAAGGCGAGGTGAAGCTCGATCCCGACGCGGCCAACCCCGTGACCCTGGGCAAGGATGGCCGTTTCAAGCTCCAGCAGACCACCGGCGGCGTCACCCGCAGCTACGAGGTCACGGCTAAGGACGGCCCCGTGTACAAGGTGAACGGCGCGGTCACGCCCATGGATGACGCCGGGCGCGCCTGGCTGAAGGCCTCCGTGGCGCGCACCCGCCATGATGAGCAGCGCGCGCGGCTGGAGGCGGATCGCGCCCAGCGCGAAGCGGACCGGTCGGAACGGGAAGGCGAGCGCGCCGAGCAGGAGGTGGAACGCGTCCGCGTGGATATGCCTGAGGTCCGGACCGAGGTGAGGAACGGCCGGGAGCACATCATCGTCCGCAAGCACGGCAAGGTGGTCTCCGATGACGAGTTGCCGGACCCGCCGGAGGTCTCCATGACCGACGAAGGCCCGGGCCGCAAGCATCTTGTCATCAAGCGGGACGGGAAGATCGTGGAAGACAAGGTCATTGAGATCCCCGAGGTGACCACAAACGAGAAGAACGGCGAGATGCACATCATCGTCAAGAAGGGCGGCAAGGTGACGGAGGACCGCGTCATCGCGATGCCCCGTGGCGAGCGCATGACGCGCCCGCTTTCCCCGCGGCAGGAAGCCCAATTGAAGAAGCTGCGGGCCCAGATGGAGGACCTCCGCCGGCAGATGAGGGACCTCGAAGGCCGTACGGGCGGAGTGAATCCGGATCTTGATATGCCCGAGCCGCCGGATCCTCCTCAAGCGCCTGAAGCCCCGGAGGCGCCTGAGCTGCCGGATCATCAGCCGCCGCCCCCTCCGCCCCCTCCGCCTCTCCCGCCGCCACCGCCACCGCCACCGGCCCCCGTGAAGTGACGTGTTCAGAAGGCCTGCGATCGCGGGCCTTTTTGTAGTCTAGAGGCATGAATCCGCGAACCGTCCTGTCCACCGCGCTGGTGCACCTGCCCGAGATTCACGAGCCGGTGGAGGAATGCGCGGAGGTAGGTCTCAGCCTCGTGCTGGCGTCGGCGGATGAAGGCGACCGCGTGGCGGTCACCGCGTTCGTGAAGGCGCAGAGCCTGCGTGTGGCCGCATGGATGCCACGCACCCGGCGCCTGAAGGTGTGCGGCACCGCGCGAGACATGTCGGCGGCCTTCGGGCTGCACTGGGTGCGGTCGGCGGAGGGGCATCTCCTGGGAGCAGGTGAGCCGTCCGTGCCCGCGGAACTGGGCGCGCATCTTCACGGCGTGCTGGGACTCGATCCTCGCCCCAAGCTGCGTCCCCATTTGAAATCGAAGACCTACGGCGAAGCCGCCGCACCGAAGGAGGCTGGGATGGCGGCGCCCGCCTTCGCGCAGCGCTACCAGTTTCCCGAAGGCGATGGGAAGGGCCAGCATGTGGGGTTGTTGCAGCTCGGAGGCGCGCTCCATGAAGCTGATCTTGCGGCCTATTTCGATGCGCTCGATCTCGCGGTGCCGTCCATCACAGTGACGCCTGTCTCCGGCGGCGATCCCTCGCCCACCAAGGACAGCCGCTGGGAGATGACGCTGGACGTGGAGGTGCTGGGCGCCGTCGTGCCCGCGGCGAAGATCACGGTCTTCATCGCGCCGAACAATTCCGACGGCCTCCTCGACCTCGTGGAGGCGGCCTTGCATGGCGGCGCGGACCAGCCTTCCGTCCTCTCCATGAGCTGGGGTGCGGCGGAATCCGAATGGGGCGAGCTGGAATTGCAACTGGTTTCGGATGCGCTCCAGGGCGCGTCCAAACTGGGCGTGACGGTGCTCGTCTCCTCTGGCGATGAAGGCTCCACCGATGGCGCCAAGGACGGCAAGCAGCATGTGGCCTTTCCCGCGTCGAGCCCCTGGGTGCTGGGCGTGGGCGGCACTCAGCAGGCGGGGGGCCTGGAGGTGGTGTGGAACGCGCTGCCGGACAAGGGCGCCACGGGCGGAGGCGTCAGCGAGTTTTTCGCGCTGCCGGAGTGGCAGAGGCACGCGGGCGTTCCCAGATCCGCGAACGATGGAGCCATCCGCCGCGGCGTGCCGGACTTAGCAGCTCACGCCGCGGAGGAGGGTGGCTACCGCGTTTTCGTGGACGGCGTCTGGCGCGTCCTGGGCGGAACCTCCGCCGCCGCGCCGCTGCTGGCGGGCCTCATCACGCGCATCAACGCGAAGCGGAAGAAGCCCCTCGGCTACCTGAATCCACTGGTCTACGGTGTGGCTCACAGCGCGCTGAAGCCCATCACGGAGGGCACCAACGGCGCCTACAAGGCTACGGCGGGCTACAGCGCCTGCACGGGCCTGGGCGTGGCGGACGGCGGGGCGTTGCTGAAGAAGCTCGCGGACTGACTACATGTTCCGTCGGTATTGACCGCCCACTTCATACAGCGCGCTGCTGATCTGACCGAGGCTGCACACTTTCGCCGCGTCCAGGAGTTCCTCGAAGAGGTTGGAACCGGCGCGGGCGGCGTCCTTAAGCTTCGCGAGGGCGGCGGGGGCGCGGTCCTTGTTCCGTTCCTGGAAGGCGGTGAGGTTGGCGATCTGCTGCTGCTTCTCATCCTCGGTGCTGCGGATGAGTTCCGGTGTGACGGGTTCCTGGGCCACAGGGTTCAGGAAGGTGTTCACGCCCACGATGGGCAGCTCGCCGCTGTGCTTGAGGTGCTCGTAGTGCAGCGACTCCTCCTGGATCTTGCCGCGCTGGTACATGGTCTCCATGGCGCCCAGCACCCCGCCGCGGTCCGTGAGGCGGCGGAACTCCAGCAGGACGGCCTCCTCCACCAGCTCCGTCAGCTGCTCGATCACGAAGGCGCCCTGCAACGGGTTCTCGTTCTTGGCCAGGCCCAGCTCACGGTTGATGATGAGCTGGATGGCGATGGCCCGCCGCACGCTCTCTTCCGTGGGCGTGGTGATGGCCTCGTCATAGGCGTTCGTGTGGAGGCTGTTGCAGTTGTCGTAGATGGCGTAGAGCGCCTGCAGCGTCGTGCGGATGTCGTTGAAGTCGATCTCCTGGGCGTGCAGGGAGCGGCCCGAGGTCTGGATGTGGTACTTGAGCTTCTGGCTGCGGTCGTTGGCCCCGTACTTCTCCTTCATGGCCACGGACCAGATGCGGCGCGCCACGCGGCCGATGACGCTGTACTCCGGATCCAGGCCGTTGCTGAAAAAGAAACTCAGGTTCGGGGCGAAATCGTCGATGTGCATGCCGCGGCTGAGGTAGTACTCCACGAAGGTGAAGCCGTTGGCCAGCGTGAAGGCCAGCTGCGTCACGGGGTTCGCGCCAGCCTCCGCGATGTGGTAGCCGCTGATGCTCACCGAGTAGAAATTGCGCACCTTCCGGTCGATGAAGCTCTGCTGGATGTCGCCCATCACCTTCAAGGAGAACTCCGCGGAGAAGATGCAGGTGTTCTGGGCCTGGTCCTCTTTCAGGATGTCCGCCTGCACGGTGCCGCGCACGGCGCTGAGGGCCTCGGCCTTGAGCTTCCCGTAGACCTCCTTGGGCAGCACCTCGTCCGCCGTGGCACCCAGGAGGGCGAGGCCGAGTCCGCGATTGCCCTCGGGCAGGCCGCCGCTATAAACCGGGCGCTTCAAGCCCTTGGCCTTGTAGAGCGCGTCGACCTTCTTCTGCGCGGCTTCCATCTCGCCATGCTCGATCAGCCACTTCTCGGCCCGCTGATCAATGGCGGCATTGAGGAAGAAGGCGAGGATGGTCGGCGCGGGGCCGTTGATGGTCATGGAGACAGAGGTGCTGGGCGCCAGCAGGTCGAAGCCCGAGTAGAGCTTCTTGGCGTCGTCCACGGTGCAGATGGAGACACCTGAATTGCCGATCTTTCCGTAGATGTCGGGGCGGACATGGGGGTCTTCGCCGTAGAGCGTGACGCTGTCGAAGGCCGTCGAAAGTCGCGCCGCGGGCTGGCCCTTGCTCACATAGTGGAAGCGCTTGTTGGTGCGCTCCGGCGTGCCCTCGCCCGCGAACATGCGCGTCGGATCTTCGCCCGTGCGCTTGTACTCGAAGACGCCCGCCGTGTAGGGGAACTCGCCCGGCACATTCTCCAGGAGTTGCCAGTTCAGCAGGCTGCCCCAGCTGGACCAGTCAGGCAGGGAGACTTTGGGCACTTGCGTGCCGCTCAAGGAGGCCATGTAGTTCGCGGTGCGGATCTCGCGCCCGCGGACCACATAGACATTCTCGGGTTCCGTGTAGCCCCGGCGTAGGTCGGACCAGCCTTTCACGAGCCTGCGGCAGTCCGTGTGAAGCTCTCCCAGGTGTTCCTGGTAGCGCTGACGCAGGACGAGCAGGGCCGCGTCGGAGTCATCCACCAGGTGCGCCTGGTCGAAGAACTCGCCCGCGGCCGGCACATGGTCGCCCATCGCCTTGAGGCTCGTCCAGAAGGCGTAGGCCAGCTCGGCGGTCTCGGACTGGCGGGCGGCCCAGGCCTTGTAACCCTGCACGGCATCGGCGATCTCGGCGAGGTAGCGGGAGCGCTCACCGGGGATGATGGCGGCCTTCTTGGGGGCGATGGGGGTGGCTTCGAGCTTCGACGTCCAGTCCACGCCAGTCTTGGCGGCGAGCGCCTTCACGAGGTTCACGAAGAGCCAGTCCGTGGCCGGGTCGCTGAACTGGGAGGCGCAGGTGGCGAAGACGGGCATGCCGTCCGGTGCCTGGTCGAAGGCCTTGCGGCTGCGTTGCACCTGCTTGCGCACATCGCGGAGGGCGTCTTCCGCGCCGCGCTTGTCGGCCTTGTTGAGGACGATGAGGTCGGCGAAATCCAGCATGTCGATCTTTTCGAGCTGGCTGGCCGCGCCGTATTCCGGCGTCATCACATACATGGAGAGGTCCACGAGGTCCGCGATCTCGCTGTCGCTCTGGCCGATCCCGGCGGTCTCGACGATGACGAGGTCGAAGCCTTCGGCCTTGGCGGCGGAGATGGCGGAGCGCAGCGCTTCGGAAGTCGCTCGGTGCGCGGCGCCGCGGGTGGCGAGGCTGCGCATGAAGGCGCGGTCCCGCAGCTGCGGATGGTAGAGCGCGTTCATGCGGATGCGGTCGCCCAGCAGCGCGCCGCCCGTCTTGCGCTTGGTGGGGTCCACGCTCAGCACGGCCACGCGTTTGCCGGGGAAGTCCACGAGGAAGCGCCGCAGCAGCTCGTCCGTGAGCGAGGACTTGCCCGCGCCCCCTGTTCCGGTGATGCCCAGGACAGGGATCAGTTTCACGGCTTCCGGCGCAAAACCGTTCGCGGAACCCAGCTCGATCTCGGTGATGCGCCGCGCCAGACGGTCCGCCGCGGGTTTCTCCCGCGGATCGAAATCGCAGCGGGCCACCATGTCGTTGATCATGCCTTGCAAGCCCAGGGCGCGGCCGTCCTCGGGGCTGTAGATGCGGGCCACGCCGTAGGCTTCCAGTTCCCGGATCTCCTCGGGCACGATGACGCCGCCGCCGCCGCCGAAGACCTGGATGTGCGAGGCGCCTTTCTCCCGCAGCAGGTCCACCATGAACTTGAAGTACTCCGTGTGGCCGCCCTGGTAGCTGCTGATGGCGATGCCCTGCGCGTCCTCTTGGATGGCCGTCTCCACCACATCAGCCACGGAGCGGTTGTGGCCCAGGTGGATGACCTCGCAGCCCGTGGCCTGGAGGATGCGGCGCATGATGTTGATGGAGGCGTCATGGCCGTCGAAGAGGCTGGCTGCCGTCACGAAGCGGACCTTCTGCGTGGGCTGGTAGACGCCTTCAGCGTCCAGCTTCCCGGGCGCGGCTTCGAGCGTGGCGGAGGTCGGAGAAGGGGTCATGCGTTCACCCGTGGCGGTCCAGCGGGCAGTTTACCGCGCCGGTGCTGGCCTTTCCGGGGCGCGGTCTACAGGGGGAACGAGGAGACCGGGAAGGCCTCCTCCAGGAGCTTCTGCCGCTCGCGGAGATGACCGTCGAGGCTGATCCAGCGCGGCAGCTGGCGCGCCCCGGAGAGGAAGGGGGCCCGCTCGAACCAGGGCGAGCAGCCGAAGCCCTGGACGGAGGCCCGCTCCGCCACATCCAGCGCCTCGCCCGGCCGACCCAGGAAGCCGTAAGCCTCCGCCAGCTTGAAGGTGAACTCGCCATCCGGCAGATGCATCCACATCCGTTCCGATTCGAGCTTGTCCAGCGCGGCGTTGGCTTCCATCCCCCGGCCATCTAGCGCCAGGCGGTAGACCTCCGAAAGGCGCACGAAAAGGGTGGATCCCAGGCCGCCGGGTTTCGCTTCCGCGAAGAAGGGCCGCGCGCCTTCGTGATCGCCGACGAGCAGCCGCGCGTAGCCCTGGTAGAAGCTCCGCATGGGGCCGGGCGGAACCGTGGCCAGACCGGACTCGAAGGCGCGGTACTTCCCCGCGTAGAGCAGCGCGTTGTCCGCGAGGTTCGATTGCCCCCGCGGCACGCCCAGGGCGTCCGCTCGGCGCTCCAGGGCCCGGTCCGCCAGTCCGAGGAGCCCGGAGGTGCGCGCGGCGTAGGCGAGGGCGTTGAGCAGGGCGGCGTTATCGGCGTGGCGATGAAGGGCGTCCTGGAGGAGCCGCAGGGCTTCGCGTTGGCGGCCGACATCGGAGAGGTGGATGGCGTAAAGGGCCGCGAAGCGGGGATAGGCAGGCTTGGCGGCCAGCCCGTCCTGGAAGTTCTGCTCACAGGCCAGCTGGGCATCCAGCGTATCGGCCTCCATGTGCTCCACGAGGTAGCGGGTGAAGAGTCCGGCGAAGGCCAGCCGCGCACTGGTGCAGCCCGGTTCCCGCACGACGAGGGCCTGGGCACGGGCCACAAGGGCGGCGGAGGCTTCGTCTTGGCTGCGCCCCGCGAGGTCCAGCAGCTCCCAGCCGTCCGCCGGATCGACGGGCACCAGATCCGTTCCGGGCGGGTCCAGGGAGAGCGCTTTCGCGAGGCCGCCCAGCGCCATGGCTGGCGGGCCCTGCTGGCGCGGGAGGGCGCGGCCGTCCAGGCGCGCGTCCACGGTGAGCACATCGCCTTCCCGGGAGAGCTGGAGCAGCAAACGGGAGACATACTCAGGCGGCGGCGTTCCATGGGGCAGGACCATGCGGCGGTTCTGGAGTTGCATCAGATCGGAGACAAGGAGGGCCGTGCCGTCCGCGCAAGGGCCATAAGCCTGGATGGCGATCCGGTCCGCGGGCGGCGAGGGCGCGCGGCGGAACAGCCAGAACGCGAGAAGGCCGCCGACCACGACGAGGCCTGGCAAGAGCCGCCGCGTCCGCGGGGTCATGTCAGGCCCCCGGGACCTTGGCCCCGAAGCCCCGGGCCGGGAAGCGCGCCTCCAACAGCTTCTGCCGTTCCTGGAGGTGGGAGATGAGCGCCCGCCAGCGCGGCAGCTCGTGCAGCGCGGACAGCAGGGGCGTCCGCTCGAACCAGGGTGTGCAGCCGAAACCCTGGCTGAAGGCCAGTTGAGCGGCGTCCATGGCTTCTTCCGGAGCTCCGAGGAAGCCATAGGCTTCCGCGAGCTTGAAGGTGAATTCACCATCCGGCACCCGCAGATTCTGGCGGGATCGCGTCAGCAGGCGGAGGGACAACAGCGCCTCCGCCTGGTGTCCTTCGAGCGCCAGCTGGTAGGCGCGGGCCAGGGCCTGGAACTGGGCATTGGATTCCTGGGGCCGCTCCGCCGACCGGAAACCGGCCAGGGCCTCGTCGCGGCGGCCTTGGAGAAGACGCAAATAGCCGCGGTAGAAATCGGGGAGAGGGTCGGGCCGTTCACCCGGACCGCTGCCGAGCGTGGCGTTGAAGCGGTCCCACTCCCCGGTATAGAGGTAGGCGGCCTCCGGGAACGCCTCACGGTCCCCGCCGCCATCCAGGGCTTCCCGCGCGCGCAGCGCCGACCCTGCGCCCTCCAACAGCCCCGTGGTGCGGGCGGCATAAGCCATGCTGGTCCGGAGGCCGCGGGCTTTGGGCCACAGGTCCGCGGCGCTAAAGAGGATGTCCAGCGCCCGGCGCTGGTTGCCGGTGTCGGTATAGAAGCGGCCCGCCTCCTCCGCCGCCCGCGGGTAGCCCGGCAGCAGGTTGAGCGCGGTGTCGAAGGCCTGGCTGCAGACCATCTGCGCCTCCAGATCCGCCGGCCCCGGATTGAGCAGGCGGCGATAGGCGCTCTCGGCGCAGGCCAGGGCGGCGGGCCCGCACTCCGGCTCCTGCGCGGCGATGGCCTGCGCTTGGATGCCTGCGGCGCGGGCATCCAGATCGCTGCCATCAAGGGCCGCGGCATAGACCTCCGCCAGAGGGAGGAGGTGCGCGGGATCGTTGGGCAGGATCTCCGCGGCCGCCTGGGAACGGAGGCCCGCTGCGGCGAGCAGCTGCTGGAATTGGCCCCGCGGATCGGCGGTGGCAGGGACCAGATCCCGTTCAGAACCGTCGGCTCCGCGGATCCGCGCCTGGAGTTGCAGGCCGCTACCGGTCCGCGATCCCTCCAGCGAGATGCGGAGCACCCCGGCCGGGGGCGGACCGCCGGGAGGCGGCGCGAGGACGGTGGCGCCGGCGGTTTCCGCGAGATCCTCCAGGAGGAGGCGCAGACCCGCCCGCTGCGCGGGCAGGACATCCACCCAGGCCGGACCCTCCACCACCATGACGCGCTGGATGGCGCCGCGCCGGTTGAGGTGGCAGCTCAGGAACGGGAGCAGGAGCAGAGCCCCTGTAGCGAGGATCGTGGCGAAGGCGCGTCTCATAGTCCGAAATCCTTGGGCCGGTGGAGCGCCGCCAAGCGGCCCCGCCGATCGTCCACATGCTGGAGGATCGATTGCCAGCGGGGCAGCGGCTGGAGCGCGGCCATGAAGGGGCTGGCGCGGTACCAGGAGGCGCAGACGAAGCCCTGGCTGAAGGCGCGCTGGGCGAGATCCATGGCGAGCCCCTCCTCGCCCAGGAAGGCGGCGGCTTCGGCCATGGTGAAGGTGAACTCGCCATCGGGCACCTGCAGGCCCATGCGCGAGCGGTCCAGCACATCCAGCGCCTGCCGCGCGTCGGCGGTCCTGCCCTCGATCTGGAAGCGGAAGATCTTCGCGAGGGCGCGGAAATGGCCTTCGGTAGCCGCATCCTGCTCGGCGTCCTGGAAGCGCCGGGCGGCGTCCTCGCGTCTGCCGCGGATGAGGGCCGCGTAGCCGAGGTTGAAGGCGGTGAAGCCGTCCGGCCGAAGGCCCGGAGGCGTCTGGAGGCTGGCTTCGAAGGCGTCCGGGTGCCCCGCGTAGAGATAGGTGAAGCCCACGGGCGGCGCCACGGGGGCTCCGGTCCACAGCGCCGCCATCCGCTCCCGCGCTCCAAGGGCGATGTCCAACAGGCCCGCCGTGCGGGTCGCGTAATCGAGCGCGAGGAGGAGGTTCAGGGAACGGTGGTGGAGGCGCAGCCCCTCCCGCAGGCGGTTCAGAGCCTCATCCTGGCGGCCTTGGTCCGAGAGCAGGCGGGAGGCGAAGCGCAGCGCCCGCGGGTAGCCGGGGAGGAGTGCGAGGGCCCGGTCCGCGGCTGCGAGCGCGAGGTCCACATGGCCATCGAGGGGCTGCGGATCCTGGAGGATGCGCAGGGTGTCCAGGTGGGCCATGGAGGCCTGGATGGCCGCGCAGCGGGGCTCCTCGGCGGCCAGGCGCTGGGTGAGGGCGAGGGCGCTGTCCAGATCCACATTGCTGTAGACCGCGCCATCGGCCTTCAGGAGCTCCCAGAACCGCCCTGGATCGTGGGGGAGCAGGGCCGGATCCGCAGGGGTCGGCTCGAGCGGCAGCGCGTCCAGCGCGGTCTCGATGGCCGCGTCCGGCGCGCCGGGGGGTGGCGCGGTCACATGCCAAGCTCCGTCGTGCCCCGGGCCCAGCTCCGCCCATTCCAGGGTGAGGCTCAGGTCCGCGCCCCTCCGCGCCACGCGGGTCCGCAGGAGGAGCAGGCCGCCCTCCGGCTGATAGGGTTCCGGCAACCTGGGCAGGGGTGTGACAGCCATGCCCGCGCGGGTTTCCAACGCGTCCATGAGCAGCGATCCGAGGGACTGGGCCTCGAAGGAGGTGATCCCCTCCTCCACGACGGGATCCAGGAGCAGCGCCCGATGGGTGTGAGTGGCGCGGTGCGCGCGCCGCCATCCGAAGGCGCCGGCAGAGAGCGCCGCGAAGGTCGCGAGCAGAAGGGTGAGGGGGAGCATGCGCCGGGTCATGCGAAGGCCGAGGGCGGGAAGTTCCGCTCCAGGAGGCGCTGCCGGTCCAGCAGGTGGGAGATGAGGGCGCGCCAGCGGGGCGTGCCGCGGATGGCGCCCAGGAAGGGGCTCTGTTCGTACCAGGTGGTGCAGCCGAAGCCTTGCGCGAAAGCCTTCTCGGCGGCGTCCTGAGCCGCGGTGGCCTCGCCCAGCAGCGCGTGGGCCTCCGCCAGCTTGAAAGTGAACTCGCCATCGGGCACCCGCAGACCCGCGCGGTTGTCGGCCAGCCGCCGCAGACGGGCGCGCGCGGCGTCGGGCTGGGAGGTGGCGATGAGCTCGAAGACCTCCGCGAGATCGGTGAACTGGCTGTAGCTGCTCATGCCGCCGCTGCGGTGGAACCAGGCCGCCGCCGCGCCGGTGTTCCCGTCCGCCAGCGCGAGATAGCCCCGGTAGAAGGAGGCTACTATGCTCCGGGGCTCGTCCGGCGAGGTCTGGAGGCTGGCCTCGAAACGCGGCCGGTTGCCGAGGTAGAGCCAGGCGTTCTCCGCCGTGCTGGCCTGCAGGCCCTCGGGCACCAGGTCATCCATGCGCGCCAGGGCCTCACGCGCCAGCCCCATGAGACCTGCCGTCCGCGCGGCGTAGACAAGCGCGGAGCGCAGGGAGAGGGCCCGGGGCCGGTTCCGGAGGCCCGCCGACAGCTCCTGCAAGGCCGCGGCATGGTCACCAGAATCCACCTTCAGCTGCGCCAGCAGGAAGATGGCCTGCGGCGTGGCAGGCGCCAGTTCCAGGGCCCGGCGGAAGTGGCGTTCCGCTGTGGCCTGCCCCGTGGGATCGGATTCGGGCGCGACGAGCATCCGCCGGTATTGCAGATCCCCGAGCACCATCCAGGCCATGGCGCAGTCCGGCTCGTCCCGCGTGGCCGAGAGGGCCAGGTCGTAGCCGCTGGAAAGCCGCGTGGTGTCGCGGTTCGCACCCACGGCGTCGATGAGATGCCAGAAGGTGTCCGCGCGCCGCGTGAGCAGCCGTTCCGGAAGCTGTGAGCCCGCCGGAAGGGGCAGACTCGAGAAGAGGGCGCGCATGGCGAGGGCGGGTTCCCGCGCAGGCGACATCTGCTCGGCCCAGGCCTCCTCGCCCTGATCCGCCAGGTCCCCGGCCTTCGCCTGCCGCCAGCCCAGCGCGAGCTGGTCGCCGACGCGCCGGGGACGGAGCTCCAGCATCCGGGTCCGGGACGGGAGATCTTTGGGCAGGATGGTTCCCGGCAGCAGGACTGTGCATCCCCCCGCCTCCAACTGCCACTGCACCCAGTCGCGGAGAGCCCGGCGCTGGCTGAGATCCAGCCCGTCCGAGGGACCGCTCAGAGCGCTGAGGACGACCCGGAAAGGTTCCGCCGGGCGGGACCGCCACCACAGGAAGGCCGTGACGGCCAAGGCCCCGGCCAGGAGCAGGGCTCCCAACCGGGAGGGCGCGAGACGCGGGAGGCGGACCATGGGGAGGTTGATGTTCCTAAACTAGCCCGCCTCGCTCATCGGCGCAGCATCGTCCACACTGGAAATCGAGGTTCTGCATGGTCCAATCCCGCTTCGCCCTCGCTCCGCTTTCCGCTTTGGTGGTCGTCTCCTCCCTTTTCTCCCAAGGGGGCCCGGCGCCCGCCCAGCCGAAGAAGTCCGGTCTCACGGCCCAGGAGGACGCCATCATCGCCCTCTACCGCAAGGGCGCCAAGCCCCGCCTGCCCGCGCCCAAAGGCCGCCTGCTGCCGGAGGAGCTGAACACCATCCGCCGTTTCAAAGAGGCCAAGCCCTCGGTGGTCTATGTCTCGACCTTGGCGGACGAGGTGAACCAGTACACGGGCGATGTGACAAGGGTCCCCGCCGGCACCGGAACGGGCTGGGTCTGGGACGACAGAGGCCATGTGGTGACCAACTTCCATGTCGTCTCCGTGGAGAAGGACGGCACCATCGGCGATGCGGCGGAGGTGCGTGTCACCCTCGCCAATGGCAAGACCTACCAAGCCCGAGTCATCGGCTTCAGCCTCGCCTACGACACGGCGGTGCTCCAGGTCTTCGCTCCGCTCGAAGACCTGAACCCCCTCCCTGTTGGCAGCAGCAGGGAGTTGGAAGTCGGGCAGGGCGTCCTCGCCATCGGCAATCCCTGGGGCCTGGACCACACCCTGAGCACCGGTGTCGTCTCCGCGCTCAACCGCACGCTGCCCACCCAGTTCAACACCAACATCACGGATGTCATCCAGACGGACGCGGCCATCAACCCCGGCAACAGCGGCGGACCATTGCTGGACACCGCCGGGCGCGTCATCGGCATGAACGCGTACATTCCCGCCGCGACCGGGGCCTCGGTGGGCATCGGGTTCTCCATCCCCATCGACACACTCAACCGGATCGTCCCCCTGCTCATCAGCCGCGGACCCCTGGTCCGGCCCAGGATGGGCTTCGATACCCTCGTCGATATCCAGGCGCGCCAGCTCGGCGTGGAGCAAGGCGTGGTCGTCAACCATGTTGAGCCGGGATCCCCTGCGGCCCGGGCGGGCCTGCGCGGGACCGTCACCGACGCCAAGCAGCAGATCGTCTCCATCGGAGATGTCATCATCGCCATTGATGGCCACCGCATGGGTACCTACGGCGAGCTGGTGGCCTATCTGGAGCAGGCGGATCTCAAGAACAAGGTGGAGATCACAGTCGTCCGGGGAAGCCAGATCATCAAGCTGACGCTCGACCTCCGCGATGGGGCCGGGAAGATCTGATCACTTCTTCGACGGGTCGGCCCAGATCACGGGGATCTTCAGGGGATCCTCCACGCCGGAGAGGGTGAGGACGAGGAAGCCGTCCTTGGCGTCCTCGCGGTCCCGGTGGAGCGTGAGAACCTGCGTCTTTGCCGCCTCGCGGGGCAGGGCATCGAGGGAGAAGCCCGTCGCCTGGAGATCCGCGGACACGACCTTGAAGGCCGCAACGCCCGTGAGTTTGAGTTCAAGCGTCCGCGTCTTCGGATCGGCGAACACTAGCCGGGTGGGCGCGGGCTGCACGGGCAAGGCGATGGACCAATCGAGGTAGAGGTCGAAGGCGGGCTGTTTCGGCGCGTTGGTGCTCACCTTCACGACCTCCAGGCCCGAGAGCTGGCCCGCGGGCACCTTCGAGGCGCGGAGCGTGAGCCGCAGCTCGGCGGAGGCGCCCATGGGCGCGATCTCCGGCTCCACATAGGCCGGAAGCTGCGAGGCCAGTTTGATCTCCAGCGGGTCGCCCGTCTCGCGCTTGAAACGGAAGACCGCCTGCGGCGATTCGTAGGGGGCCATGCCGCCTAGCTTTTTCTGGACCGCGTCCACCGTGAGGTCCGGGCGCACCGTCATGTCGAAGAGCACCTTGTAGACTGGCTGCTTGGGATCGTCCGACACGAGCCGGATGCCGCGCTGCTGGAAGCCCTCCCAGTCCGTGGCGTCCACCTGGATCGTGAAGGCCCGTTTCCCGTGGGAGGGGATGGGTTCCTTGAAGGGATCGCCCGCCACCACCACGCCAGGGGACAGATCCGCCACCCTGAAAACGATGGGCTGGCCGCTGAGATTCTCCAGCTCCCAGGTGTGCGCGGCCTTCTCACGCGGGCCGACGCTGCCCAGATGCGTCCAGCCCCAGGGCCGCACGACGAAGCGGAAGGAATCCTGGAAGTCCGGCGGCAGATCCGGCTTGGCCGCTTTCGGTGCGGGGGCTTGCACAGGAACTTGGAGGGCGGGCGGGAAGAACATGGGATCACCGGAGGCGTACCCTCCAGTGTGCCTCAGGGCTCCACGCAGGTTCCGTCAAGAAATGTGAAGACCACTTTCAGTGCTTCCACTTGATGGAGCAACCCATGGAGGGCCGCTGCAAGGTGTCTGGTTCCCGGCCCTCTAGCAGCGCTTCTATGGCCTCCTTCAAATCGCGCTTCTTCACGCCGTCCGGGTCCTTCCAGTTGTCGTCCAGGCGGCCCCGGTAGCGCAGCCTGCGTCCCCGGTCATAGAGGAAGAAGTCCGGCGTGCAGAGCGCCCCGAAGGCGCGCGCCACGGACTGGTCCACATCCTGGAGGTAGGGGAAGGCATAGCCCTTCAGAGCGGCGCGGTCCTTCATGGCCTCGAAGCCGTCCTCCGGATAGGCCGTGGCGTCGTTAGGGTTGATGGCCACCACATCGCAGCGCCCCGCGCAGGCCATGGCCAGCAGGTTGATGCGGTCGTCCACCGCCTGCACATAGGGGCAGTGGTTGCACATCACGACGACCAGCAGCAGCTCGGAGCGGAAGTCGTCCCGGCCCCAGTCGCGCCCGTCCACGCCCGGCAACCGGAAATCGGGACAGAGCGTCTCCAGCGCAGTCATGCCGGATTCCGTGAGCGCCATGGGAACCTCCCGTCGCAGCGATCCTAG
Source organism: Holophagaceae bacterium (assembly GCA_035687325.1). Taxonomy (GTDB): domain Bacteria; phylum Acidobacteriota; class Holophagae; order Holophagales; family Holophagaceae; genus JAFDVN01. The sequence goes on from DASRXV010000021.1 coordinate 31,995, forward strand.
CGGCATTCGGGATGCCGTGGCAGGATGTCCCAAAGCCCCTTCCGATGCGATCCCTCCCCCGCCTGCACTGGTCCACCCTGGGCGCGCCCACCGAGGGCTGCGATTCCGCGTGGGCCTCCCAATGGGAGGTGAGCGTGGACCGCGCCGCCTCGCCCAGCCTGCCGCCGAAGGAGACGGATCTCTGGGTGGTGAGCGCCGATGGCGAATGGCCCCCGCCCGAGCTGGCCCGCCTGGCACCGGAGGTGGGCGCCCTGCCCATCCTCCTCGTGCGGAAGCCGGGGACGGTCAACGCCAAGAGCCTCACGGCCTGGAGCGATCTGGGCAGCGTGCGATGGGGCCTGCTCACCATGGATCCGCCGCTGCCGGGCCTGCGCCCGCGCTCCGGCCACACCACGCAGCTCACGGCCAGCCAGGCCCTGCACTACGGTCTCGTGGCCATGAGCGCCCCTATGCAGGAAGTGATGCAGCGGGCCCGCGCAGCCGCCGCCACCAAGGCCACCGTCCTGCTTCTCGGCGAGAGCGGCACCGGCAAGGAAGTGGTGGCCCGCGCCGTGCATCGTCTCAGTGCGGAGGCCGATGGCCCCTTCGTGCCCGTCCACTGCGGCGCCATCCCCGAGAACCTCCTGGAGAGCGAGCTCTTCGGCTACACCAAGGGCGCGTTCACGGACGCCCGCAAGGACACGGCCGGCAAATTCCGCGAGGCCCACGGCGGCACCATCTTCCTGGACGAGGTGGCCACCATGCCGCTCTCGGCACAGGTGCGCCTTTTGCGCGTCATGCAGGAGCGGGAGGTCCAGCCCCTGGGCGGCGGCGGGCCCGTGAAGGTGGATGTGCGCGTGGTGGCCGCCACCAACGCCGATCTCCGCGCCCTCATGAAGGAGGGCCGCTTCCGCGAGGATCTCTATTACCGCCTCGAAGTGGTGCCCATCACCCTGCCGCCGTTGCGGGGCCGCCGCGAGGAGATCCCCTTCCTCGCCCAGCACTTCATGACGCGCAAGGCGCGGGAGCACGGGCTCTACCCGAAGGCGCTGCACCCGAGTGTGGACCCGTTGCTCATGGCCCTGCCCTGGCCCGGCAATGTGCGCCAGCTGGAGAACGCCATCGAGCGCGCCATCGTGCTCAGCGCCAAGCGCCCCGTGCTCGTGCGGGAGGACTTCGCGTTCCTCCTGGAAGAAGGCGTCCCTCAGGAGATGGCCGCCGTGACGGCTTCGATCCCCGCTGCCCCCTTCCTGCCGCCGGCACCGTCCGAGGACTCCGCCTTCGACATCGGGCCGGATGGCCTCGACCTCAACCAGGTGGTCACGGACCTGGAGAAGAAGCTCATGCTCCAGAGCCTCGCCGTGACGCGCGGCAACAAGAAGCGGGCCGCGGAACTGCTGGGCCTCAAGCGCACCACCTTCCTGGAAAAGATGAAGCGGCTGGATATCCAGGACGAGGAAGCGGCGACGGACTGAGCCGCTGGTAGCCTGTAGAGATGGCGACACATCTCCGGTGGCGGATGACGGTTCCCGATGCGCTCGAAGAGCGCCTGGGCGATTGGCTGTCGGAGCATGGCGCTTCGGCCTTCTATCGCGATGCGGACCCGCCCCACGCCTTCTACGCCTACTTCCCGCCGGAGATGGATGCGCCGGATGCGCAGGGCCTCGCGGCCTTCCCGGACGTGGCGTTGGAAGCCGCGGAAACCTTCGCCGATGAGGATTGGCTGGCCAAGAGCCGCGAGGGCTTCGGCCGCATCGAAGTGGGCACGCGCTTCCTCGTGAAGCCGCTCTGGGACACCGATCCCGTCGCATCCGACCGCATCACCATCGTCGTGAATCCCGGCCTCGCCTTCGGCACCGGCGGCCACGAGACCACGCGGCTTTGCATGGAACTGCTGGAGGGCCTTGCCGCGCGGGGCGAGTTGAAGGGCCCTGGCCTTGATGTGGGCGCGGGCACGGGCATCCTCGCGTTGGCTGCCTACCACCTGGGCGCGCGAAACTTAGTGGCCTTCGACCTGGATCCCGACTGCGGCCCCGCCATGACGGAACTCATCGAGATGAACGCAGAGCCGTTGAAGGGCGTCGCGCCCTTCACCTCCTTCGTGGGCGACCTGGAAGACGCTCGTGCGACGGGGCCGTGGAACCTGGTGCTTGCCAACATCCTCCTGGAAACCATCCAGGAGCTGTTGCCGGACCTCGTGTCGCGCCTTGCCAAGGGCGGCCGCCTCATCGCCTCCGGCATCCTCGCAGAGCGGGAGGATGAGGCGCTCCTGAGCCTCGCCGCTGCGGACCTGCACCTTCTCGAAGTGCGCCGCGAAGGAGCCTGGATCGCCATCCTCGCGGAGCGCGTGTGAGCGATCCCCGTCCCATCGGTGTCTTCGATTCGGGGATCGGCGGCCTCACGGTCGTCCACGCGCTGCGCAAGCGGCTGCCGTCGGAACATATCATCTACCTCGGCGACACCGCCCGCGTCCCTTATGGCACCAAGAGCCACGCCACCATCGAGCGCTACACATTGCAGGCCGGCGCCATCCTCCAGCGGTTCGACCCCAAGCTGCTCGTCATCGCCTGCAACACGGCCAGCGCGCACGGGCTGGAAGCCCTGAAGCGCGAAAGCCCCGTGCCTGTCGTCGGCGTTATTGAGCCCGGCGCCGAAGCGGCCGCGAAAGTCGAAGGCCCCGTCGGTGTCATCGGAACCCTTGCCACCGTGCAGAGCGGCGCCTATGAAAGGGCCATCCGCCAGCGTCGGGCCGATGCGGACATCCACGCCGTCGCCTGTCCGCTGCTCGTGGCTCTCGCCGAAGAAGGCTGGCTGGACGACGCGCTCACGGTGGAGGCCTGCCGCCGCTACCTCGTTTCGCTCCCTCCGTCCGTGAAGACCATCGTGCTCGGCTGCACGCATTATCCCGTGCTGCGCCCGAGCCTTGAAAAGGCCCATCCCGGAATGGCCTGGATCGACAGCGGCGAAGCCGCCGCGGCGGGCGTGGAGGAGCTGCTGGCGGAGCGCGGCGCCAAGCGCGAAGGCCCCCGCGGCGACCTGAAAGTCCTCCTCACCGACGCCAGCAGCCGCTTACAGGAAGTGGGCAGCCGGTTTCTGGGCGAGGAACTGGGCGCGGTGGAAGTGGTAGATATTTAAACCGCCGCCACCATCTTCGCCTCCGGCAGCGTGAACACCACCGCCGTGCCCTTGCCGGGCGCGCTCTCGATGCGGATGTCGCCGCCGTGGCCGCGGACGATTTCGCGGCAGATGGGGAGACCCAGGCCGGTGCCCTTGCCTTCGGGCTTGGTGGTGAACATGGGCTTGAAGACCTGAGGCAGCGCTTCTGCGGTGATGCCCTGGCCGCTGTCCTCCACGCGGATCTCCCAGAGGCCTTCGGGGCCCTGGAGCCGCGCGGCGCGAATCGTGACAGTGCCGCCGCCCGGCATGGCGTCGAGGGCGTTGTTCACGAGGTTCAGGAAGAGCTGCTCCATCTGCTTGCGGTCCGCGTCCAGCACGCAATCAGGCGGCACGAGGCGGTGCACCTGCACCCCGTGGGTGGCGACGGTGGGAGCCCAGAGGGCCTGGAGGTCTTGGAGGAAAGCCTCCAGATGCAGCTCGCCCTTCGAAAGCTGGGGCCGCCGGGTCATATCCAGTAGGCGCCGCACGATGTCGCTCACGCGCTGGATCTGGGACTGGATCAGCCCGAGGCGTTCCGTGGCCTTCTCGGGCAATCCCGCCTGGGACTGGAGGATCTGCAGGTGGCCGTTCACGAGATTGAGGGGCGTGCCCACCTCGTGGGCGAAGGTGGCGCTGAGCTGGCCCGCCACGGCGAGCCGCTCCTGCTGGCTCAGCTCCTCACGCAGCAGGCTCACGCGCTCCACCAGCTGGCCCAGCTCGTCGTTCTTATCCTGCAATTCGCCCAGCGCCGTGCCGATGCGGTCCTGGAGCCCCGCGTTGAGCTGCTGGATCTCGCGGATGAGGTCTTCGCGCTCCCGTGAGGCGCGCTGGAGCCGTTGCGCCATGGCGTTGAAGCGCGCCGCGAGGTAGCCCAGCTCGTCTCGCCGCTGCACCTCCGCGCGCGCGTCGGCCTCGCCCTGTTCTAGGCGCTCCATGGCCTTCACGAGCCCCGCCAGCGGATCGCTGATGAGCCAGCGCAGGATCACCCAGAGCAGGATGAACTCGCCCGCCAGCACGGGCGGCAAAGTGCGGTAGGTCTTCTGGAGGTTCGCGCTCCAGACAGCCTCCCAGCGCTCCAGGTCGCAGTAGGCGCGGATCAGGCCGATGCTGGGCCGGTGCGGCCGCGGGTTCGCGATGGGGAGGTAGCATTTCCAGGCGCGTCCGCCGCCTTCGAGATCCACCAGCGCGTTCTGGGGTCCCTGGATGTCCAGATAGCTGCCCAGGTCCGGGTTCCAATCCACCTGGTCCTCTTCGCCGCTGGAGCGCACCAGCTCCACCTTGCCGTTATCCACGCGCTTGAAGACATCGATCTGGAAGACGGCCCGGTCCTCCCCCGCGATGCTCTGGAGCAGCTCCTCCAGCTTGCGAGGGTCCTTGAACTGCGGATCCCGCTGCACGATGTCTGTCTCCACCGTCCGCGCGGCCTCCACGACGATGCGGCGCGTGTAGTCCTGGAACTCGCGGCGGCTGTTGCGGACGATGGAATAGGCCACGCCGATGGTGAGGGCGCTGGTGACCAGCGCCGTCACGATGAAGAGCTTGGCGTGCAGGCTCCTCAGCCAGGCCAGGGGGCGGAACTCCATCCTCCCAGTCTAGGGTCCCGCGGCAGCGCGAAGGGCCTCGGCGAAAGGGGCCAGGGCGGCGGAAGCGGACTTCCGACGGAGGGACGCGGCGAAGCCCAGCTCCCGGAGCCCGGCCGCCAAGCCCTTCCTGCCCCGCTTAAGCCACCGATGTTCACGGTCGGCGAGAAGACGCTCCAGCTGGAGCCAGTCCCGGTGCAGGCCCAAGGCATCTCCCAGATTCCGCAGGGGGGCGAGCAGGGGAGAATCCGGATCCCGCCACTCCAAGGCGTAGCGGTGCCGCCTGAGGGCGATGCGCAGCGCATGCAGGATTTCGGGGTTCTCTTCCCCCCCGGCCACGCGTGCCAGGGCGGGTTCGAGTTCACGCGCCTCCGGCACGGGTGGGGCGGCGCAGCGCCGCAAAGCGGGGCCGTTCAAGCGGCGGCCGAGGGCCTTCAGCTCCCGGTGCCGGCACCGGCCGATCCACGCCAGCAGCTCGAACCACCCGGCCTCGGCTCGGTCACCAGGCGGGACAGCCAGCTCCAGCAGCAAAGCGCGGTGCATATCCCAGATCCGCACCTGGCCTAGAGCCTCCCTCAGCTCGGCGAGACGGCGCGATGGCTTGGCACCCATCAGCTCGCGGGCCGCTCCAAGACGGCCCGTGGCCACCCGCAGCCGGTGGATGGGCTCCACCTCTCCAGCCCGGACTCCAGCCTGTTCGGCGGACCAGGCTTTCCAGGGAGCTGTGTACGGCGCGGCCATGGAATCCCCTTCCAGGGTAGGCCTAGAGAGGGAGGCGAACTTTTAGCGTAAGCTGGAAGGCCGAGGCTGGCATGGAAGCGATCACAATTAAAGGTGCCCGCGAGCACAATCTGAAAAATGTCGACCTCGTGATCCCGCGGAACAAGCTGGTGGTCATCACGGGTCTCTCCGGCAGCGGCAAATCGAGCCTGGCCTTCGACACGCTCTACGCCGAAGGCCAGCGTCGCTATGTGGAGTCGCTGTCGGCCTATGCGCGGCAGTTCCTGGACCAGATGGAGAAGCCCGATGTGGACTCCATCGAAGGCCTCTCCCCCGCCATCTCCATCGAACAGAAGACCACGAGCAAGAACCCACGCTCCACCGTGGCCACCGTCACGGAGATCTACGACTACCTGCGCCTCCTCTTCGCCCGCACCGGCAAGCCCCATTGCGCCGCCTGCGCGAGGCCCATCG
>DASRXV010000022.1:0-2457 GCA_035687325.1 Holophagaceae bacterium
CGCAGCATGTCGGCGGTTCGAGCCCGTCATCGCCCACCAGTCCTGCTGGTGTTGAAAACCTGGGGTTGTAGCTCAGTCGGTTAGAGTGCCAGCCTGTCACGCTGGAAGTCGCGGGTTCGAGCCCCGTCAACCCCGCCAAAACGCACCCTCACGGGTGCGTTTTTTTTGCGGGGTTGACGGGGCTCGGACCCGCGAGCGCGGCTATGCCGCAATATGCCGACTCGGGCCTGCAGCCCTCGCCCCTGCGGGGCCGCCACGCTGCGCGTGCGGTCCTATTAGCCTTTGGCGAATGGTCGAGCCCCGTCAACCCCGCCTGGTCGTGTGGATCGGCTCCGCCGCGGGAGCTCATCCGACGCGATGGGCGAAGCCCGAGCGCATCCCGCACCCAATCCCCATGCGACACTGACTTCCTCATGAAACTCCCCCGCGTCGCCCTCTGTGGCCGCCCCAATGTGGGCAAGTCCACCCTCTTCAACCGGCTCACCCGCAGCCGGGCGGCGCTGGTCCATGACCTGCCCGGCATGACCCGCGACCGCAGCTACGGCCTCGTCACGGTCCTCGACGACGAGGACCAGCCTTCCGAGGTCTTCGAGCTGGTGGACACCGGGGGCCTGGATTTCGAAGGCGACGATGTCATCACCTCCGGCATCACGCGCATGGCCGAGCGGGCGCTTGCCGAATCGCATGTGGTCGTCTTCCTCGTGGACGGCCATGACGGCTGCACCACGGGCGACGAGGAGATCGCGCAGCGCCTCCAGCGCATGGGCAAGCCAGTCATCCTCGCCGTGAACAAGTCGGACGGCATGAAAGGCGGCGCGCCGGACGCGGCCTTCTACTCGTTCGGGTTCGAGCCCATGGTGGTCATCTCATCCGCCCATGGACGCGGCACTCCCGAATTGCTCGATGAGGTGATCGCGCGCCTCCCCTTCCATCTCACGCCGGAAGAAGCGGCGGTGCCGGAAGCGAGCACCGAGCTCCGTTTCGCCTTCATCGGCCGGCCCAATGTGGGCAAGAGCAGCCTGGCGAACCGCCTGCTGGGCTACGAGCGCAGCCTCGTGAGCGAGATCGCCGGCACGACCCGCGACACCGTGGACACCGTCTTCCACTACAACGACCGCGACTTCCGCCTCATCGACACCGCCGGAATCCGCCGCAAGGGCAAAACGAACCAGGGCGCCGAGATCCTCTCCATCCTCAAGGCGAAGCAGGCCATGGCCCGCGCCGATGTGAGCCTCATGGTGCTGGACGCGGTGGAAGGCGTCACGCACCAGGACGCCGTCATCGCCGGCTACGCGCAGGAGGCCGGCGCCGCCGTCATCCTCGTCCTCAACAAGTGGGACCTCGTGGAGAAGGACACCTTCACGACGCTGGCCGTGGAGGAGAAGATCCGCTTCGATCTGGGCTTCCTCCAGCACGCGCCCATGGTGTTCGTCTCCGCTCTCACGGGCCAGCGGGTGCCGAAGCTGTTCGAGTTCATCGAGGAAGTCGCCGCATGCCACGCCAAGCGCGTCCCCACCGGCGAGCTGAACCGCTTCCTGCGGGAGGCCGTCGGGGCCTTCTCGCCCGCAGCCACGGAGGGCAAGGTGCCCAAGCTCTTCTTCATGACCCAAGTCGGCGTGCGCCCCCCCACCTTCGTCATCAAGTCCAACACGGACCGCGGCCTCCACTTCAGCTACATGCGCTACCTGGAGAACAGGCTGCGCGACCAGTTCGGGTTCAAGGGCACGCCCCTGCGCCTCAGCATCCAGAAGAAGGGCAAGGGCGAGGAAGGCGAGGCCGCCCCCGTGCGCCGTGTGATGGATGTGGGCGAAGGACTGAAGCCTGGACGGAAAAAGGCATCGCCCCGGCGCGACCGCGGCACTAGGAATCGCTGAGGGCGCTCCCTAGCCTGGTTTTGTCATGGGGATTTCAGATCCTCTCTGCTTGCCATGATTTGCGGCATTCGTTTTCGCGTCTATACACATGAAAAATACGATATTGCAGTTTGTGAACACGCGATTTCATCAAACTTAACTCGTTAGATCTGAATGCGTGAGAGCAGGGTTGGATCCGCTTTCCAGCTCTTTCCAATCCATGTCAGCCGGCGGGGCGCGGAATATCCGCGCGCATGCGCGGCTCCACCCCCAATCCCTTTAAACGGAGGTTGCCTTGGCGACCCGAACGAGCCTGTCCCTCTCCGCCCTGTCCACGCTTCTCGTGGCAGCTCCCGCGGTCGCGGCCATCCCCCAGATGGCTCCCGACCAGCTCGACCAGATCCGCGCCCAGGAAGGCGTCCGCGCCCAGGCTTCGGCTGCGCACATCATGGCCCGCCGCGCTGACTTCGGCCTCGACGCTGACGCGACCCTGGCCCCGGCAAAGGTCCACACCGATGCCTTCGGCCAGACCCACTCCCACCTTCAGCAGCTCTACCGCGGCGTTCGCGTGTGGGGCGGCGAAGCCATCACCCACATGGACAAG
>DASRXV010000023.1:0-50416 GCA_035687325.1 Holophagaceae bacterium
GACCTTGCGGTCTTCGCAGAGGAGGTCGAGCACTTCGAGCGCGCGGCGCAGGAGGCCTGGATGCCCGCCCAGGCGCTGCACGAGCAGCTCCTTGGGACGCGGACCCAGATCCAGCTTGAGCCGCTTCGCCTCCGCATCCAGGAAGGCCACGAGCTCATCGCCCTCCAACATGCCGGTCTTGAGGATGCGGCCCGCTTTGATCCAATCGGTCCAGGGCTTCGCGCCCAGGGCCTTGCCCGGCGCGGCGGAGAGCGCGCCCCAAGCCACCAGCAGCAGGCAGAGGTCCGCGGGCGGCTTCTCCATCCAGGCCTTGATGGACGGTGGCAACTCCTTGGGCTTGGCGAAGAGGTTGTCGGCGGAAGGCACGATCACCGTGCGAGCCGCCACGCCCATGGGGGGCGCCTCCTGCATGGCGTTCTGCACCTCCGCCCAGGGGCAGCCATCGCCGCAGATCGTGAGGCTCCAGTCGGCCCACTCCGGTTCCACATGGGCGGTCTTCCAGGCGGCCACGGCGGCCTTGCGGCCATCGCCGTCCTCGCCATGCACGAGGGCGAACGGCTGCTTCGCCCAACCGGCGAGCGCGGCGGCGGAAGTCACTCCGAGCCCTCCAGCAGCTGGGTCAACATGCTTTCAGCGAAATCATCAGAGAGGCCGTTCAACACTTCGGATTCGCGGCTGTCGAAGCTGGCGAAGTTCTGGTCCACGCGGTACTGGTTCGTGAAGGTGAGACCGGGGCGCGAGAGCACCACCTGGCCCGTCTGGCCGTCCAGCAGGTCCACGCTGGCCACCATCAGCACCTCCACCCGCGAAGCATTGCCCGCGCTGCGCTTGTCGCCCGTGGTGCCCAGCGTGAGGCCGATGGGATGGAACTCCATCTTCTCCAGCGTGCCCTGAAGCACCCAGCGCGCGGGTTCGCTGCTGGCCACAAGGCGCCAGGGCGAGGCCGCCACGATGCGGTACTCCAACGCCTTGCTCAGCTTGTCATCCAGCCCCAGCCGGGCCGTCTTGTTCACGAAGGGCGCCAGCCGCACCGTGTCGCCCTTGTGCATCCACGGTTGAGCGTGGGGCTGCCGGTCGAGGCGCCGGTAACCGCAGCCCGTGAGGCCCGCGAGCAGGATGAGCGCGGCAGGGAGGCGGGTCACGGCTGGTACACGCCGACATACGGGAGGTTCCGCATGCGGCCGTCGAAGTCGAGACCGTAGCCCACGACGAAGAGATCCTTGATGGTGAAGCCGATGTAGTCCACAGGGACGGGCGCGATGCGGCGCGAAGGTTTGTCCAGCAGTGTGCAGATCTTCAGCGAGGCCGGCTCGCGGTCCATGAGGAGGTTGCGGACCTTGGTGAGGGTCAAGCCCGTGTCCACGATGTCCTCCACGATGAGGGCGTGGCGGCCCTGGATGGGGCGGTCCAGATCCTTCTTGATGAGCACCTCGCCCGTGCTCTCGGTCCCGCCATAGCTGGTCACCTGCATGAAGGTGATGTCCACCTCCAGGGGGATGGCGCGGGCCAAGTCCGCGAAGAAGGGGAAGACCCCGTTCAGAAGGCCCACGAGGACCAGATCCTTGCCCGCGTAGTCCTGGGCGATGCGGGCCCCCAGCTCCTGGACCTTGGCCTGGATCTGGGCGGCGTCCAGCAGGGGGGTGACGCGGTCGCGCATGGGGATCCTCGGGTGAATCCTTATTCAACCCTGCCCACCCTACCCTGGTCCATTAGATGTGCCATGCTGGCTCGTGCCAGCCGTGACGGCGGGCCCCATGACGAGCTTCGTGACCGAATTGGCGACAGTCCCCCCCCAGGACAGCCCCTATCACGCGCCGGAAGTCCAGGCATGGGTGGCCTCCGCCCAGGCTGGCGACACGGCCGCTTTCTCCAGCCTGGTGGACCGTTTCTCCCGCGACGTCTATGGCAAGGCCTTCTCCATCCTCAAGAACCACACGGATGCGGATGATGTGGTCCAGGAGACCTTCATCCGTGTGTACCGCGCCCTGCCCGGCTTCCGCTTCGAGTCCTCCTTCCGCACCTGGGTCATCACCATCGCCACCCGCCAGGCTCTTAATTACAGAGAACGGATGCGCAGGCCCCAGGAGCCGCTGGAGACCGAGGAAGGCATGGAACATCCCTCCCTCCGGGTGGAAGGCGATCAGCTGGATGCCCTCCTGGATCTCGAAGCCCGCCGCTTGCTCCGGGAGGCCCTGCCCAAGCTCCCCAAGCGCCAGAAGGAGGCGCTGATGCTGAAGCTGCAGAACGATTGGAAATACGAGCGCATCGCCCAGGAGATGGGCACCTCCGTGGGCAGCGTGAAGGCCCACATCTTCCACGCCATCCAGAACCTCACCCGCCATGTCAGCGCGGCCCGCCAGGGAGGCCGGCCATGAACGGACCCATGCATGAAGAAATGATCCCGTTGCCGGAATCCTGCGCCCGGGCCCTCGCGGCCCTCCAGGCCGATGCCCTCGAACCTGGCTTGGAGGCGGAAGCCCATCTGCGGATCTGCGCCGCCTGCGCCGAGGCGCGCGTCCTGCTGCTGGCCCAGGAGGATGAACCTCTGCCTTTGGCGCCCGCGGGTTACTTCGAGAGCCTTCCCGCCCGCATCGCGCGCAAGCTGCCCGCTGCCAGGACGCGCCGCTCCCTGCCCGGCTGGGTTTGGGCCGCCGCCGCCGGGATCCTCATGGCCGCGGGCGTGGGCGGCTACCTCGCGGGCCGCGCCACACCCGCGCCGCCCGTGCTCCAGCCCATGGCCCAGCAGACGGTGCAGCCCGCGGATCCCGGGGGCCAGGACCGGGCCCTGCCCTTCCATGACCGCGATGAGGATCTAGCGGAGCTGGGCAGCCTGAGCCCCTCAGAGATGAAGGAGCTTGTCTCGTCCCTGGACAAGTCCAAGGTCGACGCGCCCGCGCCTGAAAGGGGTCACAAGTGATCCAGGCCTTCCTGCTCCCCGCTCTGCTGGTCCAGGCCCCTGGGCCACGCCAGGAACCGCCGTCTCCACCTGTTCAGGAGAAAGAGGACGGCCAGCCGGACCCGCGTCCCCTCCTGCGCTTCCGCGCCAAGCGGCTGGAAGAAGGGCTCGGCCTGGATCCCGGCAAGGCCGGAGTCATCGCCCAGCGCTGGGCGCAGTTCGACCAGGAGCATTTCCAGCGCCAGCGCCAGATCGCCGCGCTGCGCCTGCGCTTCAACGACATCCTCATGGGGCCGGAGCCCGAGGACCGCAAGAGCGCCCTCATCAAGCCCCTTCTAGATCAGTTCATGGACCTGCGCGACCAGCAGATGGAATCCAAACGCCGTTTCGAGAGCGACATCCGCCAGGGACTCAGCCCCGCCCAGCAGGCGCGGCTCATCCTCATGGTGGACGACCTCAACAAGAAGGTGATGGACGCCCTGCGCGAGCGCCGCCAGGAGCGGCGGGGATCCTGAATTCAGGCGTGAGGCTTCACGCCTCGATCACCACCGGCACCACCATGGGCCTTGTGCCCGTGGTCTTGCGGACGGCGCGGCGGATGGCTTGGCGCAGGAGATCGCGGAGCGCCTCCGGATCTTTGCGGACATCCTTCGGCGCCGTGTCCATGGCGGCCTTGATGGCGTCCTTCAGGATCTCCCCGTAGGCTTCGTCATCGCTGCGCACCACAAAGCCGCGCGAGACGACCATGGGTTCCGAGGCCAGGCCTCCGCGCCCGTCCAGCTGCACCGTGGCGAAGATGACGCCGTCCTCTTGGAGGATCAGACGGTCCTTCACAACCTGGGCGTCCACCGCGTGATCCACACCCTCATCCACGAGCAACCGTCCCACGGGCACGGAGCCCGCGATCAGGATGGCGTCCTCCGTGACACGCAGGCACTCGCCGCCATCCAGCAGCGTCACCTGCTGCTCCAGCCAGCCTTCCTCGCGGGCCAGCCGCGCATGGGCCTGGAGGTTGCGGTAGGCGCCATGGACGGGCACGAAGTGAGCGGGCCGCACCGCCCGCATGAGCTCGCGCATGTCGTCCCGGTGGCCGTGGCCCGTGGCATGGATGGGGCCGAAGCCCGAGATGTCCGTCTCCACGCCGTAGCGAGCGGCCGCGTCCAGCATGCGCGCGATGGGCACCTCGTTGCCGGGGATGGGGCGCGAGCTGAGCACGAGCCGGTCGCCCTTCGCGAGCTTGATGCCCTTCATCTCGCCGCGCAGCATGCGGGCCAGCGCGCTCATGGGCTCGCCCTGGCTGCCTGTGCAGACGATGAGCAGCTGTGATGAAGGGAAGGACACCGCCTCGGACGGCTCGATGAGGATGTCCGCCGGGATGTCCATGATGCGCAGCCGCTTCGCCAGGCCCAGCGCGCGCTCCAGGCTCCGGCCCAGGGCCACCACTTTGCGGCCGTGCTTCGCCGCCAGCTCCAGGAGGATCTGGATGCGGTGGATGTTGGAGCTGAAGGTGGCGACGATGAGCTTGCCATCCGTGGCCTCGAAGGCGTCCTCCAAGCCTTCGCGGCAAATGGCTTCCGAGGGCGCGCGGCCGGAGCGGAAGGCGTTGGTGGAATCGGAGAGCAGCATGCGCACGCCCGATTCGCCCAGCTCGTTCAACCGCGAGAAACCCGTGAGGCGGCCGTCCACGGGCGTGGGATCGATCTTGAAATCGCCGCTGTGGACCACCACGCCCTGGGGCGTGTGGATGGCCAGGCAGCAGGCATGGGGGATGCTGTGGGTGATGGGGATCCACTCCACCGCGAGGTCCTTGCCAAAGTCCACGCGGCCGAAATCCGCGACCTCATGGAGCAGTCCCAGGTCCAGCCCGTGCTCCTTCAGCTTGCCTTCCACCAGGCCCAGCGTGAACGCCGTGCCATAGACCGGCACTGGCCAGCGGTGGAGGAAGTAGGGCAGCGCGCCGATGTGGTCCTCATGCCCGTGCGTGAGCGCCACGCCGCGGATGCGGTCCGCGAAGGGCTCCAGGTACGCGAAGTCCGGCACGATGCGGTCGATGCCCGGCTGGTCCTCTGAGGGGAACAGCAGGCCGCAGTCCACCAGCAGCAGATCCCGCCGCGTGTGGACGGCCAAAGCGTTCATGCCGAATTCGCCGAGGCCGCCGATGGGCACCAGGCGCAGGTCCCCGCTCAGGGGGTGTTCCATCCAGGTTTCAAAGTCCATGGGGCCATTGTCGCACCAAGTGGAGCCAGGCGTCCGGCGCCAGCGCCTCGGGCCTCAAGGATGGGTCCAGGCCCGCGGCCAGCACGGCTTCGGCTCCCAGCGTGTTGGAGAGGGTCTTGCGGCGGTGGGTGAAGGCGCGATGCAGCAGCGCCAGCAGGCGTCTGCGCGTCTCGAGATCCGGCGCGTCCGCGCGGGGATCGAACTGGAGCACCACCGAATCCACCTTGGGCGAGGGACGGAAGGAGCCGGGGCCGAGCACCGCCAGCCGTGTGAGCTTGGCGCAGAGCTGGGCCAGCACCGAAAGCGGCCCGTACTCCTTGGTGCCGGGGCGGCCCACGAGCTTCTGACCGACCTCCTTCTGGAACATGAGCACCATGCGGGTCCAGGGGATGGGCTCCGTGAGGAAGCGGCCAAGGATGGGCGTCGCGGCGTTGTAGGGGAGGTTCCCCACGATGCTCCAGGCGGGCCCCTCCGGCAGCGGCAGCTTCACCGCGTCGCCGAGCACCAGGTGGAAGTGCGCTTGCGGATGCCGGGATCGCAGCAGTTCAATGGCCTCCGGATCCAGGTCCACGGCCCAGAGGGACCGCCCGTCCGCCAGCAACCGCTCCGTGAGCACGCCAGGTCCAGGACCGATCTCCAGCAGCCGATCCGCGTGGGACTCCAGCGCCGCCGCCACGATGGCGCGGATGGCCCCCTCGTTCACGAGGAAGTTCTGGCCGAAGGCCTTCTTCGCTTTGAGAAGCCGGTGGGGCGCGTCCATTCCTTCACGGTAGCAACGAAAAGGGGCCCTCGCGGGCCCCTGAAAACATCATGTAGGAGGAACCTAGCGGATGATGCGCCAGCTACGGGGGGCGAAGCCGAACCCCTTGTACTTGCCGAAGGATCCGCCCACCTTGGCGCCGGCGTTGTCGATGGTCCCAGGCTGTCCACCGGAAGAACCCTGGCCGCTCTGGATGATCGCCGCCGTGCCGAGCGCGGTGATCTCACCGGGCAGGTTGGGATAGGTGAGCACGACGCCGCTGCAGGTGGGATCGCCGCCGTTGAAGCTGGTCGAGCTGGCGGTGGTGTTCCCGCTGTTGAAGGTGGGCTGCAGCACATTGCAGATGCGGTAGGTGTTCGTGAGGCCCGTGCCTTGGCAAGCGTTCGTCCCGATCGAAGGGAGGAAGTCGCTGAAGAACAGCACCCCGTTCAGCACCACGGTGTTGGTGATCACCTTGGGGAAGAAGTAGGTGGTGTTGGTGCTGTCCTTGGCCGTTGCCGCGCCCATGTTCAGCTTGTAGCCGAGCTTGCTCTTCAGATAGTACGCGGAGTTCGTCGGATCCACTGAGTAGCCGTTGAAAGTCCCCGTGAAGGAGCTGACCGTGGTCAGGTCCGCCACATCCCCGTCGGCATTGGTCTTCCCCTGCTGGATGCCGGGGGTGTCCAGGTTGGTCGTGGCGACCCCCGAGATGCCGGAGAGCGAAGCGCTGTCCTGGCGGTCGAAGATCACATTGACCCAGTTGTTGTAAGGCGTGACCGTGCTACCACTCGTCACGGCCGGGTTGATGTTGTCGTTGTCCATCGGGTCGTTCCGGTCGCCCGTGCCGAAGGAGATGCCGACGGCGACGGGGGCGGTCTTCGGATCCGCGGTGCGGAACACCGGATAGGGGCCCGGCAGGAGGAACGGCGTGGGGGCGGTGGTGATGCTCCAGCCCGTCGGTGTCTGGAAAATGTGGCGGATGCCCTGGATGTTGTTCGCCGTGCTCCCGCCTGTCCAGATATCGATGCTCGAGCTGTCCAGACGGATCACGCCGTTGGTGGCCAGGCCGGTGTTGCCGAGGGCCCAGATGCCGCCGCCGCGGGGAGAGGTGGAGGACGCGTTGGCATCGGTGGGCGTGTCCGTGAAGTAGACACGCTGGGTGTGGCCGCTCCCCTGGAAGAATTCCGTCGGAACGACCGCAGCGGCCACGGATCCCATGGCGCCGAACTTTGTGGTGAAGGCCGGGGCCGTGAAGTCCCAGGTGTAGAGGCTCTTGGTCGGGCCGGTGACCACATCGAAGGCGATGAGGGAGCGGCCCAGCTTCGCGCTGGCGTCCTTGAAGGTGGCGTCCGCGGTGAAGGCCTGGTCCACGGCGTAGGTGCTGAGCCCGCCGCCGATGAAGAGCAGGTCCTGATTGGTGGCCGCGCTCGTGTCCACCCGGCCGATGGCGGGCTGGCTGTTGGAGAAGCCCATGTGGCGGATCACATTCTGCTGGGCGTTCGCCGTGTTGGACGGGACGTCGTCGGGGACGAGCTTCCAGGGCATCACGGTTCCGCTGTTGGACACGACATTGCCGAGGTTGGCGAAGTCGAAGGCGTAGAAGGACCGCCCGCCCTTCCGCTCGCCGATGACGACCCGGACCACATCGCTGCCGTCCACGACGCCGTTGCCGCGAACCTGGCCAGCGGCGGGAATGTCGTTGAAGTAGACCGTGGGGCTGCCGTCCACCATGTAGCGGTGGGTGCTGGTGGTGGCCCGCAGCTTGCTGATGTACTGGAGGTACTCGCCGGGGATGAAGGCCCAGAGCTCGTCCACATCGCCATGAGGGATCTGGCCATTGACCGTCTTGGTGGTGGTGACCGGGAGTCCGGTCACAGGGTCGATCGTGGTGGTCGTGAAGGTGATCGTCCCCTGGGTCGTCCAGCTCAGTTCGCCGAACGCGTGGAAGATGCCTTGGTTATCCCCGGCGAAGACGACCCGGAAGTGGGGGGTGGAGGTGCTGGGGACTGTTCCGAGGAGGGCGGAAAGCGTGGGGCTGATGGAACCGGTCAGGGTGCTGACCGGGTACTCGAGGACCGTCGGAGCGCTGTTGATGATGTCGCCCATGATGTCGTTGCGGGGCGTCGTGTCCGTGGGGTCCGTCTCGCCCTGAGTCTCCGCGCCTTGCATGAACCGGATGTAGGCCGTCCGGGTGGCGGCGTCCGGCGCGCCCACCATGGCCGCGGTGATGGTCGCGTTGCCCTCGTTGAAAGCGGTGAGCGTGGTGGTTCCCGGAAGATTCGTGAAGAGGTTGCGCGTCTTCCAGGTTCTGCGCTTGTTGTTGAAAATGTTCAAGTTGGCGGACCATGTGGCGTTCTGGTCCGTGATGTTGCTTGCCGCGTTGGCGGTGTTGTCGAGGTTGCCGGTGTTATCCACGAAGCTGACGCCCTGCGGACCCACATAGAGGCCGGCCATCAGGAGATCGCCCTTCCAACGAGGCCCCTTCACGGTCTGGAACAGCCCGAGGTAGACCTGGTTGCCTAGGGAGAGGCCCACGAGCGGGCTGGCCGGAGCGGCGATGGACGCGGATCCCGAGGCGACTTCCGTGATGATGGCCGTCATGGCCGAGGTGAGCTTCGATGGGTCCGTGGCGTCGAAGAAGAACGGATTGACGGTCGGATCGCTGGCCGGATTGCTCGGATCGAAGGGCGGGGTACTCATGTTCCAGGTCTTCGTGTCCGGATTGCCGTACAGGGCCGCCCGGTACAGGTCCGCCTTGCCGCTGCCAGAGTCAGCCAGAGTGCCCGCGAGACTCATGCCTACCGTCATCGTGCGGATCTTGCGGGGCGCGGCCGGGGTCGCGCCTCGGGTGGTTACGCGGAATGGGATCACGGACGTCAGCGGGTAAGAAGACTTCCCTGGCCCAACCCAACCCTTGGGCGTGGGGTAGTGGGCGGCGATGCCCGCCATGGTGTAACCGTTGAACAGGCTCTTCCCGCCATTCGAGGAGGCATAGCTGGGAGCCGCTGCGGAGAGGCCGTAGCCATTGATCGCCGCGTTGCCGAGGGCCTCGGTGAGCGTGGCCGTGCCGCTACCGTCCACCTGATAAGGATCCAGCGTTCCGAGAGCGGATCCATCTCCAGAACTGTTGTAGCCGTCATTGGCGATGCCATCCGTGAAGACCACCACGAAAGATTTGCGGCAGGCCGGGATGGGGCTCTCGGTGCCGCTCTGGCCGCCGCCACTGGAAGTGCCGAAACGGCTGGAGGGATCGGAGGTGAGCGCCAATTGGGCGTAGGCGTTCGCATAGGCGTAGACGAGCGGCGTTGAGGTGCTCGGCTCCAGCGCGATAAAGTGCTTCACATCCGTGTTGGCCTGGCTGCTGTTCGCCGCCGGGCGGAAGAGACGGATGTCCCGGGACACGCCCGTGGCCGCGGCATTGCCGTTGTCCGCGTTCACATTGTTCGTCAGCTCTTCAGAATTATCCAAAAAGCGGATGCCCCACCAGACTTTGTTCTGGTTGGCCATCCAGGCACTGAGGGCCGCGTACTTCAAGGCCTGGAAGCGGGTGACGCCGAGGAGGCCGTTCCCCCAAGTCGTAGCCGGATAACCGGTGAGTGTCGGCGTCAGCGGCGCTGAAGCGGCCGGAGCAGAGGCAGGGACAGATGGTTCGTAAGTGGCGCCGAGGCTGTCGTTCTGGGCAGGGATGACGAACTTGCCCGTGTCCGTGGACCCGTTGCCGGCCACATTGCGGGCATCTGTCCCGAAGAACACCCACCACAGGAAGTCCTTGTTGTAGTGGAAGCGGCCGATCTTCATATAACCGGCGCTGTCCGCGTTGTTGACGACATTGTCGGAGCCGTTGGTCTGACTCTGATAGAGGGAATCCGGTGGCAAGGAAGGTCCGCCGGTCGGGTCCGTCTGCTGGTAGATCGTCGCGGAGGCGTTGTTGGTGCTTGTCTGGGTCATGTCGAAGAGCGCCCAGGGGATGGGGAGATCCACGGTCCGGGTGACGCTCTTGGAGACCCCGCCCAGGACGACATTGGCGGTGGCAGTCACCCGGATATGGGTCGCCTGGAGCACCAGGGTCGTGAGGCTGGCGTAATTGTAGGTGGTGGTATGAGGAATTGGGATGACCGTGCCGTTGGGTGCGATGAGCTGGGCGGTCGGCTTGCCGCTGCCATCCACTTGGAACTGGCTGGGTTGAGCGTCGGTCCAGATGTCCTGGTAGTACCCGGTGCCCTCCATCATCCAGATGTAGCCGTTGCTGTCGATGGTCGGCACGAGGCCCGGGAAATCGTCTCCGGTGACGGGATTGCCGGAAAACACATTGTTCCACTGAGCGTTGTGGTCCTTCTGGCCGACTCCCGTGTAGTACTGAGCGTTCCAGTAGACCGCGTGCATGGAGCCTGAGAAGTCGAAGACCGTCAGCATCTCGGGCTTGGCCGAGCTGACCTTGTAGACATCCAGCAGGTCCGTGGTGGTGGTCTGCAAGCGCGGGTCCATCTGGGCCCGGGCAGGCAGGAAGGCGAGGGCCGCGGCCAAAGCGAGCGAAGCGGTTCGGATGCGTGCGACGAATGACATGGAAGCCTCCGGGGCCGGAGAAAGAGGGATCACTTGGTGGACTGGGAGAGAGCCTGGGTGCCGATCATTTCGCGGCGCTGCTGATAGCGGAGGTAGTTGCCGTTGCCGATGGGCACGGCGGCGTTGCCGGTGCTGACGACCTGCCACGCCGTGTCCTGGCTTCCCGTGGCGCCCTGATTCGTCCCGCCGGCCGCGTTTCCCCCGCCGCCTGTGAGGGTGACGGGCTGGAAGCCGAGGAAGCGGACCTGGAGGTTGAAGCTCTGGACGACGGGATTGCCGGTGTTGTTCTTGCTCTGCAGCACCGTGGCGTTCGCCGTGTTGTCGAACACCATGTCGTTGGACGCCATCTGGGTTTCCTGGCTCTTGACGAGGGCGGCCATGTCCCAGGCGCGGTTCGAGGCGGTGCTCGCCAGAAGGCCATCCTTGCCGAGCGCGGTGTACCAGTCCGTCCTCTTGATGTCCGTGATCGCCTTGGCCAGGGTGTTGTTGCCGATGGCGGCCGTGTTCGAAAGGGCCACCGAGACATTGTCCGGATGGGACCAGACGACGAACCAGTCGAGGCCGGCGTCGGCCGCGGCGGACGCCTTGTCCCCCTGGATGACATTGCCCGTGGTGGCCATCTCCCGGATGGAATTCCGCGAAAGACTGAAGGCGGCCAGGCTCATCAGGACGATAAGGACCAGGGCGACGACGATCGTGATGCCGCCACGCTCGGAGGCCCGGTGCTGAAGGAGGGCTTGGAAGGACCGGTGCATGGGATCCCCTAGATGCCGAGGCCGAAATTGCGGGGCTGGACAAGGAAAGTCTGGGTGCGGGAGCGGTAAGCCGCGACATTGGCGGTCGCCGAGTAATCCGTCCGTTTGAGCACCGTGCGAGTGGTGACATCGGCCCGGAAGAGCAGCGGGGCGTTCCGGTACCACAGCGGATTGATAGGATCGGTGGTGGTGGTCGCGTAGCCGACGCCCGCATTGCCGGGAGCGCTGGCGAGGGCGCTGAGCTTCGCGTTCAGGTTCGCCTGGGTGGTGGTCCAATCCGCGCCGCGCGTCCAGGTGGCGCCCTGATCCAGGCTCATGTCGAACCGCAGGCCCGTCACATTCTCCGCGATCACCGTGCGGGTCACATTGGCCGCGGCCAGCTGGGCGGCCGTGGCGGTGGGCGCCGGCCATGCAATCAGAGCCCCGCTCCCGGGATAGGTCGCTTCGTCGCGCACCATGCACGGGACCGTCGCGGCGGTGTTGGACGGGTCGAGGCTCAAAGGCATGACGGTGTACCGCACCACCTGATAGGTGCGGACGAATACCACATCCACACCTGCTTGATGGCTCAGGCTCAGGACGCTGGACGAAATGACCGCTCCGGTGTTGGGGTCCTGAACGGCCGCGGTGCTCAAGGGCACCGTGCCCGTGGTGCCGCTGCCAGGAGCGGCCGAGATGAGGACCATCTGATAGGGAGCCGCGTCCATGAGGACGGCGAAATCGCCCGCCTTCACCTGGGACAGGTCGCCGTTCGAGAGCGTCACGCTGATGCTGCCCGAACCCACCGGCTGGGCCGAAAGCTGCGCGGTGACGGGCAGGATGTCATCCCTCAGGAACTGCAGCTCGTCAAAGGTGATGGTCTCGCTGGTGGGGCTGGCGGAGGGGTTGGCGGGATCCGCGGCTTTGTTCGTGATGGTCTGACCCGGGAAAAGCATGAGCGGGTTCTGGCTCCCGCTGCTCACACTGATGCCCGAGACGGCCGGGCGGCCGGCGTAGAAGAAGAAGTAGCCCGCGGCCTGCAGATCATCCGACAGGTTCTCCTGGGCCCACCGGTTGTCGCGCTGGGCCTTGGCCGACTCGTTGGCCGCCGCGAAGCCCTGGATGGCGGAGCCGTAGATCCGGAGCATGCCGGCCATCAGGAAGGAGACGAAAACGAGCGCGATGAGCAGCTCCACCAAGGAGAAGCCGAGGGGCCGTGCGTGGCGTGGCGAAGACATGGATGCTCCCTCAGTAACGGACGGACCGGCTGACGCTGAGATAGCGGGGAACCGTGGTGGTGGCGCCTGCCGCGTTCTTGACGGCCTCGTTCCAGGCGACATTCACGACGACTTCCGCGCTGACGGAGAGGCTGGTGGCCGCGGGAGCAATGCCCGTCTTTGAAGACCGGCGGACCCAGGTGACGGTGTAGATCGGCGTGGTGTTGGTCCCCTGGCCCTGAAGGTCGAAAGTCGTGAAGGTCGTGGCAGGGTCGGCGTACGCGTTCACGGCGTCGTTCACGGCGTTCGCGACAAGGGCGGAGGCGGGGATCGCCCCCCCGTTTGTCCGGACTGCGGCGCTAAGCCGGCCGTCAAGCGCCAGACGATCGAGCACGCTGCCTCCGAGGCTCGCGGCGGTATTCCGGACACGGCTCCCGCCGAACCCCCGGGTGGACATCGTGGTCAAGGCCGCCAGGCCCAGAAGGCCGACCCCCAGGATGATCGCGACCATCAGAAACTCCACGAGGGAGAATCCGGAATGAGCGTTGGACATTTTGCGGATGTTCATAGGCGCCGCCAGGGCTTGGTGGAATCACTGCTGTTGGACTTGAGAAACATCAAAAGCCCGTTGGACCGGGAGGCCAGAATGACCCCCAGGGGAAGGTCCGTGCCCACGGTGCCGCTCCGGACGCCGATGATGGGTATGTAGAAGTCCTGGCTGGGATTGCCATCGGATTTGATATAGAAAACCGCCGGGGAAGCAGGGGTTGTCGAACCGCTGAACAGGTCGTTGGAGGAGCTGCTCCAGAAGGAGGCGGGCTCCATGGTGCTGAGGGTGGTGTCGGCGCCCGGCGAGGGGCTTGGAGAAGCGGTTGAAAGCTGGTTCGTGGAAGCGTCCCCGATTTGAGCGTACCGGCTCAGACTGGTGTCGAGGACCAGGCTGCCCATGACGGGGTTGGCAGCAGTGCTGCCCGGCCCTTGCGTGAAGTCATCCGTGCCGTCAGCCTTCTGCACGAAGAACCCGTATTGGAGCGTCAAGGTCTTGGCCGGCTCGGTGCCGCTGGTCTGGAGCGCCACATTCCGGCCTGAATTGCGGGCGAGATTCTGGGCTGCTTGAAGGACGCCGTAGACATCGTTGGTGATGCCCCGCACCGCCGTGGAAGGACGACTAAGGGAAAAATTCAACCCGACGCCCACCAGGATGCCGACGATGGCGAGCACGACCAGCAGCTCGATGAGCGAAAAGCCCTTGGGACGGGATCTCATACGCATGAGGACCTCGACAGAAAGAGTGGAGGGGACTCCGGAAGGCAACCAGAAAATTTATGGGCTTGTTGCTGCTTCATTTATACGCCTGGTCGGGGCCATGTCACAGGTTTCCGAAACGAAATGACTATTTTTTAGTCATACCGTGAAACTCTGGGGGTCCCGATCCAAGCTGAGTCCGCCCCCCGGTGGGGGCGGAGCCACCCGGAGTGCTTCACCGATGGCCTCCCGCCGGGGGGATTTCAGGAGGAGCTGGAAGCGCCACCGGTCCTTGAGCCGGGCCACGGGCGCCTCCATGGGGCCCAGCAGACGCAAGCCCGCGACGCGGCCCAGGCGCGCCTTGATGGTCTCCAGCGCCTCCTTGGCTTGGCGCGGGTCGTCGGATTCGGCGCGATAGAGCGCCAGCGCCGCGAAGGGCGGGTAGGCGAGCGCCTCCCGGTAAGGCAACTCCGTGGCGGCGAAGCCTTCGAAATCCTGGTTCACGGCGTGGGCGATGGCCGGGTGGTCCGGCGCATAGGTCTGGAGGATGACCCGGCCCGGGCGGTCGGCGCGGCCCGCGCGGCCCGCGACCTGGGTG
Source organism: Holophagaceae bacterium (assembly GCA_035687325.1). Taxonomy (GTDB): domain Bacteria; phylum Acidobacteriota; class Holophagae; order Holophagales; family Holophagaceae; genus JAFDVN01. The sequence goes on from DASRXV010000023.1 coordinate 14,210, forward strand.
AGCAGTTGGAAGGTGCGCTCCGCCGCGCGGAAGTCTGGAATCTTGAGGCCCTGGTCCGCGCCGAGGATGCCCACGAGCGTGAGCTTCGGGAAAGTGTGCCCCTTCGCCAGCATCTGGGTGCCCACGAGGAGGTCCACCTCGCCGTGTTCCGCCGCCAGCAACGCGGCCTCCAGCGCGCCCCGCCGCGAGGTGGTGTCGCGATCCAGGCGCAGGATGCGGGCCGAGGGGAACAGCGCTGTGAGTTCCTCCTCGACGCGTTCGGTGCCTTCACCCACACCGCGCAGATGGGGCTCGCCGCAGAAGGGGCAGGCCTCCGGCGGCGCAGCCTCGTGCCCGCAGAGGTGGCATTTCAGCCGGTGCGCCGCGCGGTGGAAGGTGAGGCTCACGGAGCAGTGCGGGCAGTCCAGGGCCTTCCCGCAAGCGCGGCACATCCAGAAGGATTCGTAGCCGCGCCGGTTCAACAGGAGCATGGCCTGCTCACCCTTCGCCAGCGCGTCCCGGATGCCCTCCAGCAGCCGCGGCGAGAAGAGCACCTTCTTCCGCACGGTCTTGTAGGCCTCGCGCAGATCCACCACCTCGACTTGAGGCATCGTCACGCCCGCGGGCCGCTCCGCCAGCCGCAGCAGCTTGTAGCGGCCCATCTGAGCCGCATGCCAGCTCTCCAGCGAGGGCGTGGCCGAGCCCAGCAGGATGGGGCAACCCTCCACTTGAGCGCGCTTGATGGCGAGGTCCCGGGCCTGGATGCGCGGATGCTCCTCCGATTTGTAAGAGCCTTCGTGCTCCTCATCCACGATGACGAGACCGATGTCACGCAGCGGCGCCATCACCGCGTTGCGCACGCCCACGAAGAGATCCGCGCCATCCTGGAGCAACCGCACCACATCGGCCTGTTTCTCCGTGGCATTGAGGCCCGCGTGGCCCACAGCGACGCGGCCGGGGAAGCGCGCCTCCAGCCGCGCCAGCAGCCTCGGCGTGAGGCCGATCTCCGGCACGAGCCAGAGCACGCGCCGGCCGCGTTCCAGGACACGGCCGGCCAGATCGAGGTAGATCTCCGTCTTGCCGGAGCCCGTCACGCCGTAGAGCAGGTGGACATGGAACGCATCCAGCGCCACCGCGTCCGCCGCGGCCCGCTGCTCCGCGTTGAGGATGACGGTGCGGTCCGCGCCCGCCTCCCGCTGTTGCGAAAGCGGATCGATGCGCTTGAGCCGCTCGATGAGGCCGTGCCGTTCCAGGGTGCCGAGGACCGCGCCCGTCACCCGCGCCACACGGAGCAGTTCGATCTCCATCAGCGCGCCGCCCGCGTCCTCCAGCGCCAGCAGCACCCGCGCCTGCTGCTCGGTGACGCGCGAGGGGTGGGTCACGGCCGTGCGCCGCACTTCCACGAGTCCCGCGCCGCGGAGATCCTCCCGGTGCATGAGTGTGGGCAGCGCGAGCTGGCCCGCATGCCAGGCCTCGCCCAGCGCGGCGAGTTCGGCCCACGCACCGGCCTCACGCAGCTCCGCGAGACTGCGGCCATCCGGCAACAGCGTCTCCCAGCGCGGCTGCAAAGCTTGCGGCAGGCTCAGGGGAAGCAGCTGCGCCTCCGTGGCGCCGTAGTAGCGACCGGCGAAAGCCGCCAGCTCCCGCAACTTCGGCGGCAAGAGGGGAAAGGGGTCGAGGATGTCGTCAATAGGCCGCAGCTTCGCCGCGGGAGGCGCGGGATCCGGCCCCAGCACGAGACCCACCGCCGCAGCGTTCCGCACGCGCACCTTCACCCGCACGCCGGGTGGCAGCCCCTCCGGCGCCAGATAGGTCAACGGCGGCAGAGGCCGGTTCAGCGCGATGCGGGTGGGGACGAGGGTCATAGGCGGAGAGGTAGACTATCAAGATGCTGGTCCTCGGCCTTGAAAGCTCCTGCGATGATTGCTCCGCCGCGGTGGTGGAGGAGACCGCGCGCGAGCCGGTGCTGAAATCGCTGGTGCGGCGCAGCCAGGACGCGCTGCACGGACCCTTCGGCGGCGTGGTGCCCGAGCTGGCGGCGCGGGAGCATCTGCTGCAGGTGCGGGGCACCATCCAGGAGGCGCTGGACCAGGCAGGCGCGAAGCTGGAGGACCTGGACCGCATCGCCGTCACGCGGGGGCCGGGACTCGTGGGCAGCCTCCTCTGCACCTTCAGCGCGGGCAAGGCGCTGGCTTGGCGCGAGAACCTCCCCTGGGTGGGTGTCCACCACCTGCTGGGCCATCTCAACGCCGCGCGCTTCGCGAATCCGGACCTGCCCTTCCCCGCGCTGGCGCTGCTCGTGAGCGGCGGGCACACGCACCTCTACCTCGCGAAGGACTGGACACATCTCGAGCTCCTGCGCAAGACCCGCGACGACGCCGCCGGCGAGGCTTACGACAAGGCCGCGCGAGTATTGGGCCTGGGCTATCCTGGCGGCCCGCCTGTGGATGCCTGCGCGCAGCGCGCGCCGAAAGCCGCCGAACCCTTCACGCCTCCCCGCTTCCGCGACGGCAAGCCCGCCTGGAGCTTCTCCGGCCTCAAGACCGCGCTGAAGCTGCGCGTGGAGCGCGATCCGCGCCTCGCCACAAGGGGTGCGGAGGATCCGGCCGTCCAGGCGCTCTGCCGCAGCCTGCAGGACGCCGTCGCCGACTGGCTCCTGCGTCCCATTCCGGAAGTGGCGCGGGAGCACGGCGCGAAGAGCCTCATCATCAGCGGCGGCGTGGCCTGCAATTCGGAATTACGGCTCCGGGCCGCGGCCCTGGCGGAACGGGAGGGCCTCGTTCTCGCCATCCCCGAACCGAAGCTCTGCACCGACAACGGCGCCATGATCGCCGCGGCGGGCGCGCGCCTGCCGCTGGAGCGCGGCTTCGCCCTCAACGCGGATTCGGATCTCCGCCTGGCGGTAGACTGATCGAATGAATGTGACTCGCGAAGATGTGCTGCACTGCGCAAAGCTGGCCCGGCTCAGCCTCCGCGACGAGGAGATCGAGCCCCTGCGGCAGGCCATGGTCCAGCTCCTGAGCCGCGCGGAGAAACTGGACGCCCTGCCGCTTGAGGATGTGCCGCCCATGCTCCACGCCCTCGCTCTTCCGCTGCCGCGGCGCGAGGATGAGATCGGCCCGTCCCTCACCCAGGAAGCGGCCCTGTCCAACGCGCCCGCGCAGAGCCATGGGCATTTCGTGGTGCCGAAGGTTCTGTAGGCGCTACCAGTCCGACCCGCCGGAATCGCCACCGCCGGAGTCACCCCAGTCGGAACCGCCGCCGGAAGAATCGGACTCACCCCAGTCCTGGCCGGAGCCCTGGCCTTGCCCGCCAGAGGAGGGGCGGTTACCACCCAACATCTCGCCCAGCATCACGCCCGTGAGCAGGCCGCCCAGGTTCGGGCCCTGCATGCCCGGGCCGTAGCCGCCCTGCTGAGGCACCATCGCGGCGGCGGGATCCGGGTCCAAGCCCAGGCGTCGGCGCGTCGCCAGCGGGAGTTCGTCGTCCTTCAATTCCTGGATGCCGGCCTGGGCGCCGCAGTAGCCGCAGGTCCACTTCACCGTGCGGGTGCCGTCGTAGTTGGCCTTCATCCCGTCGCCCGAGGCGCCGCAGGCGGGGCACTTGGCATAGGGGGAGACGAACGCGTGGTCGCCGATGTGCCCGCTGGTCATGCCGCGCTTGGCGGCGCCCAGCTGCTCGGGACGGTCCCCCTTCCCCTTCATGGCGAAGTAGATGACGGCGAGGACGATGAGGATGACGATGAAGGCGGCCATGGCCCGGCTCCTGCGAGACCACCAGTGTAGGGCCAGCCTGTCAGAATCACGCCATGACCTTCCGCATCTCCCGTCCCGGTCCCTGGCGCGTGTTGGGACTCATGTCCGGCACCTCGGCGGACGGTGTGGATGTGGCGCTCATCGAGGTGGATCCAGGCGCGTTCGACGGCGGAAGCCCCTTCCTCGGCCTGCTGGGCCACGCGCAGACGCCCTACTCCGATGAGCTCCGGGCCGCGGTGCTGGCGGCCGCGGGGAACCGGCTCGATCCCGCCGCGCTCTGCATCCTCCAGCGGCGCCTGGGCGACCACCACGCAGAAGCCGCGGCCTCGTTCTGCGGAAAGCTTAAGCTCGAGCCGGATCTGGCGAGCCTTCATGGCCAGACAGCGCAGCATCACCCGGATCACGGCGCCACGCTTCAACTGGCCGATCCCTTCGTGCTGGCGGAGCGCCTCCGCTGCCCCGTGGTCTTCGATCTGCGCCGCCGCGACATGGCCCTGGGCGGCCAGGGCGCGCCGCTGGTGCCCAAGGCCGAACTCTGGCTCCACGGCGCGGACCGGCCCTTCCTCGCCCTGAATCTGGGCGGCATCGCCAACGCCACGATCTGGGACGGCGCGAAGCTACATGCCTGGGATCTTGGCCCCGGCATGAGCCTGCTGGATCTCGCCGCGCGACGCTGGCTTGACCTGGACTTCGATCCCTATGGCGGTCATGCGACCGGCGCCGTGGATGAATCACGCATCACGGACTGGCTGGAACATCCTTACTTCCAGGCACAGCCACCCAAATCCACGGGCAGGGAAGTGTTCGGCGAAGCTTGGCTGGATAGCGAAGCGCCCGCGCTTGAGCAGCTGGCCCTGCCGGACCGCCTTGCCACCCTCGCCGCCTTCACCGCCTCGGCCGTGGCCCATGAGCTGCGGCGCATCCGGCTTCCCCTCTCGGGGGGCCTCCTTAGCGGCGGCGGCACCCACCACGCGCGCCTGCGCGAAGAACTGGCGAAGCGCGCGCCCGCCCTCAGCTGGCGCGTGGACAAGAGCCTCCCTTCCGGCAGCCGCGAAGCCGTGAGTTGGGCCCTCCTCGGCGGCGCCAGCGCGGCAGGCTTCCCCGCGAATCTCCCGGAAGTGACCGGCGCCACGGCCGAAGCGGTGTTGGGCGCTTGGGTCTTCCCGTGAAGCGGATCCTCGCGGGTCTGGCTTTCCTCCTGCTCGCCTGCCATCCACACACGCGACCCCACATGGTGGTCATGGCGTGGGAGGCGTTCCCGCTGAGCCTGGATCCGCGCTCGGGGAACGACCAGGCCAGCGAGCGGCTGCTGGGGCTGACGCATCAGGGATTGCTGCGGCGGGATGCTCAGTTGCGCCTCGTGCCGGATGGTTGCCTGGCCTGGCGGTGGGAGGTGCCCTACGCGGAGCTGGCCTTCGAGTTTCCTATGCAGGGCAAGGAACCCGCGGGCTGGTTCCATTTTTCGCCCGGGCGCTTCTTGCGCGTGGAGGATGCCCTCTGGAGCGTGCAGGCGCTCATGGACCCGGCTGTCCACGGCGCGAAAGCCTCCGCGTTCCAGTCAGGGATCGAGGCGGCCTGGGTAGCCGGTACGACGCTGCATCTGAAACTGCACGCCGCTGATCCGGGTTTTCCCGCCAATCTCATCCGCGGCGGGCTGGGGCTCGTGCCGGAGGGCGCGGCCGGTGATGATCCGCCGGGCACGGGCCCCTACCGCATCGCCGCCATCGTCCGGGAGCAGCGCATCCTGCTGGAGGCGCGGAAGGACCATCCGGATATCGCGGGCAGGCCCGATCCCCAGGATCTGGAGCTGCGGCTCATGCCGGACGCGGCCGCGCGGTTGCTGGCGCTGCGCCACGGAAGCGTGCATCTCGCCTTGAGCAACCTGCCGCCGGATCTGGCCGCCGCGGCAGGGCCTGGCGTGGAGGTCCGCACGGTGCGCGGCGCGGGAGAGGAATATGTGGCCTTCCGCTGCACGGATCCGGCGATGAAGGATGCTCGCGTGCGCCGCGCGTTGAGCCTCGCGCTCGACCGTGATCTGATGGTCCGCGCGCTGCGCAACGGATGGGCGCGGCCCGCCTGGGATTTCTTCCCACCGGAATCGGAAGCGGGTGTGCGGGAAGCCGGGCCCTCACTTGATATGGCCGGGCGGCGCATCGAAGCGGAACGCTTGCTGGATGAGGCGGGCTTCACGCGCAAACCCGCCGCGCCGCGCCTCACCCTCACGCTCCTCACGACGCCGGAGCTGGAGGCCCGCACGAAGGCGCTGGCCATCCAGGACCAGTGGCGCCGCATCGGCGTGGAGCTGCGGCTGGAGTCGAAGGAGTTCGGCGCGCTCTTCGCGGATGCGCTGGCCGGACGGTTCCAGGTGGTGAGCCTCCGCTGGGTGGGCGTGACGGATCCGGCGATCCTGCGGCGCATCTTCCACTCCGGCTCCATTCCGCCAGGCGGGTTCAACCGCGGGCGCTTCGCGGATGCTGAAACCGACCGGCTGCTGGATGAAGCGGATCAATCAGGCCCCGCGCGGCGCCTGGAACTCCTGAAGGCGGCCCAGGCGCGCATCGCGGACCAGGCGCCCTACGCGGTGCTCTGGTGGCCCGACCAGATCGTGGCCGCGGCGCCCGGGGTGCGCGTGGACCTGAACGGCGCGGGGGATTTCTCCGCCGTCTGGCGCGATAATCGGACGCCATGAGGCACGCGCGCTGGCTGGACCATCTCCCGCTCTGGGCCGTCTACGGCGCCGTGGCGCGCACGGGCATCTTCGAGCCATGGGAGTTGGTGTTCATGGCGGTGCCTCTCGTGGCCGCGGCCGTCGTCGAGTGGAGGCGCTGGGATCTCTCACGGTGGCGGCTGCCGGTGGAGCTGGCCGTCATCGCCTGGCTTGCCTTCGACCTGCTCACGCACCCGGGCTTCTTCGGCGAGATGGTGCGGCTGCTCTTCCTCCTCAGCGGCCTCCGGCTGGCGTTGCCTCGCCAGCCCCCGCAGCGGCGGCAACTGCTCCTCATGGGCTTCCTGCTCTTCCTCACCACGGCCATCAGCAACGCGGATTTCGAGTTTTTCGCCTGGACCCTGCTCTGGATGATCACGGCCACCCTCACGCTGTTGCAGCTTGCCTGGGAACAACCCGCCGCGCTGCGCCACGGGCCTTCCTCACGGCCGCCGTTCCGGCTCGTGCCCTTCTGGGCCGCGGGCGCGCTGGCGCTGGCAGGTTGTTTCTTCCTGCTGCTGCCACGGCTCAACGCGGGCTGGCGTCCCTTCCCCGCCTTCGGCGCGGCGCTGGGAAGGCTCCAGGCGGGGCTCAGCGACCAGGTGGACCTCAGCCAGCAGGGACCCATCAACGCCAACCACGCCGTGGTCCTGCGCGTGGTGCCGCCCGCGGATCTCACGGCAGGCCAGCGGGAAGCGCTGGGAGGCTACCTGTCCTATCTGCGCGGTGTGACGCTGGAGCGGGTGGATGGGCAGCGTTGGGAGCCCTACGACTCCACACAGCCCCTCGGCTTCCACCTGGGCAATCAGCAGGATGGTTGGGGCGGAGAGGGCGGCGTCCGCCTGGAGATCTTCCTCAACCCCACGCCGCGTGGCCTCGTCCCCATGCCCTATGGCACCGCCTACGCGGGCACGCCCTTCACGCTGCGGTTGCGCCGGGGAGAGGGCGGGAGCTGGCACCTCCCCTTCCCCGTGGCGCGCGGCGTCCCCTTGCAGGTGGTGCAGGCGGACCCGCAGGCCGAGCGGCTCCACGCTCGGGGGCTGGATCCCGATCCCGTCCCCCTGGATGATGCCCGTCCGCCTATGGGGCGGCATCTCACCACACTGCTCGAACTCCAGCCGCAGCACGAGGCCGCGCGGCGCGCGAGCCTGTCTTGGGCGCCCGGTGTGATGAAGGCCCCCGCCCTGGCCTCGGCCTTGTCAGCGCGGCTCCGCGCCTTCCGCTACACCCTCGACAACCCCTGCGGCGCGGCAGCCAATCCGCTGGAGGAATTCCTGGAACGCACCCAGGCGGGCCACTGCGAATACTTCGCCTCCGCCCTCGCGCTCATGCTCCGCGCCCGCGGCGTGCCCGCCCGCGTGGTGAACGGCTACCGCCTGGGCGCCTGGGTTCCCGAGGGCGGCTACTGGCTCGTGACGGAGGATGAGGCCCACTCCTGGGTGGAGTACTGGGATGACGGGGCCCGCGTCTGGCGCATGGCCGATAGCACCCCAGCCCTCTCTGCGGACGCCGGCGGCTGGTCACAGACCTGGACGCGCCTCGCGGACGCCGTGTCGTTCAAGTGGGACCGCTATGTGGTGCGCTTCTCCGGCGAGGACCAGGCGGCGGGGCTCGTCTCCCTCCAGAGCGTGGCCCAGGATCTCGCCAAGGGCTGGCACTGGTCCTGGAAGAAGCCCTCGCCGCTCACGGTCGCGCTCCTCGTGATGCTGGCGCTGGTCTGGGCCGCCTGGCGGTTCCGCCCGAAGCGCCAGACCGGGGGTCTCGTGGAACCCAAGGGCGTGAAGGCCTTCGCCCCGCTCCTCCGGCGCACGCGCCGTCTCGCGCCGCCCCAGCCCGGGGAGACTTCGCGCCATTGGCTTGCGCGCCTGGCACGCCTGAGGCCAGATCGCGCTAAGGCTCTTCACGGATTATCCGAAGCTGCCGACCAGACCCTGTACGGCGGAGGCCGGGAATCGGCCCTGAAACATCTCGTGAAGGCGGAAGCCCGGGCCTGGCAATGAAAGGGCCCCGCACGAGCGGGGCCCTTCATGGACAGCGCCGGCCTCAATCCATCTTGCTGGTGTCCAGCGTGCCCTTCAGGAACTCGGCGAACTCCTTGGGCGGCAGGTAGCTGGCGAGGGAGCGGACGGTCTTGCCGTTCTCATCCAGGATGTAGAGGCTGGGAAAGCCCTGCACACCGAACTGCTTCTCCAGCGGCTTGTTGGCGGTGGGCGTGCCGTCCTTGAGCTGAGTGTTGACGGAGAGGGGCACGAAATCCCGCAAGGCCGCCTGGGCCTCGGGCGTGGGGAAGGTCTCGTTGCGCATCTTCGTGCACCAGCCGCACCAGTCGGTGTAGATGTCCATGAAGATCTGCTTGTGCTCGCGCTTGGCGCGGGCCGTGGCGGAGGCGAGGTCGTGCTCCCAGGTGATGGGGCCCTGGGCGAAGGCCGGCAGGACGGATGCGAAGAGGGCGGCGGTGATGAGGCGTTTCATGTCGTGGCTCCGGAGCGGGCTATTTGCCCGAGATGAATTTGGCGAGTCCCGCGGGATCGAGCGCGCCGGTGTGGCGGCGGAGCAGCTTGCCGTCCTCATCCAGCATCACGAGGGTGGGGTAGGCCTGGGTGCCGTACTTCTGGTCCACGGCGACTCCGGCAGGGACGGGCGTGCGGTCCTTCTTCTCCACGAGCACGGAGGCGGCCACCACCTTCCGAAGGGCGGACTGGGCTTGGGCGGTGGGGAAGACCTCCTGGCGCATGCGCTGGCAGGGCGGGCACCACTCGGCCCAGATGTCCACGAAGACCGTGCGGTGGGATGCCTTGGCCTCCCGGAGGGCGCTCTCCAGATCCTCGTGCCAGACGGCCCCTTGACCATAGTCCCCAGGCGCATGCGCCGACAGGGGGGCCAGCATGGGCAGCGTGGAGAACAGGGCGGCGGCGAACACGAGTGGTTTCATGGGACCTCGATACCGGGATTCAGATGCCCCGGATGGAAGCATCGTTCCACGATACTCGCCTCGCACCGCCACGACCTGGCTAATCCGCGACTCTGGCCGTCCGTAATCCATCTCGAACCGGCCGACGCAGATCCCGGCAACCCAAAGGAGCATTCCATGCGCGCCCTACTCGCCCCGCTGGCGCTCGCCGCCAGTCTCGCCCTACCCCTGTCCGCTCAAGCGCCCACCCGCTACCTCAAGGTGGACATCGTTTCCCATGACGGCCATGGCCACCACAAGGGCAACGGCCCCACCGAAGTCCACATGCGCACGCCTCTCAGCCTGGCCACCAGCATCCTCGAATGCGCCCAGGACAGCGAGATCCGCATCAACGGCAAAGACAGCAAACCCCTCAAGGCGGACCAGCTCGTGAAGATGCTCCAGGAGTCCAAGCCCGGCGACATGCTGCTGGAAGTGACCACCAACGACGGCGACCACATCAAGGTGACCGTCGAATAACCCTTCGCCGCTCCATGCAAAGGCGCCCATCCGGGGCGCCTTTGCGTTTGAATGGAAGGATGGAATCCATCACCGACATCCGGGTCCGCTATGCCGAGACCGATGCCATGGGCATCGTGCACCACAGCCATTTCGTCGTGTGGATGGAGCTGGGGCGGTCCGATCTGCTACGCAGACTCGGCAGGAGCTACGCCGATTGGGAGGCCCAAGGTGTCCGTCTTCCCGTGAACGGCGTCTCGCTCACCTACCGCTCCCCCGCTCGTTACGACGAGCTGGTGCAGGTGCGGACCTCGCTCAAGGAGATGAGCCGCAGGCATGTGGCCTTCGCCTACCGCATCGAGCGGGACGGGCTCCTGCTGGCCGAAGGCGAGAGCCGCCATCTCGTGGCGGGCGCGGATGGCCGCGCCACCGTGCTGCCGGAAGCGCTGAGGGCGATGCTCAGCGCTGAGCCCTGACCGCCAGAGCCAGGATGGCGGCCATGGCGTCCATCAAGCGGCGCCGCGAATCCGGGAAGGCTTCCTGATGGAAGCTCTGGTAGCTCACGAGACCGAAGCTCGGCCCTTTCCAGCCGGGCCCTACGCCCAAAGGCACGCCGTACCAGCTCTGGGGCACGAGACCGCTCACCCGCTCGGCCTCGGAGAAGACGGCGCCGGCGTCGCGGGCTTCCTCCAGGGTCCGGATGTAGAGCGGAGAGCCCGCCAGCACAGCCTTGGCCGTGAGACCGCCATCCTTCGAGAGGGGGCGCGCCGGCTGATTCCTGAGCCGTCCGCCCTCGTGGTAGATCGGGAAGTTGATGGTGTCCGCCTCCCAGTCCACCAGGGCGAGGTAGAGAGAGGCCAGCCCCAGCGGCTTGAAGCAGATGTCGAGCAGGGCCTCGCCCAGCGCCTTCGGCTCCATGCCCGGTCTCAGCTCCTCCACTGCCCGCAGCAGCAGCAGCCGGTCCCCGTCCAAGTGGCGGACCAGCTCCTGGAGCGCCTCCAGCTGTGTCCCCTTCTGGATGGCCTCGTCTTCCGCCAGCTTCGCCCGCTGGGCCAGCTCCTGGGGCGACTCGCCTTTGGTCTTCCCGAAGTTGAAGAGCCCCATGGGGCCTCCCCGGCGGTTTGTGGTGAGATGGATGGATGCAGAGCATGCACCGTCCGGTCTCGTTGTTCAACACCCTCACCCGGGGCGTGGAACCCGTGCGCCCTGGGCCGGACGGCCGGACCCGCGTCTACAACTGCGGGCCGACGGTCTACAACTTCGTCCATATCGGCAACCTGCGCACCTTCCTTTTCCAGGATCTGCTGCGCCGGACCCTGGCGGCCGCCGGGCACGAGGTCCGCTTCTGCATGAACCTCACGGATGTGGAGGACAAGATCATCCGCGACTCCCAGAAGGGGCTGCCGGAGTCCGCCACCAACGCCGAACGCCACGGGGCCATGAAGGCCCTCACGGAGCGGTTCACGGGGTTCTTCCTGGAAGATCTGGACGCGCTGCGCGTCCGGCGCCCGGATGTGATGCCCAAGGCCACGGACCACATCCCCCACATGATCGCCCTCATCCAGAAGCTGGAGGCCAAAGGCCTCGCCTACGCGCGGGAGGGCTCCGTCTATTGCCGCATCGCGGGTCTGCCCGAGTACGGATGCCTGGCCCATCTCGACCGGGAGGGCATGCGCATCGGTTCCAGCGTGGACACCGACGAGTATGAACGCGATGCCGTCACGGACTTCGTCCTCTGGAAAGCGGAGAAACCCGGAGAACCCACCTGGGACAGCCCCTGGGGGCCCGGCCGGCCGGGCTGGCACATCGAATGCTCGGCCATGGGCATCGAGCATCTTGGCGAGCGCGTGGAGATCCACACGGGCGGTGTGGATCTCATCTTCCCCCATCATGAGAACGAGATCGCCCAGAGCGACGGCGCCCTGGGCCACACCTGGGTCTCCACCTGGGTCCACGGAGAGTTCCTCATGGTGGAGGGCGAGAAGATGTCCAAGTCCCTGGGCAACTTCTTCACCCTCCGCGACCTCCGCGAGAAAGGTGTGGACCCCATCGCCTTCCGCTACGCCATCCAGAGCAACCACTACCGCAAGCTCTACAACTTCTCCTTCGAGGGCCTGAAGGCCGCCGAGAACGCGCTCAAGCGCATCCGCGCCTTCCGCCGCCGCATGAAGGGTGAGGGCACGGCTGGCGGCGGCGAATGGAAGGAAGCCATCGAGCCCCTGTCCCGCATCGCGGCCGCGCGGGAGGCCTTCTGGGCCGCCATGGGCGACGACCTCAACACGCCGGAAGCGCTCGCCGCTATCTTCACCCTCATCAGCGATCTCAATGCCCAGGACGACCGCATCGCCCTCACCCGGGAGGAGCGGGACGCGGCTCTGGCCTTCCTGGATGAGGCGGACACCATCTTCTCCGCCTGGCCCCGCGAAGCGGAGACGGCGGACGCGGAAGTCGATGCGCTCATCGAGGCCCGCCGTGCCGCCAAGGCCGCCAAGCAGTGGGCCGAGGCCGACCGCCTGCGCGACCAGATCAAGGCCATGGGCATCGTGCTGGAAGACCGTAAGGACGGCACGACCGTCTGGCACCGGAGCTAGGAGCCTGTCCAAGAAATACCCCGGGCGGCGTTGGAGCGCCGGGCGAGCCAGGCAAGGCAGGCGAGCGGCAGCGTAGCGCGCTACTACGCGGAGCGAGCCTAACGCAGCATGGCGACGCCCGCCGCCCCAACCCAGGTCCCCCGCTCCGCGAAGCTGCAAGCTTCGCGGGAGAAGGCCCCGGTGGGGCCTTCGATAGCGTGAGGGCCAGCCGCCAAGAGCCCGTTGGCTGCGTCACCGTGCTGGCACGATGTGAACGCATCGCGGCTGCGCGCGCTTCCTTGCCACCAGGCTCTTGGTGGCTGGCGCCGCGCACAGGGGATTTCTTGGACAGGCTCCTCAGCGCCCTGCCATCCTTGGGGCCGACACCCCAAGGAGATCGCCATGAGCGACGGCCAGGCCGCCCCCAAGAAGGGCATGAACCCCATCCTGAAATGGCTCCTCATCGGCTGCGGCACGGTCGTGCTGATCGGCATCCTCGTCATGGCGAGCTGCGTCTACCTCTTCAAGAAGACGGTCTACGATCCGGCCAAGGCGGGCATCGCCCAAGTCAGGAGCGAGGCCGCCAAGCAGGGCATCACCGTGGATACCTCCAAAGGGCTCGCAGCAGGCCTCCAGAGCGCGGCGAACCAGGGCGTGGTGAAGGGCATGGTCGCGGAAGGGAACGCGGTGGCCGCCGCCCTGCCTGCCGCCGAACGCCCCGCGGCCCAGGCGGCCTACAAAGCGCTGGACGAGAAGAAGGTCCTCCTGACGGCGGACGACATGGCGGAGCTCTTCAAGGCCCACGCCACCTATCAGGACGCCATGATGGCCAACATGCAGGCCGCCGCCAACGGCCAGCCCAAGCCCATGGACCCCGAGGCCAGCCGCGCGCTGCTGAAGACCATCCAGGAAGTCGTGGCGCGGCACTGAGGCGCGCTGGAATGGACGAAGCGGCCCAGCGATGGGCCGCTTCATTTTCAGAGCGACGCGAGGACTTGTTCCGGACCCAGATCTTCCAGGCACTGCCTCCGGCGGCAGGCGCGGTCGCGGCAGGGCGAGCAGGCGATGCCGGTGCGGAGCAGCGAGCCGGTTCCCTCGGTCAGTCCCGCGATGACGGGATCGCTGGGGCCGAAGAGCGCCGTGACGGGCACGCCCGACAGCACGGCGAGATGGAGCAGGCCGGTGTCGCCGGTGATGACGCGGTCCGCCTGCCGCACCGCCGCGGCCAGTTGCCACCAGGGCATCGGTGGCAAGGCAGGGACGCCGCTTTCATGGGGCAGCCACTCGCGCAATTTCGCTTCATCCGGACCTAGGCTCCAACGGAGCTCCCAACGGTCCTTCATGGCCGCCGCGAGCTCCAGCCAGTGGCTCAGGGGCCAGCGTTTGTGCGCGCCCGAGCGCGACGCGCCCGGCACGAGTACCGCGCGGGGCCGCTTCATCATCCAGACGGCGCCGGGATCCGGCAACGCGGCGTCCTTCAACACCGGACGGAAACGGCCGAGGCCTTTCACGCCACGGCTCGCGCCGAAGGCTTCCGTCAATCCCAGCGCCTGGGCGTAACGCGATTGAAGCTTGAACGGCGCGTGATGGGTCTGCATCGCACCCGCGAATTCCTTTGTGACGCCGTCGCCCCAGCGCTCGGCGATGTCCGCGGACTTCGGAATGAGCGCGGACTTGAGAATGCCGTGGAAGTCGAGGCTGGCCTCCGCGCCGCGCAGCTCCGCCGCCACGCGCTTCAACTCAGGCAACGCCGAGAAGGGATTCGAAAGCGCCTTCCGCCTCACGATCACCGGCTCCAGCCAAGGAAAGGGCTCCAGGAGGAATGCGTGGCGGTCTTCCACCACGGCTTGCAGGCGCGCCTCGGGAAAGGCCTCATGCAGATTCGCCCAGGCCGGCAGCACCCGCAGGATGTCGCCAAGGGCCGAAAGTCGCAACAGCGCAAGGTGCATGCAGCCAGTCTATAGTCCCGTTAGATTTGGAAGGTGGAGCCCCATGAAAATCCGTCTCGGCCTCGCGGCCTGCCTCACAATCTTCTCCCCGGCCCAGCAGCCTGACCTCTCTGCTCTGGCCCGGCAGGCCCTCGCCGCCTATCACGACCCGGATCGCGACACGGAGCTGAGCGGCCGCATCCACCTCGAGCTCGCGGCCGGCGATTGGGAGGGCGCGCTCGACGACATCAGCGCGTCGCGAATCCTGCGGGCGTCCATCCACCCAGCCCGCGCACTCTATGCCTATCTGCCCCAGGAACTCTACGCCCGGGCCCGCCAGCAAGCAGCCAAGGGCGGCTCTTTCGAGGCATCCCTGAAGCAGGACTTCGCGCGGCGCCTCGCAGCCTTGGATGCGCGTGGCGCATTCCAGGCCGGGCGGGCTTTCGATGTGGGCCTTGGGACCCCAGCCCAGACGCTGCCCCAGCGCCCCCTATCCACAACCGAGATCGTCGACATCGCTCGTGCCATGGAGGACCGCGAAGTCTTCGAGCAGGTGCTGCCTCTCGCGAAGCCCCTCCTCGCGGAGGACGACGCCCGCCGCTACGAGGTGCGGGAGGAACTCATCCCCACCACGGACGGTGCCACGATCTCTGCGCTCGTCGTCCTGCCCAAGGGCGCGGCCAAGCCCCTGCCGACAGCTCTCGAATTCACGATCTACGCCGCCGACTTCAACCTGGTGGAGGCCAAGCGTTCCGCCGCCAACGGTTTCGCGGGCGTGACGGCCAACAGCCGTGGCAAGCGCGGCAGCCGGAGCGAGATCGCGCCCTACGAGCATGATGGCGCCGACGCGGACGCCGTCATCGAGTGGATCGCGAAACAGCCCTGGAGCGACGGACAGGTGGGCATGTTCGGCGGCAGCTACGACGGCTTCACGCAGTGGGCCGCCGCCAAGCGCCCGCCCAAAGCGCTGCGTTCCCTCATGCCCTCGGTCACCGCGGCGCCGGGCATCGATGTGCCCATGCAGGGCGGCATCTTCGAGAACTTCGCTTACAAGTGGCTGCCCTATGTCACCAACAACCGGATGCTGGATGAGGCTAGCTACAACGACTCCGAGCGCTGGAACGGCCTCGACTGGGCCTGGTTCGGCGACGGCCACCCGTACCGCGACCTGCCGAAACTCGACGGCCATCTGAACCCGATCTTCCTCCGTTGGCTGGAGCATCCGGGCTACGACGCCTACTGGCAGGCCATGATCCCCTACCGGCAGGACTTCGCCGGGATCCGCATCCCCGTCCTCACCACGACGGGCTATTTCGATGGCGGCCAGCTGGGGGCGCTCTACTACTTCCAGCAGCACACCGCCTTCAACCCCAGCGCCGAGCACTACCTGCTCATCGGTCCCTACGACCACATCCGCGCCCAGCGCCGCTCGCAGGAAGTGCTGGCCGGCTACCGCATCGACCCCGCCGCCCGGATCGATATCGAGGAGCTGCGCTACCAATGGCTCGACCACACGCTGCGGGGCGGTCCCAAACCCGCGCTGCTCCAGGACCGCGTGAACTACGAGATCCTCGGCGCCAACCGATGGGGGCATGCGCCCTCGTTGGAAGCCATGGGCGATGCGACCCTCACGCTCTACCCTTCGCCCCTCAAGGCCGAGGACGGCCTTCTGCTGAGCCCCGCGCCCGTGAAGGGGAACCTGGACCTGCGCGTGGACCTGGCGGGACGCCGGGTGCTCAGCTTCGGCGGTCAGCCTCCGGTGGTGCAGGACAAGACTCTCGACTCAGACAACGGCTTCGCCTTCTACGGGGAGCCTCTGGCCGCGCCGCTGGAGGTGGGCGGCCTCTTCTCCGGCGAGTTGCGCTTCATCGTCAACAAGCGCGATTTCGACTTCGACCTGCAGCTTTACGAGCAGAGCGCCAGCGGCGACTACCTGTTGCTCTCTTACCTCACGACCCGGGCCAGCTACACCCGGGACCGCAGCAGGCGCCAGCTCTTCCATCCCGGCCGCCTCGAAACCCTCCCCTTCCAGAGCGGCCGACTCGCGAGCTGTCGGTTGCAAGCCGGAAGCCGGCTGGTGGTGGTCTTCAAGGTCGACAAGGGGCCGCACCTCCAAGTCAATTACGGCACAGGCGGGGATGTAAGCTCCGAGTCCGCGAAGGACGCCAGGGAGCCCCTGAAGCTGAGCCTGCATCCCGGCACCTTCATCCGCATCCCGATCCGGAGATAGGCTTCCCTGATGCCCGAGCCCGCCACCTTCGCCGAAGACCAGCGCAAGAATCCGCCGCCCTCGGGCTGGATGGACCGGACCCTGCGGCGCTTCGCCCGTGCCAGCTACGGAGCGGCGGTGCTGCTGCTCTATGTGTTGGCCTCCTCGGCGCTGGGCCTCGCCATGGCGCCCGCGCTGGGGTTCTGGAGCTGGGCATCTCCGTTCGGCCAGGGCTGGTCCGGGCCGCTCCACTGGGCCTGGGCGGGCTTCATCTTCGCGCTCTGCTTCTTCCTCTTCGGCCTGGCGCTGATGGTCGTGGTGCCCGTGTACAACTTCGTCCTGCCCACGCGATACAAGGCCTTCAAAGGCGGCTACTACACGCTGGGGGCCGTGCCCTGGTTCCTGCACAACGGCCTCTTCTACCTCGTGCGCTTCACCTTCCTGCCCTTCGCCACGCTCACGCCCTTCGGCGTCTGGTTCCTGAAGGCGATGGGCATGCGGATCGGCCGCCACGCCTTCATCAACACCGAGCTCATCAGCGACCCGCGCTTCCTGGAGGTGGGCGATGACGCCGCCCTGGGCGGCTCGGTCCGCATCTTCGCCCACTACGGCGGCGGCGGGAACCTCGTCATCGCCCCTGTGAAGATCGGGAACCGCGCCACCTTGGGAGCCGGGGCCTGCGTCATGGGTGATGTGGAAGTGGGCGATGGCGCCACCATCCTGCCCCATTCCGTCCTCCTCCCCGGCACCCGCGTCCCCGCCGGCGAAACCTGGGGCGGCGTGCCCGCCAGACGCATCACCCGCGACGAGATGGATGAGATCAAAGCGCACATCCGGGGCCTGGTCGACCTCGGCTGATCAGGTCCTGGTTCCCAGTCTTGACTATTATTAACTTAATACTAATACTATGTCCATGACGGCCGTACCCACTCACATGACGGAGGCCCCATGGACCCTGGATTGCTGGACGACCTGGAGCGCAAGTTCCAGAAAGAGCTCAACGCGGGCACCGTGGCCCTGCTCCTGATGGCCGTGCTGGCGGAGGCCTCCGAGCCGCGCTACGCCTACGACATCGCCAAGGAGCTGGAGGAGCGGGCGCCCATCACCAAGCTGGGCACGCTCTACCCCACGCTGCGCTCGCTGGAGAGCCTCGGCCTCCTGGACAGCCGCGTGGAGCCCTCGGTCGCGGGTCCGCCCCGCAAGTACTACCGCCTCACCAAGGACGGCCGCGCCGCGCTGGCCGCTTGGGCAAAGCAATGGAAACAGACCAGCCAGGTCGTGAACGCCGTGTTGAAAGGAATGGACCATGCCTGATCAGATGATCGACGCCTATCTCGACGCCTTGAAGGCGGCCCTCAAGGGCTGCGACAAGGCCCTCATCCAGGACGCGCTCTGGGACGCGGAGGACCATCTCCGCTCCGAACTGGCGAGGGGCCGCTGGAAAGAGCCCGGCCTCGATGAAGCCGTGGCGCTCAAGGAGATCCTCGCGGCCTACGGCGAGCCTGCCGAAGTGGCCGCCGCCTACAAGGAGCGGGATGCCATCGTCAGCGCCGCGCTCGCGCCGCCGCCCAACGCTGTGGAGGAAGACGAGGCGGCCCTTCCCCCCGCCCGCCCCGGCTTCTTCGGCGTGCTGAAGGATTTCCGCGCCTACACCTCCCTGCTCTACCTGCTGATCTCCATCGGCCCCGGCATCTTCTTCTTCACTTGGGCGGTGACGGGGATCTCCCTCTCCCTGGGGCTGCTCGTCCTCATCATCGGGATCCCCTTCGCCATCGCCTTCCTCGGCACCGTGCGCCTGCTGGCCCTCTCCGAAGGCCGGCTCGTGGAAGCGATGCTGGGGGTGCGCATGCCCCGGCGCCAGCCGCCGGAAGAAGGCGCGAAGGGCTGGAAGACGCGCATCCTGGCCATGCTCCAGGAAGGGCGCACCTGGTCGAGCCTGGGCTACCTGCTGCTCATGCTGCCCCTCGGCGTCACCTACTTCACCATCATGGTGACGATGCTTTCGATCAGCCTCAGCCTGCTCGCCACCCCCGTCGCCCACTTCGTCTTCCACCAGGTGACCTTCGACGGCTGGGACTGGGGCGGCGCCCACGCGAACCTCGTGGCCGTGGTGTGGGGGTTCTTCGGCATCTTCGCCGTGCCTCTCACCCTCCATATCGCCCGCGGCCTGGGGCGCCTGCAAGGCCGGCTGGCGCGGCACATGCTCGTGAGGATCTGATGGGTGCGCGGGGCTGATAGGCTGGGCCATGCCCCGACACGGGAAACCCCGCTTCCAGCCCCGCACGCCGAACCGCCCGCCCGACCAGCGGGAAAGGCCGAAACCGGCCGCACCTTCCGCTCATGGATTCCGTCCGTTTGAAACCTTCGAGGCCACCTTCATGGGCCACCCCGAAGGCCCCGGCGGCTTCCTCCGCGTGATCGGCACGACCGTGAAGGGCAGCGACCTCTTCGTGGATTGGCGGGACAAGCACGGCGCCATCCACGGCGACCGCGTGCAGGCGGAGGTGACAGGCGACGACGCCATGGGTCGCCCCCGCGCCCGGGTCATCCAGGTGCTCAGCCGCGGTGAGGCGCCCATCCCCGCCACGCTCAAACGCGAGGTGCAGTTGGGCCCCAAGGCCTGGCGCGCGATTCCGCTGGAGCCGCGCTTGGGCCAGATCATCATCGTGCCGCCCACGGATCTCGCCGAAGACGGCGACCTCGTGAGCGTGAAGCTCGAAGCCGATCCCGAAGCCACGCAGCTGCGCGGCGTGGTCTTCGCACGCCTGGGCAAGCGCACGGACCTCAAGATCGAGAACAAGCTCACGGCCGCGCTGCTCAACCTCCGCACCGAATTCCCCGATGCCGTCATGAAGGAGTTGGCGCCCTTCCCCACGGTGATTCCCGAAGACTGGGTGCAGGGCCGGGAGGATTTGCGGAAGATCCTCACCTGCACCGTGGACCCGCCCACGGCCAAGGACTTCGACGACGCCATCAGCCTGGAGACGGTCCCGGACAGCGAAGGCGGCGGCTGGATCCTGGGCGTCCACATCGCCGATGTGAGCCACTATGTGGCCGAGGACGGCCCCCTGGATCAAGAAGCGCGCACCCGCGGCACCAGCGTCTACTTCCCCGACGAAGCCATCCCCATGATCCCGGAACGCCTCAGCGGCGATCTGTGCAGCCTGCGCCAGGGAGTCGACCGCCTCACCATGACCGCGTGGATGACGCTGTCGCGGGATCTGCATGTGACGGAGACGCGCTTCTCCGAAAGCGTCATCCACTCCCGCTGCCGCCTCACCTACGATGAGGTGAAAGAGGCCTGCCTCGACGCCAGTCCCGCCAAGCGCGCGGAGCTGGGGCCGGAGCTCTGCGCCATGCTGGACGAGGCCCTGGCCGTGTCCCGCGGCCTCACGGACATCCGCATGGGCCGCGGCGCCATGAACCTGGACACAGAAGAAGCCCACTTCATCTTCGATGAAGAAGGCCGCCCGGTGGACGCGAAACCCTACGAGCGTCACGACGCCCACAAGATGATCGAGGAGTTCATGCTCCTGGCCAACGAGGCCGTGGCGCGCTTCTTCACGCGCCGGAAGATCCCCGCCCTCTACCGCATCCACGATGAGCCGGACCCGCTGAAGCTGGAGATCTTCGCCCAGACCGCGCGGAGTTTCGCGCTGCTGGGCGCCAAGGAGACGCCCACGCCCGAGCACCTCAACGCCATGCTGGCCAAAGTGCGCGGCGGCCCACTGGAGGTCGTGATCAACACGATGCTGCTTCGGTCCCTGAAACGGGCGGAGTACAGCGCGGATAACATCGGCCACTCGGGACTCGCGCTGGACGACTACCTGCACTTCACCTCGCCCATCCGCCGCTATCCGGACCTCATCGTCCACCGCTACCTGCGCAAGACGCTGCGGGGGGAGAAGCTGCCGGAGGGCCTCCACGCCCAGCTCGCCCTCATCGCCAAGCAGGCCAGCGACGCGGAGCAGAAGGCCACGGAGGCCGAGCGCGAGAACAAGAAGTGGAAGGCCTGCCTGCTCATGAAGCCGAAGATCGGCCAGCGCTTCCGCGGCCGCGTCCAGGGCTTCTCGCCCAAGGTCGTGTTCATCCAGCTGGCTTCCCCCTTCGTGGAGGTGGGTGTGCCCATGGCCGCGCTGGGCGCGGACTTCGTGGTGGACGAACACCGCACGCGCATCACGGGCATGAAGGGCCAGCTCGTCCTCTCCATCGGCGATCCCGTGGAGGTGGAGATCACGGGCGTGGACGAGGACCTGCGCCGCGTGAGCGCCTGGATCAGCGAAGCCCAGGCCCAGGATGGCAAAGGCAAGCCCTTCAAGTTCGTCCCGGCCCTTGCCGCTCCGGCCAAACTCGCCAAGAGCGATTTCGAGACCCCCAAGCGCCCCGGCTACCAGGGCCGTCCCCAGCGCGAAGGCGGCGAACGAGACTCCAGCCGCAAGCCCAAAGGCCGCGCCCCCAAGCCCCCTCGAGACGGGAGCCCGAAGCCGCCCAAGGGCAGTGTGCGGGGGAGCGGTAAGCCGAAGAAGGGCGGCGGCCCCAAGCGGAAAGCGCGATGAACGGCATCATCCGCTGCCTCGGCGTGGACCCCGGCTCGCTGGCCTGCGGCTTCGCGGTGGTGGAGCGCAACGGGTCGCGGATGTCGCTGGTGGAGGCGGGCGTCATCCGCTCGCCACGGGGGCAGGAATTCGACCAGCGCATCCACGGCATCCATCTGCGGCTCAGCGAGGCCATCGCGGCCCACGCGCCATCGTTCATGGCGGTGGAATCCCCCTTCGTGGAGAAGAACGCCGCCACGGCCCTGAAGCTGGGCCAGATCCGCGGCGGCATCCTCCTCACGGCCGCGCTGCACGGCCTGCCCGTGGGCGACTACAACCCCATGCAGGTGAAGAAGGCAGTCTCTGGCTACGGCTGGGCGGACAAGACCCAGGTCGGGAAGATGGTGATGACGCTCCTGAATCTTAAAGAGCCCCTGGCGGCGGACGCCGCCGACGCCGCCGCCGTGGCCATCGGACATCTGCTGGCGACGCGGCGGTCATGACGAGCCGGGCCTGATGCGACGCATCCCGCGCTATCTCCAAGCGGTGGCCGAGCGGTATGTGATGCGGCATCTGCGGAAGCGGGTGGGGCAGGCCCAAGCCCAGGCGGCGCTGGCGGGACTCCGCGAGGCGCTGCCCCACCGGTTCGAGGCGCTCACCAAGGAGGGGGACGCACGCACCGCTTCCATGAACCGGCAGCTGGCCTGGTCCATGGCCTTCGTGGCGGGGGCCGTGAACGCGGGCGGCTTCCTGGCCGTGGGGCGCTACACCTCCCACATGACGGGCGTGGTGTCGAGCTTGGCGGACGACGCGGCCCTCGGCGATTTCGCCACGGCCCTCTCTTTCCTCGCGATGATGCTCTGCTTTTTGACCGGCGCGGCCCTCTCCACGGTGCTGGTGGCCTACGGCAAGCGCCACCGCATGCGCAGCCGCTACGCGCTCAGCTTGCTGGTGGAATCCATCTTCCTGCTCGCCTTCGGCTACCTCGGCGGGCGGCTTGAAGGCAAGGTCCACTTCGACCTGCCCGAAGCCACGGCCCTGCTCTGTTTCATCATGGGCATGCACAACGCCGTCACCACGAACATCAGCGGCGCCGTGGTGCGCACGACGCACATGACGGGCAATGTGACGGACCTGGGCATCGAGCTGGCGAAGCTCTTCTACCGGAATTCGCGCAAGCTCGAAGGGGCGCCCGTCATCCGCGCCGATCGCGGACGGCTCAAGCTCGTGGTCCTGCTGTTGGCCTCCTTCGTCGCGGGCGGCATCCTCGGCGCGCTGGGCTTCCGGCATTTGGGATTCAAGACGACGGTCCCTCTGGCTCTCTTCCTTGTGCTGCTGGCGGGGCGCCCGTTGCTGCTGGAGCTGCGTCTGCTGCTCCGCCACCTGCGGCGGGACCTGGAGGTGTGACGCGGGCGGCCGGTGATGCGATCGCGGCGTGTGAAGCCGGGAGAGGGGCGTCCGCACTATCCGCGGATCACAGGATCAACGCCCGCGGTGATGGTCGTCATGACGCTCTTCGCGGCGTTCATCGTGGCGGCGGTCACGCCGGTCTTCGCGCCGGTCCTGGCGCTCCTCGCGCTGACCTCTGCGGCGGCCGTGATGCTTCTCCGGCGGACCGGGCTGAGGCCTGTCTTGATGCTTACCTTTGCTGTCCGTGATGCCCAGCGGGTCGGGGAGGTTCAGAGGATTGGGAAGCCCCTGGGCTTGAAGATGGGGCCCGCCCAAGAGCGCGCCAGCCATCAGCAGGAGCATGCGGGTTGCGTGTCTGGCCATGTGCACCTCATGCAGGAAAGAGGAGCAGATCCATGCGGGCCCGCCCATCCATCACCTTGCGCCAATCCCGTGGAATCCGGAAACCCGTTTCACGGCACCTTCAGGCACGACAAAGGGCGCCACCTGGCGCCCCGAGTTTGTCGCGGTCACCCCCGAAACGGTGCCGGAAGGGGCTGGCGGATAGGGTCGCCCCAATGGTGAATGAAACGATGTGGTTGTTTCACCCTGTCTTCAGCATGGGCTCCGCCCCGCGCCCCGCAAGGGGATCTTTGGCGAAGACCTTTTCGTCAATGCAGCAGTGATGCCAACGCATCCGGTGTCGAAATAGGCGCGCTGCAAGTCCGGTTCCTGCAAATGAAAACACAAGGAGCGCCCCCTGCCATGCCGCGCCCCCTGTGCAGCGGAAGGTCCGACCCGGACTCGGCGCAGCTGATGACCGAGTTCGGAAGAAAACGCGACCGTGCTGCTTCCAACAAAGACTTGGTAGCCGGATGCGAAAGCGGGCCCACTACTACGATTTCGAGGGGTTCGGATAGGGCCAGATCCAGCGTTCCCAACATTCCGGTGAAGGCCCGGGGCGCCCGCTCCATCCAAGGGCCGAAGCAACGAAGCGCCTTTTCAGCCGAGGTTTGGAAATCCTCCCGTTCCAGGTGCCGAGCCAGCTTCAGCAGGGCCCGGATCGCGAGGGTGTTGCCGCTGGGCAGCGCGTTGTCGAAGCCCGGCTTGAGACGGATGAGCACGTCGTTCTGCCCCGCCTCCGTGGCGAAGAAGCCGCCGTGTTCCCGATCCTCGAAATGCTCCCGCATGGCCTCTGCGATGCGTTCCGCCAGCCGCAACCAGCGCGAGTCGAAACCTGCCTCGAAAAGATCCACGAGACCATCCGCCACCGCCGCGTAGTCCTCCAGGAACCCCTGCGTGGCAGCCTGGCCCCGGCGCCAGATGCGGAGCAGGTCGCCGTCCTTCCACAGCTCGCGCTCGATGAAGGTGGCGCAGGCCGTGGCCGCACCGAGGTAGCTGGGTTCCTCCAGCACAGCCGCCGCTTTCGCGAAGGCCGAGAGCGCCAATCCGTTCCAGGCCGCCACGACCTTGTCGTCCTTGCCAGGCCGGACCCGGCGGTCGCGCCAGAGGCGGAGTTGTTCACGCAAACGCGCATCGTCTTCCAGCGGCAGCGGAGCAGCCGCCGAGAAGCGATGGACGACGCTGGCGCCGCGCTCGAAGTTGCCTTCGGCCGTGATGCCATAAGCCGCGCAGAAGCGCCCCGCATCGGCACCCAGCGCCTCGCGCACATCGCCGGGCGTGAAGACATAGAACTTGCCCTCTTCGCCCTCGCTATCCGCGTCCTCGCTAGCGTGGAAGCCGCCCGCCTCATCGCGCATGTCTCGCAGCAAATAGCCCAGCGTGGCGCGGACGACGGCCTCGTCCTTCGGATCGCCCGCGGCCTGGAAGGCCTCCAAGTAGGCCACCGCCAGCTGCGCGTTGTCGTAGAGCATCTTCTCGAAGTGGGGCACGAGCCAGCGGGTGTCCACGCTGTAGCGCGCGAAACCGCCGCCGAGATGGTCGAGCATGCCGCCATCGCGCATGGCATCCAGTGTGCGCCGCGCCATGCGCTGGTCCTCCGCCGTGCCGCGGCGCAGGATCAGGCCGAGTGTCATGGAAGGCGGGAATTTCGGCGCGGGGCCGAAGCCGCCCCAGGTGGCGTCGAAGCCCGCCCGTAGCTGGGCGAGCGTGCGGGGGAAGAGGTCCGCATCCGGCATCGCCTGGCCTCGCTGGACCGCGGCTTGGCGCGCCAATTCGTCTGTCAGCTCGCCCGCCTGGCTCACGACTTCCAGCCGCTGGTCCCGCCACAACTCCGCGATACGCAGCAACAGCAGGCGGAAGCCGGGCATGCCGGCCCGCGATTCCGGGGGGAAGTAGGTGCCGCCGTAGAAGGGCTTCAGGTCCGGCGTGAGCCACACGCTCATGGGCCAGCCGCCACGGCCCGTCAGCGTTTGAACCGCGTCCATGTAGAGGTCGTCGAGATCGGGCCGCTCCTCGCGGTCCACCTTGATGCAGACGAAGTGCGCGTTCATCACCTGCGCCACGGCCTCGTTTTCGAAGCTCTCCCGCTCCATGACATGGCACCAGTGGCAGGCCGCGTAGCCGATGGAGAGGAAGATGGGCTTGTCCTCGGCCTTGGCGCGGGCCAGCACCTCCTCGCCCCAGGGGAACCAGTCCACGGGGTTATGGGCGTGCTGGAGGAGATAAGGGCTGAGGGCGTCCTTCAAGTGGTTCGGCATGGGGTGATTCTGCCAGGGCCGCTACAATAGAGGGTTCGAGGCCTGCATGTTCGACGCCCTCACCGACAAACTCTCGAAAGCCATGCGCCACCTGCGGGGGCAGGCGAAGCTGTCGGAAGCCAACATTGAGGAAGCCCTGCGCGAAGTCCGCATGGCGCTGCTGGAAGCGGATGTCCATGTGGCCGTGGCCCGCACCTTCCTCGCGCGGGTGAAGGAGAAGGCGCTCGGCAAGGAGGTCCTGGAAGGCCTCAACCCGGCCCAGGCCTTCATCGACATCGTCTACAAGGAACTGACCGAGATCATGGGCGGCCAGGCCGCTGAGAAGCCTCTGGATTTCAGCGCGAATCCGGCGGTGCTGATGATGGTGGGCCTGCAGGGCGCAGGCAAGACCACCACCAGCGGCAAGCTGGCAAAGTACCTCAAGAAAAACGGCCGCTCGCCCCTGCTGGTGCCGGCGGATGTCTATCGCCCCGCGGCCATCGAGCAGCTGCATGTGGTGGCCAAGGACGCGGGCGTGCCTTCCTTCCGGACCGAGCTGAAGGATCCCGTCGCCATCTGCGAAGCGGCGCTGAAGGAGGCCAAGCTCAAGGGCTGGGACACGGTCATCCTCGACACGGCGGGCCGCCTGCACCTGGACGGCGCGCTCATGGACGAGCTCGGCCGCATCAAGGCCTCCTGCGCGCCCGGCGAGATCCTCTTCGTGGCGGACGCCATGACGGGCCAGGACGCGGTGCGCTCGGCCTCCGCCTTCCACGGGAAGCTGGCGCTCACGGGAGTCATCCTCAGCAAGACCGACGGCGACACCCGCGGCGGCGCGGCTTTCAGCGTCAAGCAGGCCACGGGCCAGCCCATCAAGTTCATCGGCGAGGGCGAGAAGCTGGACGACCTCCAGGTCTTCCACCCCGACCGCATGGCGCAGCGCATCCTCGGCATGGGCGATGTGCTCTCGCTCATCGAGCACGCCAAGGACAAGATCGACGAGCGCGACGCCGAGGACATGGCCCAGCGCATGGCCAAGAACCAGTTCACGCTGGAGGATATGCGCAAGCAGTTCCAGCAGGTGGCGAAGCTGGGCTCCATGAACAAGATCATGGGCATGCTGCCGGGCATGGGGCAGATCAAGGAGCAGCTTGCGACGGTGGCCACGGACAAGCGGATGAAGCACCTCGTGGCCATCCTCGACTCCATGACGCCCAAGGAGCGCGCCAACCACAACCTGCTGGACGGCAAGCGCAAGCGCCGCATCGCCCGGGGCTGCGGCCGTCCCGTCCACGAGATCAACCAGCTGCTCAAGCAGTACCTCGATATGAAGAAGATGATGGGCAACATGAACGACCCGAAGTTCATGCAGCGGATGCAGCGCATGGCCAGCGGCATGAAGGGCGGCGGGATGCCCGGCCTGCCCGGCGGGTTCAAACTGCCGTTCTGATCTTTGCCTGTGGCGCGGGATACGGGATCATGGCGGACTCGTCTGGAGGTCCCATGCTCATCCGCTCCGCGTCCCTGGCGCTCGCGCTCGTGGCGCTGAATCCAACGGCGCTCCCCGCCCGCCCTGCGACGACGGCCTCCAAGCGCGCTTCCGCCGATGCCCGGCTCGAGGCGCTGGCCAAGCGCATCATTGACGGCTACTTGCGCCTCAACCCCGAAAGCGCGACCCAGCTCGGGGATCACCGCTTCGATGGCCGCTTGAGCGACTTAGGCTCCGGGGGCCGCGCGAAGCAACGAGCTTGGACCAAGGCTCAGCGCGCCGCCCTGCTAGCCATCCCGGAGACTCAGCTCTCACCGGAGAACCAGGTGGACCGCGCCATCCTCCGCGACCAGCTGGACGGGGCGCTCTTCCAGCTGGACGGCCTCAAGTCCTGGCAGTGGAACCCGCTGGCCTACAACCCTGGCGATGCCATCTACGGCCTGCTTTCCCGCGACTTCGCGCCGCTGCCGGAGCGCATGGAGTCCGTGAAGGCGCGCCTCCTGCTCATCCCCGGCCTGTTGGAGTCCGCCAAGGCGAACCTGAAGAATCCGCCCCGGATCTATACCGAGACCGCCATCCAACAGTTCCAGGGCGCACTTGCCATGGTGCGGGAGGATGTGGGCGCGTCCGCCGCGCAAGTTGGCATGAAGGATGAGCTCGCGCCTGCCCAGGACAAGGCCGCGAAGGCACTCGATGATTTCATCGCCTGGATGAAATCGGACCTGCTGCCACACTCCAGCGGCGACTTCCGCGTCGGAAAGGAGAACTTCCGCAAAGAGCTGCGCTACACCCTCAATTCGGACCTCTCCATGGAGGAGATCCTCAAGCGCGCCGAAGCCGGATTGAAAACCACGAAGGCCGAGATGCTGGAAGTGGCGAAGTCGCTCTTCGCGAGCTACTTCCCAGGACAAACCGAGACGGACCCGAACACCCTCATCAAGGCCGTCCTCGACCGGATCGCGGAGAAGCGGCCCACCAACGACACCATCGTGGCCCTGGCCACCAGCGACTTGAAGCAGGCCGCGGACTTCGTGCGGGGCCATGCCCTCGTGTCCGTGCCCGATGAGCCCGTGAAGATCATCGTCATGCCCGAGTTCCAGCGCGGTGTCGCCGTGGCCTACTGCGAGGCGCCGGGGCCGCTGGAGGCCCACGGCAGCACCTTCTTCGCCATCTCGCCCACGCCCGCGGACTGGAGGCCGGAGCGCGTGCAGAGCTTCTTCCGCGAGTACAACGAGGCCATGGTCCAGGACCTCACGGTCCACGAGGCCATGCCCGGCCATTACCTCCAGCTGGCCCACTCCAACGCCTTCAAGGCGCCGACGCTGGTGCGCGGCATCTTCACCAGCGGCCTCTTCGCGGAGGGCTGGGCGGTCTACGGCGAGCAGCTCATGGCCCGCGCAGGTTACGGCGGCCCCGAGGTGCGCATGGAGCAGCTCAAGATGCGCCTGCGGGTCATCATCAACGCCATCCTGGACCAGAAGATCCATACCCGGGGCATGACCGAACAACAGGCTCTGGACCTGATGGAGCATGAGGGGTTCCAGGAGGAGGGCGAGGCCGTGGGCAAGTGGCGCCGGGCCTGCCTCAGCTCCACCCAGCTGAGCACCTACTTCGTGGGCGCCAGCGAGATGGACGACATCCGTGCCGCCGCTGAAGCCAAAGCAGCCCAGGACAAGGTCGCCTTCGACCAGAGGGCGTTCCACGACCGTCTCCTCAGCTTCGGCAGCCCGGCGCCCAAATACGCCCGGCGGCTCATGGGGCTCTGAGCCTTCCGCAGGGCGGGAATTTACCGCTTTGACCCCTGCCCGGGCCGGGCTATACTGGCCAGTCCAGGAGTCCCCATGCTGTCGATCCGACTTGCCCGCAAGGGTGCCAAGAAGAAGCCCTTTTACCACATCGTTGTTTCCGAGAACGAGCTCATCCCGACCGCTTCCGCGATCGAGATCCTGGGATTCGTGAACCCCATCGCGACCACCACCGAGTCCTTCCGCATCGATGTGGAGAAGGCCAAGGGCTGGCTCGCCAAGGGCGCCCGCCCCTCCAAGACGGTCGCCGACCTCTTCAAGAAGCACGCGATCCTCTAGGATTCAGCTCTCCTGAAGGAAAAGCCGGGCCTCCCTCTCCAGGGATTCGGGCCCGGCTTTTCCATGCCCATCTGGCAGAATGTTAAGCATGAATCTCGAAGCCTTCCTCCTCGATGTGCTGAAGCCCCTCCTGGACCACCCGGACGCGCTCCGCGTGGAGACGAAGGGCGAAGGCCGCAAACGCGAGTTCACCATCCACGCTGATCCGGGCGACATGGGCCGCATCATCGGCAAGAGCGGCCGCACCATCCAGAGCCTGCGCACCCTCTGCAAGGTGGCGGGCGAGAAGGCGGGCCTCCATGTCGAAGTGGAAGTCCACGAAGAAGACCGCGCCTGATGATGCTGCTGGGTCAGCTGGCCAAGGTGCAGGGTCTCAAGGGCGAGTTCCTCCTGCACGCCGTGATGGACGAGCCGGACAAGCTCGCGGAGCTGCACGGCCTCGTGCTGGCGCCGCCGCACATGGACCTGGAACATGGCGAGCCCGCCCCGCCCGCTCGCGAGGTGAAGCTGCGCGTCGTGCGCTGGCAGCAGGAGCGGCCCTGTATCGCCTTCGAAGGCATCCCCGACCGCACCGCCGCCGAAGCATTCAAAGGCTGGGCCCTGTGGATGCCCGAGACCTTGGCCACGCTGGATGAGGGCGAGAGCTTCCGCCACCAGTGGATCGGCGTGGAAGTCAGCGCCCACGGCGCCCCCCTGGGCAATGTGGTCCGCCTGGACCCGACCCCCATGGGCTACGACCTCGTCGTCGTCCACGACCGCCGCCCGGGGCACCGCGGCACCGTGGACATCCCCTACATCAAGGCCTGGTGGACGCTGGACCTCGCCAACGGCAAGGCTTCGGTCGAACCGCCCGAAGGCCTGCTGGACCTGCACAAGCTGTGAGACGAGCCATGACCAAGACGATCCCAAAAAAGACGGGCGGCCCCCGGATCCAGGTGAGGCGCAGCGGCATCCACGGCAAGGGCGTCTTCGCCCTCCGCCCCATCGCGGATGGCGAGCGCATCATCGAATACAAGGGCGAGATCGTGTCCTGGAAGAAAGCCACGGCCCGGCAGGCGGAGCTGGTGGACGACCCCGACCACACCTTTCTCTTCGGCATTGACGACAGGCTCGTCATCGACGCCAATGTGGGTGGCAACGCCGCGCGCTTCATCAATCACAGCTGCGACCCCAACTGCGAGACCGAGCAGATCAACCATCAGGTCTTCATCCAGGCCATCCGCGACATCAAGCCCGGCGAGGAGCTCTACTACGACTACCAGCTCACCCTTGATGAGCCCCACACCGCCAAAGCCAAGCGCCAGCACGCCTGCCACTGCGGCGCGAAGAACTGTCGCGGGACCATGCTGGCGAAGAAGAGATAGGCACCGGGGGTAGTGTGAGGTCTGAAGGCAAAACGATCGCCCTGCCTTCTGATCTCGTCACCGCGACCCTCACTACCTCATGGTGAGGTCCACCGGCATCCGCGCGTAGACGCCGTGGGGATCGTTGAGGCTGGAGAGCAGGTCGAAGCCGCCCTTGGCCTGGGCCATGACCTGCTGGAAGGGGCCGGCCTTGATGACGGGGCGCGGGCGGGCGTTCTCGTCCAGGCTCTCAAGGAGTTTCTGCAGGGGCGTCTTGGCGGCGCCACCGTTGGTGATCTCGTAATCGGAGCCGAGGTTCGCCTTCTTCGCGGCGTAGCGGACGGCGTCTTGCAATCCGCCGATCTCGTCCACGAGGTGGAGCTGGAGGGCGCGCTGGCCGCTCCAGACGCGGCCCTGGGCGATCTCGTTGACGTCCGCCTTGGGAATGCCGCGGCTCTCGCTCACCTTGCTGAGGAACTGGTCGTAAATGCGGTCCACAAGGCTCTGGATGCGGGCCAGTTCCTCCGGCGTCTTGGGCCGCGAGAGGGTCGTGGGATTCGCCATCTTCGCGGTGCTGACTTCATCGAAGGTGATGCCATGGTCGTTGGCCAGCTTCTGGATGTTCGGCAGCAAGCCGAAGACGCCGATAGAGCCCGTGATGGTGCCGGGCTCAGCGAAGATGCGGTCGCCGTAGGTGCTGATCCAGTAGCCGCCGGAGGCCGCCACCGTGCCCATGCTGATGATGAGGGGCTTCGCTTGGCGGGTGAGGATCACTTCGCGCTGGATGAGGTCCGAGGCCGCGGCGCTGCCGCCGGGGCTGTTCACGCGCAGGACGACCGCCTTCACGGAAGCGTCCTGCCGGATGCGGCGCAGCTCACGGGCCAGCGCATCACCGCCGATCTGGCCGGCCTGGCCATCGCCGTCCACGATCTCGCCCTCGGCGTAGACCACGGCCACCTTCGCGCGGGCGGATGAGCCGGGCAACAGGTCAACATAGGCGCCGAGATCGATCTGGGGGAACTCGCGGGCCTTCTCATCTTTGCCGCTGAGCTTCTTGAGTTCGCTGAGCATCCCGTCGAAGGGGCGCACGCCGTCGATGAGCCCGGCGGCCTGGGCCTCATCGGCATCCAACATGCCCTTGGTGTCCGCGAGGGCCTGCAGCGCGTCAGAGCTCGTATGGCGGCTGGCGGCCACGGATCCCTTCCACTCGCCCCATACATCTTCCAGCAGCGCTTGGATCTGCTGGCGGTTCTCAGGGCTCATCTTGTCGAGGATGAAGGGCTCCACGGCGCTCTTGAACTTGCCCACGCGGGTCACCTGCACTTGCACGCCGTATTTCTGGAAGGCGTCGCCATAGAACACGGGCTCGCTGGCAAGGCCGTTCACTTCCAGCTCACCTACAGGATTGAGGTAGATCCTGCCGACGGAGGCGAGGTAGTAGTCCCGCTTGGCGAAGGCCATGCCGTAGGCCACCACGGGCTTCTTCGCGGCCACGCGCTGGAGCGCCGCGCGGATCTCCTGGAGCGCGCCGAAGCCCGCGCCGTAGCCCTGGGGCTGGAGGTTGCCCGTGAGGTAGACGGCCGCGATGCGGTCGTCATCGGCGGCGCGGTCGAGGGCGGCGAGCACATCATCCAGCCCCAGCTCCCTCGGCCCGTGGCCGAAGGCCCGCTGCAGCGCGGCTTGCGGATCGTCATCCCGCACATGGTCGGGGATGTTGGTGCCCAGATCGAAGACCAGCACAGCCTTGGAGGGCACCTCCGGCTTGGCGGCCGAGGCGCCCAGGATCGCGATGAAACCGAAGAGGAGCGCCACCGCGATCCCGGAGAACGCGCAGAGCCCCAGCACCACGGCGAAAAAGGTCTTCAGGAAGTCCTTCATGTCGGCCTCACGAACGAGACCTCCAGGATGACACTGCTAACGCGAGGTTCCCAGCGCGGACGCGAGCTTCATCAGCGTCATGAGACCGTCCTCCAGGGCCTGCGCGCTCTTCCCGTCCGCCAGCTGGCCCGGCTCCGCCAGGGCCTTGTCCGCGTGGGGCACACCTACGACAGAAGGGCACACGAAAGCGCCCAGCGCCGAGAGCGAGGTGCGCCAGGGCATGAGCCCGCGGTGGCCGCCGAAAGCGCCGGGTGTGGCGCAGGCCAGGAGCACCGGCAGGCCCTTCCAGGGATTCGGCTGGATGCGGCTGGTCCAGTCCAGGACATTCTTCAGATGCGCGGGCATGCCCAGGTTGTATTCCGGCGAGGCGAGGAAGGCCCCGTTCGCTTCCAGCAACGCGGCGCCGATGGCGGCGGCCTGTTCGGGAACGGGCTTGTCGGGGTTGATGAGCGGCATCTCCAGATCCGCGCCCTCGATGCGCAGGACCGTGTGGCCCTCCGCCTCCAGGAGCTTGGCGGCCAGGTCCATCAGCCTCCGGTTGAAGGACGCCTGGCGCAGGCTGCCCCCGATCACCACGAACTTCATGCCCTACCTCCAAGTGCCCATGATGGCATCCGCCGCTTCGGCGCTAAAATGGAGTGTTGGAGGCCCCATGGGCAACTATCCGGAAGAAATGGTCGCGCCGATGCGGCAGGAGCTGGTGCAGGCGGGCTTCGAGCAGCTGATGACGCCGGAGGCCGTGGACACTGCCCTGCAGCGGCCTGGCACCACGCTTCTCCTTGTGAACAGCGTGTGCGGTTGCGCCGCCGCGGGCGCGCGCCCGGGCGTGGTGGAGGCGCTCCATCGCGGCCTCAAGTTCGACCACCTCGTGACAGTCTTCGCCGGCATGGAGAAGGAGGCCACGGCCCAGGCCCGCGAGTATTTCGAGGGCGCCATGCCCACCAGCCCCCAGGCCGCGATCCTCAAGGACGGCCAGCTCGTGCACCTCATGAGCCGCGGCGACTTCCTGGGCCACGCGCCGCAGGAGATCGCGACCGAGCTCGAAGGCGCCTACCACGCCACCACCCGGTAACGGCTCTCCAAAGACAGGAAGAGGGCGCCGCTTGGCGCCCTCTTCCTGTCTTCCGCTTCCGGCTTATTGAAGCGGGAGGTTGCCACCGGAAGAGCCCAGCTGCAACGGGAGATAGCCCCCGAGAGGCCCGTTCCCGGATGCGTTGGCGCGGACTTTGTTGTTGCCGAAGGAGCCGACGCTTCCGCCGAGGATGCTCGTCCCCACGGTGTTCTGGCTGATGGTGCATCCGGAAAGCCGGACAGCGCCTCCCGTCACGGAGAGGCCAGTTGCGTTGCCGGTGAGCCAGACCTCATCCATCTGGAGATCCGCGTTCGCAGCCGCGGCCGCGATGCCCTTCCCGCCGGCATTCAAGACCTTCACATGATCGAGGCTCACGGTCGCCGCGGAAAAGCCGGTCTCGAGAGTGACCCCGTTGCTCGTCGCGGAGCCAGGCATTCCCACGATCGTCGTGTCCGAGATGGAGACGCTCCCGGCGTTCCCGAGCGCCACATCCACGCCGCTCTGCGTGAACCCCATGAACTCGCAGTTCTCGATGACGAGCGCCTTCCCGGAGATGAAGCGGACGCCGTTGAGGCCCGTGCCGATGCCGTCGAAACGGAGGTTCCTCAGGATGACCACATCCGTGGGGCCCGCGGCGACCACGATGGCGTTGGTGCCGGACACGAGGATGGAGGCCACCTGGCCGCCGCCGCCATCGAGGGTGATCGCCTTCGTGAGGGTGACCGCGCCGAATCCGCCCGGATCCAGGACATCAATCTCGCCCCCGGGAGCGGTCTTCGAGATCGCGCCCGCGAAGGTCTTGCAGGGGGCGGTCCGGCTGCCAGGATTCGCGTCGTCACCGACGCCGGACACCCAGGTCCGCGAGGCTTGCGCGGACAAGGATGTCGCGGAGATGAGAACGGAAAGGCCGAGAACCAGATGTTTGAGCATCGCGCGCACCAAATACCTCCACAGAAGTGTCTATAGCAATAAATGAATATGATTAAAAAACAAACGATTTTTTCGTGGTCGGCTTCTGATATGACGGGGCATGAGCTGCTTAAAGATAATCGTTACTCGCCCAGACCCACCCGCGCCAGCATGCCGTGGAAGCGCGGCTCCGCCCGCAGCGGATCCAGGCGCGGATCGATGCCCAGGTAGACGAGCAGCTCACAGCGGGCCTCCACGGCCCGCTCCAGGCCGCCCAACGCCCGCTCGCGGTCGCCCAGCCCCAGGTGGATGAGCGCGCGGCCGTAGTCGTTCACATAGCGCGACGCCGCCAGCTCATCCAGCCGCTCCAACACGGCGCGCGCCTCCTCCCCGCGTCCGGCGCGAGCCAGGGCGTGGCCCAGCATGGCCAATCCGTCCGGCGTCTCCGCGATGGCGAGGCCTTTTTCGAAAGAGGCGATGGCCTCTTCGAGCTTGCCCCGCTCCAGGGACGCAAGCCCGAGCATGAGGTGCCCGATGAGGAAGTTGGGCGTGAGCGTGACGGCGTGGCGGAAGGCGGGGATCGCGTCCTCGGGATGGCGCGCGAAATGGGGCGGCAGGCCTTTCGCCACCTGGATGAGCGGCGAGAGGGGATCCAGCTTCCGCGCGGCCTGGAAGCGCGCGGCGGCCTCCGCGAACCGGCCGCGGTAGAGGAGGTGCAGGCCGTAGCGGTGCTGGAGGTTGGGATTGTCCGGTTCCAGTTCCAGCGCGCGCAGATGCTCGCGCGCGGCGCCCGTCCAATCCCATTCGTAGGATTCCAGGATCAACGCCATGGATGCGTGCGCTTCGGCGAGATCAGGCCGCAGCTCGAGCGCGCGCTTCGCGGCCGCGCGGGCCTGGGGCATGGCGTCGTCCGGCGCGATGACGCCCACGAGGAAGGACAGCAGCGAGTAGGCGTCCGCCAGACCCGCGTAGGCCGGGGCGAAACCGGGATCGCGGTCCAGCGCGGCCTGGAAGGAGGCCACCGCGCGCTGGAGGCCGTCGGCGCTGCGCGAACGCCAGGCGTGGCGGCCCTTGAGGTAGAGATCGAAGGCTTCGGAATCTTCCGACGGCGCCGCCACGATGCGCTCCCGCACCTCGCCGCTCACGCGCATGCGCAGGCGCGCGGCGATGCGGGTGCAGAGCTCGCGCTGGACCTCCATCAGGGCGGAGAAGGCCCGCTGGTAGTGCTCGCCCCAGAGATGGCTCAGGGTCCGCACATCCAGCAGCTCCGCGGTGACCGAGAGCTCCTCGCCGCGATGCGCCACGCGGCCCGTGAGCACGGCCTGCACGCCCAGGTGCTCGCCCACATCGCGCAGATCATGGCCGCCGCCACGGAGGGGCAGCACCGCGCTCCAAGGCGCCACCCTGAGCCCCGGCACGAGGGAGAGCCGTTCGATGAGGCCTTCCACCAACCCCTCCGCGAGGTATTCCATCTCCGGATCCCGCGCGCTGTTCTCGAAGGGCAGCACCGCGATGGCCCGCACCCTGTCCGACCGGAACGGCCACCATCCGGCCACCCGTTCCAGCAACCCCTTCTTCCGCCGCAACGCGAGCGATGAGGCCGCAGAGGCGCGCGTGGACAGGGCCTGGGTGGGGATCTCGGAGGAGGCGTCCATTCGCGGCAGTGGCGAGGTCCGGTGGGTGACGGTGCCGCTGGTGGAGTAGAGAGAGCGGATCTCGCGGATGGATTGCGCGGCCTCCCGGGCACTGCCGATGCGGTTCAGCGGATCCTTCTCCAGGCACCTCGCCACGAACCGCTTCAGCTCCGGCGGCCCCGGCGCGGGCGGGGCCGGGTCGCGCAAGATGGAGGCCAGCACCTCCGGAATCGTGTCCGCCATGAAGGGGCGCCGGTTCTCCAGCATCTCGAAGAGGACACAGCCGAACGCGAAAAGGTCGCAGCGGGCGTCCAGCTCGCGGCCGCGCACCTGCTCCGGAGCCATGTACCCCAC
The DNA here is from genome assembly GCA_035687325.1 of Holophagaceae bacterium. Lineage (GTDB taxonomy): Bacteria > Acidobacteriota > Holophagae > Holophagales > Holophagaceae > JAFDVN01. The sequence goes on from DASRXV010000023.1 coordinate 50,090, forward strand.
GGTGCCCATCACGAGCCCCGGCTGCGTGTCCATCAACCGCCCGGACTGGAGGTGGTCCGGGCCCTCTCCGGGCGCGAGACGGGCGAGGCCGAAGTCGAGGATCTTCACCTGCCCGTCCGTGGTGAAGAAGATGTTCTCCGGCTTGAAGTCGCGATGGACCACGCCCTTCGCGTGCGCCGCGGCGAGACCGTCCGCCAGGAGCCCCGCCACCTTCAGCGCTTCCTCCATCGGGATCAGGCCGCTGTCCAGGCGTCGCCGCAGCGTCTCGCCCTCCAGCAGTTCCATGATGGCGAAATGGATGCCCTCGCCGCGGCCCAGGTCGTAGAG
>DASRXV010000024.1:0-79954 GCA_035687325.1 Holophagaceae bacterium
TCCGCCTCCTGGGCCAGGAGCTGCATCGTGAGGCGGGCCTGTTCCGCCTCTTCCGCCTGGTCCTGGGCCAAGAGCAGGTAGTAGAAGGCCGCGCAGGCCAGGTAGAGCAGCACGCCGAACACGAGCAGGAAGGGCAGGGCCTTCTCGGTGATGACCGGAAGGCGGGCCAGCCCCGGCAGGCGCGAGAGCAGATGGCTGGAGATCCACGAGCCCGCCGCGGCCCACAGCGCCCCATCCACGATGGCTGCGAAGCCCCAGGTCAGCGCCATGCGCGTGGGCGCCGTGCGCCCCGTGGGCAGGCCGCGGGCGAGGTAGTAGGGCAGGAGTCCCATCCCTGCGCCCAGCAAGGCCATTGGCAACGCGAGCCCGGCGGACTCCAGGAGCGTGCAGCCCTGGAGCAGCGCGGGCGCGGCGATGAGGCCGGCCATGAGCGCCCAGAGCAGCAGGTAGGGAATCAGGCGCCCCCGCCGGGCCAGGACGGGGTGGTTCAATGCCGGATCTCCAGGCCGCCGAAGATGGTGCTGCCGGTGACGACGAGCCGGGGCGCGCCCGCGACGGCCGGTGTGTCCGCGATCTTGTGCCCCACGCCACCGAAAATGGAAGTGGTGCGGATATCCACGGCCCAACCCGGCGGCACGCGGATCTCGCCGCCGCCGAAGAGGATGAACACATCCAGGACCATGGGCTCAGGCGAAGGTTCCGCTGTGCGCAGGTCCAGCTCGATGCCGCCGAAGATGGCCGTGGCGTCGCCGCCCTTGAAGAACTGGCCCTGAGGCTGGCGGCGGCAGCCGCTGAAGATGGCCGTGGCTTCCACCATGGCCTCGCGGTCTGCGGGCAGGACGGAGGTAGGGCGCCGGGTCCGCACCGACTTCAGCACCAGGAAGACGCCCACGCCCACGAGGATCAAGGGCCAGAGCGAACCGGCGATGCCGTCGGGGCTGAAGTTGGCCACCAGCAGGTAGGCGCCCAGCAGCACGAGGATGAAACCGCCGGTGGAGAAACAATCGCCCTGCCGCAGCTTGACCGCGCCCAGCGCCAGCAGGATCAGAGGCCAGAGTTTCACGAGAAAGTCCGCGTGGGGCACATTCAGCTGGTCCAGCGTCAGCGCCAGGCCGAAGAGGATGATGCAGACCCCCAGCACCAGCGAAGGCGTGTGGCGGCGGGGCGGCGTGCTGGGCTGCGGGCTGGATGGCATCGGCATGAAGTCATTCATGGTGCCATCCGCAGCCCGCGTTGCCGTGCGGGAGCACCGCGCGCAGGGTCAGGATCAGTCCGATCCAGACGATGCCCAGCGGCCACCAGGACTGGAGGATCGCGTCGTGGCCCAGCTGGTGCAGTTCGAGGCCGAAGGCGGCGAGGGCCGTGAGGTGGGCGCCGATGTGAAGCCAGCTCCGCTCGGCCATGGCGATGAGAGCGGGGATGAGGAGCAGCAGCGGCCAGTGGCTGGAAAGGTGGTGCAGGTTGCCTGCGCGCCACTGGTCGAAGGCGAGCAGAGCGCCGAACCCGATGAGGGCGATGCCCACGCCCAGCCGCGCGCCGGCTTTGCGTTGGACGCGCTGCTCATTCACGGCGGTGCTGTTCCCGCGATCGGAATCCTCACCGTCCCGGCGCGAACGCCGCCGGTGGGAGCCGCCCCAGACCAGGCCCGGGACGACGATCCAGAACAGCACCCACAACATGCCTTCGGGCAAATGGGTTTCCATGCCTCACCTCAGGTTCAAAGGCTAAGAAGGCCAACGCGCTCGCACTGCCCCGGATCGGTGAACGGCGGGCACCCATCGGTGAGCGCTCTCAAGCGTCCCATGACACTGCCCTGCCTCGGCTGCGCTCGCGCCAGGCGGCTTCCACGCTGGCCTCCAGTCCCAGGGGGATCTGGAAGCGCACCCAGGCAGTGTTCCCATCAAAGCCCTGGCCCAGGATCTCAGCCTCCGTCACACCACCCAGGAAGGCGAAGGGAAGGTGGGCCTGAGCGGGCGGCGCGTCCAGGCGGCCCGCCCGCATGGCGCGGACAGCTTCGATGAGTCCCAGGCGATCCGCTTCCGCGAGGGCGCCCTGCACGGCCTCGGTGTAAGCCCGCACGAGCCCGCCGGTGCCCAGCTTCGTTCCGCCATACCAGCGGATGCAGATGGTGATGAGATCCGTCAGCTCTGCGCCCTCCAGCACCCGCAGCATGGGCGCGCCAGCGGTGCCGCCGGGTTCGCCGTCGTCATCAGCTCCCCAGGCCTTCACGGGCAATCCCTCGCGCCAGGCGCTGCAATGATGGGTCGCGTCGAAGTCGCGCTTCCGGAGCTTCGCCAGGATCTCCGCCCGCGCGGCCGCGTCCGGCGCAGGGTTCAGCTCGGCCAGGAAGACGGAGGCCCTTTCGCGCAGCTTGAACGAGATGGGCGCGGCGAGACGCTTCATGCGTCTTCGGGCCTCTCGTTGCTCACGCCGCCCACCACATGGCCCGTGGGGCCGACCTCAGCCGCGGCGTCACAGTGGCCCGTCTGGTCGTCGAAGAAGAAGTCCGGCTCGAACTCCCGGAGGAAGTCGGCCTTCTTGAGTCCGCCCAGGAACATGGCCTCGTCCACGCCGATGTTCCACTGCATGAGGGTGCGTATGGCGCGCTCGTGGGCAGGCGCGCTCCGGGCCGTCACCAGCGCGGTGCGGATGCGCATGGGCGCGACTTCCGCGCCCGCCTGGAGGCGGTGCAGGGCCTCCAGCAGCGGCTTGAAGGGCCCCGGAGGCAAGGGTTCGGAGGCGTGCTCGATCTCGTGTTTCTGGAAGGCGTCCATGCCTTCGGACTGGTAGACCCGCTCGGCCTCGTCGCTGAAGAGGACGGCGTCGCCGTCGAAGGCGATGCGGATCTCGCCGGGATGCTTCTCGGCCGCCACGGCGCTGTTGGGATAGACCCGCGCGGCCGGGTAGCCCGCCAGCAACGCGGCGCGCACATCATCCTCCTTCGCGCTGAGGAAGAGATTCGCGCCCAGCGGCCGCAGGTACTGGAAGGGATTCTTTCCCTTGGTGAACACGCCGCGTTCCAGGGCCAGCTCCGCCGCCTTGGCGCTGCGGAAGACACGCATGCCGCTGACCGGATCATTCTGGGAGAGGATGACGACCTCGACGCGTTTCTCCTCCCCCGAGTTGAAGGCCAGGAGCTTCTTCACCAACGGGAAAGCCACGCCGGGCTTGGCGGGAGCCTCCAGCCGGTCCAGCTGCAAACGCATGTAGGCCTGCTCGCCCTGCAGCTCGAAGAGCCTGTTCTCCTCCTCGAAATCGAAGAGGGCGCGGCTCGAGATGGCGACCACCAGCTGGCCTTCAAGGGTTTTCGGCATGGGGAAAGGCTAGCACTGCGCCACACTGGACGGGATGGAACGCCTCACCTTCGACGCCAACGCCACCGTGCCCCCGCATCCGGACGCGATCACGGCGGTCGCTTCCGCCATGCGCGAGGTTTGGGCGAATCCCACGAGCACCCATCGCGAGGGCCAACGGGCGCGGCATGCGGTGGAGGAGGCGCGGCGCGGCATCGCCACTTCGCTGGGCGTCCCGGCCGCGGAACTGGTCTTCTGCGCCTCCGCCACTGAGGCCCTGCACTTGCTCGTCAAGGGGCTGCATCCGCATCTGGGTGATGAGCCCGCCGCTGTCTTCCCCGGCGAGCACAGCGCCTGTCTGAACCCGTTGAGAGATTGGAGCCGCGTCTCCTGGTTGCCGGAGCTTCCGGACGGCGTCCGCGCGGTCGTCCAGATGGCTGCGAACAACGAGACGGGCATCCGCTACACGATGCCGCAGCCTTTGGGCGCGATCCGAATCAAGGACTGCGCCCAGGCTTGGGGCAAGGTGGCGGTGGACCTCTCCGACTGCGACGCGGCGGTGTTCAGCGCCCACAAGATGGGTGGCCCGCGCGGCGCGGCCCTGCTCTGGATGCGACCGGGCCTGCCTTGGGAGCCCGTCATGGAAGGCCCTCAGGAGCGCCGCCGCCGGGGCGGCACCGAGGACACGCCCGCGATCCTCGGCCTTGCCGCCGCCGTGAAGCATCTACCTGAACGGCTGGATGCCAGCGCCGCGCTGGCGCCTTTGCGCGATGCGTTGGAAGCCGAGGTGCTGGGCTGGTCCGGCGGTTACGAGGCCATCGGCCACGACCAGTCGCGCCTGCCCAACACGAGCTGCCTGCTGCTGCGCGGCCACAGCGGCGAAGCCGTGCAGATGGCCCTGGACCTGGACGGCTTCGCCATCAGCACCGGCAGTGCCTGCCACAGCGGCGCCGTGAAGCCCAGTCACGCCGTGATGAGCCTCGGCTACAGCGAGGCCGAGGCGAGGAGCGTCATCCGCGTCTCCATGCTGCCGTGGACGAGAGAGAGCGAAGTTGAGCGACTGGTTGCAGCGCTTAAAAAAGTGTTGAAGCGCTAACGCAGGAAGCTGATGGCCTTCCCATCCGGCGCCTGCCGCCAGTGGATGCCGAGGATGTCGGCCACGGTGGGGGCGAGGTCCCACAGAGGCACGGAGCCCAGTTTGCCGCTGCCCTGGCCGAACACCACGAGCCAGGTGTGCATGGCGGGATAGGCGGGATCGAAGGCGTGGCAGCCCACGCGGCCTTGGCGTTCCTTGGCGAGGTCGGCCGCATCTTCTGCTTCGCTGACCCAGGTTCCGGGCGGCGCGGAGACGATGAGGTCGCCGGCGCGGGGCGAATCGGCCAGGTGGAATCGCGCGGGCAGGTCCGCCCGCTTCCAGGCGTGCAGTCCCGCGCGGTGTAGACGAGCGAGGGCCGCATCGGCATCCCCGGCGCGGTCCAGGTAGACGAAGGCGCTGCCGCCGTGGGCGATGATGCGCGAGGGGATGTCCTTCATCAACTTGGGCAACGACACCATGCGGGGCACGCGGGCGAAGCCGTGGTCGGCGCAGAGGATGATGCGCGTCTCGGGGTCGGCAGTTCGCGCCTTCTCGATCCAGGGCGCCAGCAGCGCATCCGTGGCCCGCAACTTCCGGAAGACCTCGAGGCTGTCAGGCCCGTGGTGATGGGCTTCTTCGTCCATGCCGCTGAGGTAGGCCATGACCAACTGGGCGCCGTCCTTCAACGCCGCGTCGCAGAAGGCCAGGGCGTCCGCATCCGTGGTGCCGGGCCTGAATCGTTTCAGGCGCCAGGGGCTCTCGCCGTTCCAGGAGCCCGTGGCGCAGGGCCAGTGGTAGACGGCTGCCTTCACACCACTGCGCTGGGCCGCGATCCAAAGGGGCTCGCGCAGCAACTCCTCGGCGGTCGCGGTGTAGCGGACGAAGCCTTCCTTCGGATCCACGAAGCTGTTGGCCACGATGCCGTGGTGCTCGGGCCAACAGCCCGTGGCGATGGTCGCGTGACCGTTGAAGGTGGTGGACGGGAAGGGCGGCAGGCCCTTGCCCACCCGGGCTTCACGGCTCAGCTTCCACACCCTGGGCATGGTGCGCGCGTTGAAGCTCCGCGCGGCCAGGCCGTCGAAACTGAGGATGACCACCTTGGGCTGAGCGGCGCCCAGGAAGGCGCAGATCAACAGAAGAAGGAAGGCGCGCATTTGCTCAGTGTGAGGGGCCGCTCGGCTAGAGTGAAGCCATGGCGTGGCCCTATCCCATCCTCAAACTCAGACCCGGCAAGGAAGACCTGCTGGGCAAGCGGCATCCCTGGTTCCTGTCAGGCGCCTTGGAGGAGCCGCCGAAATCCTCCCTCGTGCGGCTGGCGGATGCCAAGGGCCGCGTGCTGGCCGTGGGCACGGCCTCCAGCACCAACCCTCTTTCGGTCCGGGTCTTCCGGTTCGAGGAGGCGCCGCTGGACGAGGCCTTCTTCCGGGAGCGCTTCGAGACCGCGCTGGCCCTGAGGAAGTCCTTCGGTCTCTGGGATCCCCAGGGCGGCTGCCGCTGGATCTTCGGAGAGGGCGATTTCCTGCCGGGCCTCGTGGTGGACCGCTACGCCGAAGCCCTCGTGCTTCAGGTGGGCACGGCGGGGCTGGAGGCTGTCCGGGACATCTGGTGGCCCGTGCTGCGAAGCATCGCGGAGCGCGAAGGCTGCACGGTCTTCGTGGAGCGCAGCCAGTCCGGCCGCAAGGAGGAGGGCCTCCAGCCCGTGAACCGCATCCTCAAAGGCAGCTTGCCGGGGCCCGTCATCATTTGTGAAGGCGCCGCGAAACTCAGCGTGGACCTGATGAAGGGCCAGAAGACAGGTTTCTTCCTGGACCAGCGCGAGCACCGGCTGAAGCTGGGCACGCTTTCGCAGGGCGCCCGCGTGCTCAACGCCTTCGGCTACACGGGCGGCTTCTCCATCCACGCGGGTCTGGGCGGGGCGTTTGAAGTCACCACCCTGGACACGAGCGCGGGCGCGCTGGACGCCTGCGAGAAGGATTGGGAGGTTAACGGCCTCGATCCCGCGGCCCACATCAGGTTGGAGGGCGATGCCTTCGAGATCATGCGCCAGCTGGAACCGGCATCCTACGACCGCGTGATCGTGGATCCGCCCGCCTTCGCCAAGCGCCGGCAGGATGTGCCCCAGGCCTTCAAGGCCTACAAAGATGTGTTCCGCCTCGGCGCCCGCGCCACGGCAGAAGGCGGCCTGCTCTGGTGCTTCTCCTGCAGCCAACACCTGGACCGCACGCGCTTCCAGGAAGCCGTGTGGACGGCCCTCCTCGAAGCCGGCCGGGACGCGCGCGTGATCGCGCATCTCGGCCAGCCGGAAGACCATCCCTATTCGTTGAACCACCCCGAGGGCTTCTACCTCAAGGGATTGCTGCTAGCGCTTTAACGCGCCATCAATGAAGGCCCGCACATCGCCGCGGAGCTTCACGCGGGCGGCATCGTCGATGTAGATCATGTGCCCGGCCTCGTAGTAGCCGAGCGAGATGCGCGCGCGCTGGGCGGGCTCCAGACCCAGGTGGTCCAGCGTGTATTCCGTGGCGAAGAAGGGCGTGCCCAGATCGTAGTAGCCGTTGGCCACCATGAGCTTCATGTAGGGGTTCTTGCGGAAGGCCTCGAAGAGGTCCGTGCTGGTGTCCACGGAGCGGTTGTCGGAATCCCAGGTCCAGGCCCCATTCACCCTGTAGTTGAGAGTCTGGTAGGTGTCATCCGTCTCGAAGCCCAGCTCCCTGCGCGCGTAGTCGTTCATGCTCGCAGTGTAGGGCGGCGTGATGGCGGCCATCAGCGGATCGTTCTCGGAATACTCCAGCGTGCCGCGTGAAGGCATGGCCTTGAAGCGGCTCTCCAGGCGGCCCACGAGGCGGTTCTGGTCCCGGAGCAGCTCGGATGTGAAGGCGTAGATGACGGGGCGCAGATTGGACTGGAGCGCATAGGCGGTGCTGAGCCCCGTGAAACGCGCGATCTTCTGGGCCATGGCGCCGCGTTCCTCGGGCGTGAGGATGTCGCCCTTTCGCAGCGCGTCCGCGTACTCGCCCGTGGCGAAGGTCCGCGCGCGGGCCGCGACTTCAGCGACGGGCAGCGCCTGGAGGTCCGCCGGGAGCTTCTTGTGGTACCAGGCCGTGGTCGCGTAGCTGGGCAGGAAGAGTTCGAGGGGCAGGTCGTTGCCGTGCGCGAATTCCGCCGTCTGGAAGTTCATGATGGCGGAGATGAGGATGACGCCGTTCAGCGCGACGCCGCGGTCCACCAGGTAGCTGGAGAGCGCAGAAGCCCGCGTGGTGCCGTAGCTCTCGCCCGCTAGGAAGAGCGGCGAGGTCCAGCGCCCGTTGCGGGTGAGGTAGAGGCGGATGAATGTGGCGACGGAGCTGACATCGCCTTTGAGGCTCCAGTAGTTCTTCGAGTCCTCCGGCTTCTCCGCCTTGCTGAAGCCGGTGCCTACAGGATCGATGAAGACGAGGTCGGCCTGGTCCAGCCAGGTATCGGCGTTGTCCACGAGATGGAAGGGCGGCGGCGGCAGTTCCCCATCGGGCAAGAGCTGGACGCGCCGGGGCCCGATGCAGCCGAGGTGAAGCCAGATGGACGCCGAGCCGGGTCCGCCGTTGAACGCGAAGATGAGGGGCCGCGTCGCGCCGCCGCCATCCAGCGTGTAGGCGGTGTAGTAGATCCGGGCCTCGGTATCGTCCTTCTCGTTCTTCAGGGGCATGAAGCCGGTGGTGGCGGTGTATTTCAGCACCTTGCCGGCGGCCGTGATTTGGTGGTGCGTGACGACGGGCTTGGGAAGAGGCTTGGTCTCGTCCTTGGAGACTTCCTCCACCTTGGGTTTGGCATCCGCCTTGGTGGCGCTGGCTTCCTGAGCGGACAGTGGGAGCAATAAGGCCAGGAGGGCCGGGGCGAGCAGGGTCCGCATAGAAGCCTCGTGAAGTGAGGCCTTCAGCCTACGCTTCCAGGAAGGCCCGTTTCAATCACTGAATCCGAGGCTCTCACGGACGGACCGTCGCAGCGCCGCGCCCGCATCCAAGCTCTGGTGGGCCATGCCCTCATCCGCCATGACGCCGGGGTGCACGATCTGGATGGTGTGGGCGGTGAGCGTCCGGGCGGATTCCTTGAGTTCCTCCCAGGAGGGCTGGAAGTCCGTGCAGATGGAGAGCAGCACGCCGAGATGATGGGTGGCGGGGAAGGGGATGTCCGCCTCTTCCATGCGGGCGAGGAGGTACTTCTTCACGCACTGCTGGGCGTGGAAGCAGACGGCATCGTAGTTGGGGCGGTCCTCGACCGTGAATTCCCGGCGGGCGGTCGTCCAATCGGCCTCGGCCTTGTCGACCCACTCCTGGCTGAGGGCTTTCATCCATGCTCCGGGAAGATGGAACCAGTCTAGCCGGGACCTGGGCCCATTCCTTCAACGGCTTGCGGTGTCCGCAGCTTGAATCAGCCGAGCAGCGCTGCGCAGCCCTTGGGGCGACCGTTCTGCATCTGCGCTTGCACTTCCTTCACATATTCGGGGCAGGTGCAGGCGGTGCAGGTGTTGGAGTGGGTCTCGGAGCAGAGATCGGCGATGGTGACGGTCTCCAGGAAGCCCACGATGTGCTCGTTGAGCTGGCGCCAGAGCAGGCGCGTCATGGTCCGGTCCTGGTTCAGCAGCTCGGCGGCTTCCTCGGGATTCTCCACGGCGGAGGCGTAGAAGCCGGGATCCGTGAGGCGCAGGACCTCGCCCACGCTCAGCTTGTCGCAGGCGCGGGTCATCACATAGCCGCCACGGGGGCCGCGCACGGAGGTGACGACGCCCGCCTTCCGCAGCTTGTGGAAGATCTGCTCGAGGAAGGGCAGGCTGATGCCCTGGCGTTCGGCGATGGCATGCAACGGCACCGGCTGCCCATGGCTGTGATGGGCGAGATCAAAGAGGGCCTGCATGGAATAGCGGCCGCGGGCAGAGATCTTCAGGGCGCGCCTCCGTTCTGCTTCCAGCCTAGGATTCCCAAGTGATCTGGTCAAGTATTCCGGCGTATGATGGGCGCACCAGGAGCCCCCTAAATGCTGCCGATGACCCCACCTGCCATTCACCAGACGCCGGCGCCTGCCGCCGATCATGCGCTGCCCTGCGACGCCAAGGACCACCAGCCCCTGCTCATCGGCGATTGCACCCGCGCGGAGATCCTGGCCCATCGAGAGGTGTTCAAAGACCGCACAGACCACACCGAGCTGAGCGATAGCCTGCGCACCCGCTGGATGGCCATCAAACGCCCCTTCACCGTGGTGGCCGCCTTCGGCTCCTGGTGCGGCGATAGCCAGCGTGAGCTGCCCAGCTTCCTCGCCCTGGATGGCCAGCCCAATCCCTTCGTGGAAGTGCAGTTCATCGGCGTGGCGCGCACCAAGGAGATCGCCGCGGACGCTTGGCCCACCGGCATCGCGCCTCAAAAGGCCGAGAAGGTCCCCACCGCCTGGGTCTACGCCCTGGGGCCCGGCGGCACGCAGAAGCTCGTGGGCAGCGTCGTGGAACACCCCACCAAACCCGGCGAAAGCTTCGCCGAGGCCATCGTGGATGTGATGGAACAGGCCAAGTAGATTCAGGCTGGAGGCTGGAGGCTCGCAGTTCGAACCTCCAGCCTCCGTCTACAGCTTATAGTTCAGAGCCGTTCCAGGCGGATCTCCACCTGTTGGTTCTGTTTGGGGGCGCGGTCTTCGCGGTCTTCGCGGTCCTCGCGGTTGTGCTCGCGGCGGCGGGGTTCATCCGAATGCCGTGGCTCATGGTGGCGGGGCTCGTGATGCCGCGGTTCATTGTGTTTTGGCTCATGGCGCTCGGGCTTGGAAGCCTGCGGGGCGGGAGCGGGCGCCGCTTTGGGATTGGGCGCGGGTAGCTTGGCGCCCCAGGCGAGGGCGGCTTGGCGGATGCGGTCCTGCAGACGCGCGGGCTCCATCACGGTGATGCCATCGCCGAACTGCATGACCCAGCGGGCGATGGCGCGCAGATCCGTGGCGGTGAAGGAGGCCAGGGCCTTACCCTCCTCCTTCTCTTCGAGCTTGAAATCCGGGAAAGCCGGAGGGGCCTGCTTCACGGCGAAGACCCACTGCTTGTGCAGCACCACCTTCACAGGGATGGCATCGCCGCCCAGCCAGCCGCCGATGAGGTTGCCCGGTGTGCCGTTCTTGTAGGGGCCTTGGGCGCTGCGGCCGACGCCTTCCACGGCGTTCACTTCCGCCAGCAGATCCAGGCGGTGGAAGCGTTCGGCGTTGTAGCGGCGGTCCCAGCCCCACACGAACCAAGCCTCGGCCAGCGCGTCGTAGATGAGCTGGCGGGGCTCAAAGGTGCGCGGCGCGTTGGTCTCGGCATCCTCGAAGATGAACTCCACAGCGCGGCCTTCGCGGATGGCCGCGAGGACGGCTTCCGCGTTGGGAGTGAGACCCAGACCCTGGTTCGGGGTGGCTTTGGCGGGCTTCTTCGCGATGACCTTCTTTGGCGCGGTTTCGACGACGGGCTCGACGGCCACTTCCTGCTCCGCCACTTTGGCCTTCTTCACGGCCTTGGGCTTGGGATCGGCCTTCTCCTTCACCGCCTTCTTCGCGGCGGTCTTCTTGGGCTTCGTCTCTTCGGCCTCAGCGGCCTTCGCGGTCTTCTTCGTCGCCATGTCCGGGAACTCCGGAATACATGATGGCCTCAACCGCCCGCGCGCGGGTGCATCTTTTCGTAGAGCGCCCGGAGCCGCGCCTGGTGGACATGGGTGTAGATCTGCGTGGTGCTGATGTCCGCGTGGCCGAGCATGGCCTGCACCGCGCGCAGGTCGGCGCCGTGGTCCAGCAGATGCGTGGCGAAGGCGTGCCTCAGCACATGCGGGCTCACCGTCTCCGGGTTCACGCCAGCTTTGCCCGCGTAACGCTTGATGAGGCGCCAAAGATGTTGCCGCGAGAGCGATTCGCCGCGCCGTCCCAGGAAGAGCTCGCCCCCCTTCGGACGGAAGCCGGGCCGCAGCGCCAACCAGCTCCGCAACCAGGTCTCCGCGCCTTCGCCGAAGGGCACGAGCCGCTCCTTGCGCCCTTTGCCCATGACTTTCACGAAGCCCTCATCCAGAAAGACGGACAGCGCGGGCAGAGAGGCCAGTTCAGAGACGCGGAGCCCCGTGGCGTAGAGCAGTTCGATCCAGGCGCGGTCGCGCACGCCCAGCGGATCGCCGAGGTCCGGCGCGGCGAGGATGGCCTCGACCTGGGTTTCGCTGAGCGTCTTGGGGAGGATGCGCGGCGGGCGCGGCGGCTTCACGACCGCCTCGGGCCCCGCGCCGCTGCCGCCCTCCATTCGCAGGAAGGTGAGGAACTGCCGCAGCGCGGAAGAGAGCCGCGCGAGGCTGCGGGGCTTCTTGCCGAGTCCCTGCTGATGGACGAGGAAGGCCGTTACCGCGGCGCGATCCAGGCTGGCGGGCGCGAGGTCCCGTTCCACCGCCCAGGCCGCCATCTGCCCCAGGTCCGAGAGGTAGGCCTCCAGCGTGCGGGGGCCCAGGCCGCGCTCCACGCCCAGGAAGGCGCGGAACTCCCGCAGGCTGGCCTCCCAGCCCAGGCTGCCGATGGGTCCGTCCGGATTCCCGTCCTTGGTCATGGCCCCATTGTCCAGGCAAATGCGCTGTTTGACTTCCCGGCGGCCCGTGATAACTTCGCTGGGTTCGATTTCGCCATCAAGGAGCCAAACAATGGCCGACGTGCGCAAGAAGGTCATCGCCATCATCGCCGAGCAGCTCGCGAAGCCTGAGGACTCCATCCAGGAGACCAGCCATTTCGTGGATGACCTCGGCGCCGACAGCCTCGACACCGTGGAGATCATCATGGCGATCGAGGAGGCCTTCAGCCTCGAGATCCCCGAGAGCGAGCAGGAGAAGATCAAGACCGTGGGCGACGCCATCTCCTACATCGAGAAGCACGCCAAGGCCTGATCCAGCCTGCCGCATTGGAGCGCCGCCGGGCCCGCCCGCGCGGCGCTTGCCTTTTTCCGGTGGCATAATCGACCTGTCGAGGTGAATGCATGAACATGATCCAGCGCCGCCGCGTCGTCATCACGGGCATGGGCACCGTCAACCCCTGCGGCCTCACGGTCCAGGAGACCTGGGACAACCTGCTGGCCGGCAAGAGCGGCATCGGCCTCGTGGACCGCTTCGATGTGTCCGAGTACGCCTGCAAGATCGCCGGGCAGGTGAAGGGCTTCGAGCCGGACAAGTTCGTGGACAAGAAGGAACAGAAGAAGATGGACATCTTCATCAGCTACGCCATGGGCGCGGCGGATGAGGCCTGGAAGGACGCTGGGCTCGATAGAATCGAGCTCAGCAAGGAGGATCGCGAGCGCTTCGGCACCTACATCGGCAGCGGCATCGGCGGCCTCAACACCATCTGGGAGGAAGCCAGCGGCTTCCGCGGGCCCCGCCGCATCAGCCCCTTCTTCATCCCCTCGCTCATCGTGAACATGGCCAGCGGCTTCGCCAGCATCAAGTATGGCCTGCAGGGACCGAACAGCGCCGTGGCCACGGCCTGCGCCACGGGGAACCACGCCATCGGTGACGCGGCCCGCCTTATCGCCCTTGGCTACGCGGACCGCATGCTGGCGGGCGGCGCCGACAGCGTCATCAACCCCTTGGGCCTCGGCGGCTTCGCGGCCATGCGCGCCCTCTCCACCCGCAACGACGCGCCGGAGAAGGCCAGCCGCCCCTTCGACAAGGGCCGCGACGGCTTCGTCATGGGCGAGGGTGCCGGCATCGTGATCCTGGAGGACTACGAGATGGCGAAGGCCCGCGGCGCGAAGATCTACGCCGAGGTCGCCGGATACGGCATGAGCGGCGATGCCAACCACATCACCAGTCCCGCGCCAGAGGGCGAGGGCGGCCAGCGGGTCATGAAAGCCGCGCTGAAGGATGCCGGCATCACGCCGGAGCAGGTGGGCTATGTGAACATGCACGGCACCAGCACGCCCGTGGGCGACCAGCTGGAGTGCATGGCCGTGCGCAAAGTCTTCGGCGCGGCTGCCTCCAAGGTGAAAGTGAGCAGCACCAAGTCCATGCACGGCCATCTGCTGGGCGCCGCGGGCGGCCTGGAGAGCATCATCACCATCATGGCCCTCAAGACCGGGAAGATCCCGCCCACCATCAATGTGGACGAGCAGGACCCAGAGTGCGACCTGGATGTGACGGCCAACAAGGCCGGCACCTTCGACGCCGAATACGCCCTCAACAACGGCTTCGGCTTCGGAGGCACGAACGGCTGCCTGGCGTTCAAGAAGGTCTAAAGCCTATTCACCACAGAGAACACGGAGTGCACGGAGATTTTTCTCAGTGTCCTCCGTGTCCTCCGTGTTCTCTGTGGTGAGCTTCAGTTCTCCGGGTAATCCACGCCCAGCGCCCGTTCCAGGCCGGAGTCCAGTTCGCTGCGCAGAGTTTTGAGTTTGGCTTCCATGCGGGCCATGGCGACCTTGCCGAGGACCATGCGGAGCTCGGGGCGGTTCTGGGCGATGTGGTCGAGGATGGCGCGGGCGGCTCGGGCTGGATCACCAGCTTGGTGCCCGTCGGCGTCCTCGATGTACCTGCGCGAGGGGTTGATGGAGGCCTCGTAGCCCGCGATGGGCGGGGCCAGGACGATGGAGCGGCCCGCGAAATCCGTGCGGAAGGGGCCGGGCTCCACGATGAGGACGCGGATGTTGAAGGGCGCCACTTCGCCTGCCAGTGCTTCTGAGATGCCTTCCACGGCGAACTTGGTGCCGTTGTAGACGCCGAAACCCGGTGTCGGCACCAGCCCCGCGATGGAGGAGAGGTTCACGATCCAGCCGCTCTTCTGCGCGCGCATCCCGGGCAGGGCGGCCTTGGTCATCTCGATGAGGCCGAAGACATTGGTCTCGAACATGCGGCGGATTTCGCCGCTGCTGGATTCCTCCAGCGCGCCCACCATGCCGTAGCCCGCGTTGTTCACGAGCACATCCACGCGGCCGAAACGGGTCGTGGCGGCCTGCACCGCGCGGTGGCAGGCGGCGGGGTCCGTCACATCCAGGGTCAGCGGCAGGAAGCGCTCCGGCGCGGCGGCGCCGATGCCTGCCAGAGATTCCACCTTGCGGGCCGTGGCCACAACCGCATGGCCCTCCGTCAACGCGGCCTCGGCGAAGACCCGGCCGAAGCCGGTGGAGCAACCAGTGATGAGCCAGACCTGCATGGGAACCTCCGGATCAGTTGGCTTCATCATCTTCGCGTAGAATCCTTCCCATGCCCAAGGCGATCCCCTTCAAACTCCACGCGCCTTACGCACCCGCGGGTGACCAGCCGGAGGCCATCGCGCAACTGGCGGCAGGGATCGAAGCGGGCGACCGCTTCCAGACTCTGCTGGGCGTGACGGGCTCGGGCAAGACCTTCACCATGGCCTCCGTCATCGCGCAGACGGCCCGGCCCGCGCTCATCTTCGCCCCCAACAAGACGCTGGCCGCCCAGCTCTACAGCGAGTTCAAGCAGTTCTTCCCCGAGAACGCCGTCGAGTATTTCGTCAGCTACTACGACTACTACCAGCCCGAGGCCTATGTGCCGGAGCGGGACCTCTTCATCGAGAAGGATTCGGCCATCAACGAGGAGCTGGAGAAGCTGCGGCTCAGCGCCACGCGCAGCCTGCTGGAGCGCCGCGACACCATCGTGGTGGCGTCCGTGTCCTGCATCTACGGCCTGGGCGATCCCAGCAGCTACCTGAGCCTCTCGGTGAATCTGGAAGCCGGCAAGACCATCGACCGCGCGGTGCTGTTGCGGGACCTCGTGGCCATCCAGTACCAGCGCAACCTCGTCAGCTTCGAGCCCGGCGTGTTCCGCGTGCGAGGCGACGTTGTGGAGGTCTATCCCGCCTATGAGGACTGCGCCTACCGCATCGAGCTCTGGGGCGACGAGGTGGAGCGGTTGTCGCGCATCGACCCGCTGCGCGGCATCGTCACGGAGAAGCTGGAGTCGCTCACCATCTGGCCGAAGTCCCACTATGTGACGCCCCAGGACAAGCTGAAGACGGCCATCCAGAACATCAAGGAGGAGCTGGAGGTCCGTGAAGAGCAGTTGCGCCGGGACAACAAGCTCGTGGAGGTCCAGCGCCTCCACCAGCGGACGGTCTACGACCTGGAGATGCTCCGGGAGATGGGCGTCTGCAGCGGCATCGAGAACTACAGCCGCTTCTTGGACGGCCGCAAGCCCGGCGAACCGCCCCACACGCTGTTGGATTATTTCCCGGAGGATTTCGTCCTCTTCATGGACGAGAGCCATGTGGCCTCGGGCCAGCTCCACGGCATGTACAACGGGGACCAGGCCCGCAAGCGCACGCTGGTGGAATACGGGTTCCGCCTGCCCAGCGCCCTGGACAACCGCCCGCTCCAGTTCGAGGAGTTCGAGAAGCGCGCGAACCAGGTGGTCTTCGTGAGCGCCACACCGGGGAACTACGAACTGCAGCAGAGCGGCGGCGTCATCGCGGAACAGGTTGTCCGCCCCACGGGCCTCGTGGATCCCGCTGTGGAGATCCGTCCCGTGGGCAACCAGGTGGACAACCTGCTGGCGGAGATACGCAAGGTCGTGGCGAAGGACGAGCGGGTCCTCGTCACGGTGCTCACGAAGAAGCTGGCGGAGCAACTCACGGAGTACTACCGCGAAGTGGGCGTGAAGGCGGAATACCTGCACAGCGAGATCGACACCCTGGAACGGGTGGAGCTGCTGAAGAACCTGCGCCGCGGCGTTTTCGATGTGCTCATCGGTATCAACCTGCTGCGCGAGGGCTTGGATCTTCCGGAGGTGAGCCTCGTGGCCATCCTCGACGCGGACAAGGAGGGCTACCTGCGCAGCCGTTCCAGCCTCATCCAGACGGTGGGTCGCGCGGCACGGCATCTGAACGGCCGGGCGATCCTCTACGCGGACCGCATGACCGGCTCCATGCAGGCTGCCATTGATGAGACGGGCCGCCGCCGCCAGAAGCAGCTGGATTTCAACGAGGCCAACGGCATCACGCCGGAATCCGTGAAGCGCAACCTCGACGATGTCCTGGGCGAGGCCCTGGCCCGGGAGTTCATCACGCCGCCCCGGGAGAAGGTCGCGGAGGAACCGATGCTCTATCTGGACGACAAGGGCTTCGAGCGCGAGATGGCCAAGCTGGAGAAGCGCATGAAAGATCTGGCCGCCCAGACGAAGTTCGAGGACGCCGCCGATCTCCGCGACCGCATCTCGCGCCTGCGCCGGGAGCGGCTCACAGATGTCTACGGCGCCGTTCCTGCCACGGGGCCCGCGGAGTAAGCCCTTCCCCCTCCGATGTCGGCTGGTCCCGGCGGCTCAGTGAAGGCCGCTGACAAGGAACAGCCTGGAGCGTGTTTCCCGGCATCCGATGGCGTAGCTCTCGCCGCCCAAGGTGGAGACCGCCTGGTCGATGAGGGCGCCGGCATGGCCGTATGCGGCGAGCGGGAAAGCGCTTTCGCGGGATCCATCCAGGAGGCTGAGGGTGGCAGTCATGGCAGGCAAGCGCGGACCCACCACCAGCACATGGTCGTCATCCCGCCCCCAGCCGAGGATGTGTTCTCCTGGAGAGATGAAAGGCAAGGTCTGAGGCAAGCTCTGCGGTTTTTGGAGGTCGAGCCGGGTGAGCAGAGGACCGGCTTGCACAAGGAGCCATCGTCCATCCGGGGATAAGAGAAATGGCCTGTCAGGAGACACACCTTCCGGGCCGAGTGGCTGCAGATCGTTTCCATCCGTGTTCATCCGCCAGATCCTGAAGCCGCCGGCTCCCATGGTGCCGGCCAGCAGCAGATGTTCACCACCAGGCGCCCACTCAATCTGGCGGAGGGTGTTGAAGTTCTGGAGAGGGATTTCTTTCGAGCCCAGCCGGCTCCAGAGCGTCAGGTGCCATCCGGCTCCTTGAGGCGAGGCGAGAGCCACCGTGGAGCCGTCTTGAGAAGGGGCAGCGAGAGAGGCCGTGCCGACGGGCTCCGCCTCCCCACCTAGGCGGAGTAAAAAGACTCTCCTTGAGGGAAGGTCCCGCGTGGAGGTCAAGGTGGCCCATCGCCCGTCGGCCGAAAGTCCCAGGAGGCTGGGGTCTTCCCACTCCGCAGCCCCGGGGTCCCCCGTCGGAGGCCGGACAATCACAGCCTCTTCCTGATGCTCCTGGGAGATGAGGGCCTCACCATTCTGCGCAATGTCCTCAAGCGTCAGGTTCTCAGGAGCAGCCAGCACCGGCCGGATTCGGCCCCGGAGGGAGGCTGCGTAGAGCGTCCGGGTGCCAGCGGTCCTTGCACCCGTGAACCAGACCTCACCTGCGGGAGACCAGGCGAGCCCGCGAAGATCGTTCCAGGTGTCCGTGAGCACGCGCCTCTGGCCATCTTGGAGGTTTACAACAGCCAGGACCCCCTCGCTGCCTATGCCAGGGTGGTCGAGATAGGCGATCCAGGTTCCGGAAGGTGAGATGCGAGGTGCGTCGAGCCAGCCACCCGACTCCGCTCTGATCTGGCCGAGCGGCGCTTCCAAACGCTCTCGCCCGTCCACCCGCCGGATGGTGGCGATGACGGCGCCGTCGGAGGAGGCATCGGCTCCACAAACCCCGTCCGCCACGGTCTGGAGGGGGCCGCCCTGGGAATCCAAGCGCAGCAAATCTCCCTCGAGGCGTTCTTGAACCCCCACCAGATGCCGGCCGCCGCGCAGAAGCAGCCATGACCCGTCCGGTAGACGGCTTAGGGGGATCAAGCCTTGCAGGCGAGGGATGAGAGATTCGTCGTCGCCGGCCTCGGCTTCCAGGACCTGCGCAAGTCCATCCCCCTGCCGGAGGGCGTAGACCGCGTGCCCGTTCGCCGTGAAGCGGGCGACATACACCTGACCTCCGCGGGGTGAGAGCGGCGTGAAGACAGGGAACTTGGAAGAGGCCAGCCACGCGTGGAGGCCCAGCGCCACCCCGACGGCCCCCAAGAAGAGGGCCGAAGGAAGGAGGACCCGTCCAGACCGCCATCGGGGTCGAGGCGGTTCTTGGGATATCGGGCTGGCGGGGCGTCCCAGCGCCTGGAGTGTATAGGCCAGGTCCTGGGCATTCTGGAAACGGAATTCGGGCTGCTTCGCGAGGCAGTAGTTGAGAAGTTCTCGCAAACCTGTGGGTATTTCCGTGCGCTCGAGGTCCGGGTCCTGGGTGAGAATCGCGTGGAGGGTCCCCATGGGTGTTTCGGAAGCGAATGCCCTGGTGCCCGTGATCATCTCGTAAAGCACGCACCCCAAGGCGAACAGGTCGCTGCGGGCGTCGACCCTGCCGTCGGGCTCGAGCTGTTCCGGGGCCATGTAACCGACAGTGCCCATTAGCACTCCGGCGTTGGTCGAAGTGGGGTGTATCTCCGGGTTCTCTTCCTCGGGCCTGGGCGGCAGGACTTTCTTGGCGAGGCCGAAATCGAGAAGTTTCACCAGGCCGCCGTCGGTAAGGAAGATGTTCTCCGGCTTGAGGTCTCGATGGATGACTCCCGCGTTGTGCGCGATGGAGAGGCCTAGGGCGATCTGGGACCCGATGTCCGCGACTTGACGGGGTGACATCGGGCCGCCGGAGAGGGCTTGGCGGAGCGTACGGCCTTCGAGCAATTCCATGACCGCGTAGGTGCGTCCGTCCACCTCCCCGAAATCGAAGATGCCGACAATGTTCGGGTGGTTGAGAGAAGCCAGCACCCTCACCTCGCGCTCGAAGCGGGCGAGGAAGGTGGAGTCCTTCATCCAGAACTCCGAGAGCACTTTGATGGCGACGAAGCGATCCAGCCTTGAATCCCGGGCCTTGTAGACCTCCCCCATTCCGCCACTGCCGACGCGAGATAGGATCTCGTAAGAGCCAAGCAGCGTTCCCGGTCCGATGGGCATGGGATCAGCGAGCCGTGTAGGACTCTATGACGCCGCTGATGGCCTTCCGG
Source organism: Holophagaceae bacterium (assembly GCA_035687325.1). Taxonomy (GTDB): domain Bacteria; phylum Acidobacteriota; class Holophagae; order Holophagales; family Holophagaceae; genus JAFDVN01. The sequence goes on from DASRXV010000024.1 coordinate 19,229, forward strand.
CAGGCGGCGCAGAAGCCCGCGCGCAGGTCCCGGGTGAACATGATGCAGTCCTCCTGGGAGCGGTAGTAGCCGGTGGCCTCGTAGTTCGCGCCTTCGAACGCGCCGACCTTGGCGCTGTTCGCGTCCGTGCCAAGCAGCTCCGTCTCGTGGGCGCGCTCGCGCGTGAAGAGCGCCTCCATCTCCGATTCGGGCTTGTTGGCGGCGCGGATGGCGTGACGCTCCTTCTGGATGCCGTAGCTGTAAGCCTCGAACTCCGCTTTCTTCCAGAGCGTGGGCAGGGCCGTGCCGGGCGCGATGAGTTCCGCCCACTTGGAATGCCGGGGATCCGCCGTCACATTGGGCTCCCAGGGCTCGATGCGGGGCTTGCCCTGCTCCAGGACGGCGTCGCTGGTGTAGTACTCGTCCGCCAGACCCGCGATGTGGTGGCCGAACTCGTGGACGAAGACATAGGGACTGAAGGCGTTGTCGCTGGCCACGGTGCCGTAGAGCTGGTGGATGCCGCCGCCGCCGTAGGTGCGGCCGTTCACGAGGATCTCCACGAAGTCGTAGGGAGCCTGGGACGCCGCGTCGCGGAAGGCCCGGTTATCGGTGGTGAGCACATAGCGCTCACTGCCGAAGGCGTCGTAGCTGCACCCCAGCGCTGAGCGCTTATGGACGCCCGTGCTAGGACGGCTGATGCCGCTCCCTTTCGATGCAGGGCAGAGCGCCCACACATTGAAGTCGGCCTCATGCGATTTGTAGGGCTCGTAGGAGAACAGCGTGGCGGAGAGGCGCTTCGCGTCCTTGATGAACTTGGGTCGTTCTTTGGCCGTGTAACCGTCGCCGAGGATGAGGAAGTCCACCTTGTGGCCGGGATCGCCGTTCTTGAGGATGGGGATGAGGGCGCCCGCGCTGGGCGGCGCGCCGCGCTCCACGGCCTGGGCCTTGGGGTCGACGGGGCAGGACCAGACCTCCCTCCAGCCCATGTCCGCCTGACGGCGGAAGAGGTGGACCGTCACGGAGCCTGAGGGTTCGGGGAAGCGCACGGATTCCTCGAAGGCGCGCTGGAGCTTGGCGGCTTCCGCCGTGTCCTGCCACTCGCCGAAGATGCTGGCGAAGCCGCGGGAGTAGAGCAGCTGGCCATCCGCCCCGCGCACTTCCGCCTTGTACTTGCCGAGATTCGAATCATCCACGGCCCGGTCTGGATTGCCGGGCCAGGGCAGGGGTTCCTCCACCACACGGGCCATGGCGAAGGTCTCGGCCTTGGCATCACCGCTGTGGACATAGTCGAGGCGGAGCGTGCGCGGCGGCGCGGCGGAGAGAGCGCAGGCCAGGAGGAAGGCGGACAGGATTCGCATGGGGGACTCCGGCTATACCCTAGCGGAGAAGGCGGGTGTCGAAACCTTGAAAAACCCGGCCTCCGCGCGCAAGCTGGCCGAGTTCCTTCTGAGGACATATGGCGGGGGTCGTCATCCAGGTGCCGGGCAAAGGCCGCTGTGTCCTGGATGTGGCGCACCCGGAGATCACGGTGGGCCGCGGCGCGGGCAACATCCTCGTGCTGGAGGACGGCATGCTGAGCCGCCACCACGCCCGCTGTTTCCTCAAGGGGGACGGGGCCTGGATCGAGGACCTCGGTTCGCGCCACGGCACCTTCCTTAACGGCCGCCGGGTGGAGGAGGCTTCCGCGTTGCAGGAGGGCGACCGTCTGCTGTTGGGGCGCACGGAGATGCGCGTGCTCCCGCCGGACCAGGATCTGACCAAGCCGTCCGGGGCCTTGCTTGTGGATGACAACCTCCACCCGCAGATGACGCTCGCCCGCCCTGTCAGCGAGCTCTTCACCGAGGCCTCTGACGCGGGCCGCTGGTCCGAGGCGCTCACCTTCATCCACGAGGCGAGCCTGGACCTCCTCAAGGAGGTGGACACGGGCGCCATGCTGGATCGCATGGCCGCGCGGCTCCACGCCTTCCTCCATCCCCAGCGCGTGGCGATTCTCCTGCGTCAGCCGGATGGGGAGCTGGGGCTGGCGGCCTACGCGGGGCGGCCGCAGACAGAGGCCTTCCGCATCTCGCGCCACCTGGCGGACACGGTGATGGAGCGCCGCGAGGCCGTCCTGCTGCGCGACCCGGCTCTGGACGCCGGGTTCCAGTCTGCGAGCATGGTCATCAGCCAGATCAGCTCCGCCATCGTCACGCCGCTGGCCTTGGACGACCAAGTGGAGGGCCTGCTTTATGTGGATGCCCGCGTCCCGAGAGATCCCTTCACAGAAGACGATCTGAGGCTCGTCTCCAGCCTCGCGCACATGGCCGCGGCCAAGCTCCAGCAGGCCCGGCTGCTCTCCGAGGTGGCCCGCAAGCGGCAGATGGAGGAGGAGCTCTCCCTGGCGCGGCGCATCCAGGAACGGCTCATGCCTCTCCTGCCCCCGGAACTGCCAGGCTTCGAGATCGCCTCCCTCCACGAGCCCAGCCGACAGGTGTCAGGGGATCTCTACGGCCACTTCCCCGGTCCCGATGGCAGCGCCTGGCTCTGGGTGGCGGATGTGAGCGGCAAGGGCCTGGGCCCCGGCCTCCTCATGGCCACCATGCAGGCCTACCTCGACGCCTGGGCGGATAGCAGCTCTGAACCCGGACCCTTGGCGGACAGACTGAGCCGGACGCTGGCCCGGCACACCACCCGCAACCGCTTCATCACGGCCTTCCTCCTGCGCGCGGTGGCGGATGGCACCGTCCACTACTGCAATGCGGGCCACAATCCAGGCCTGCTGCGCCGCGCGGACGGCCGGACCGAGCAGCTGGAGAGCCAGGGCATGCCGCTGGCGCTCTTCCCTGAACAGGCCCACGGTGAGGCCCGCCTGGAGTTGGCGCCCGGCGACCTTCTGGCCATCTTCACGGACGGCATCACCGAGGCCGCGCCGCTGGATGGCGAGGACTTCGACCTCACCGGCCTCCAGGCCGTGCTGGACCGCCACGCCAAGGCCCCGCTGCCGGAGCTCATCGCGCGGATCCACGAAGCCCTGGCGGAACACACCCAGGGCGTTCCGGCGGCCGATGACCGCACTTTGCTGCTGGTCCGCAGGCGGTAGACTCTTCCGCATGGCGAAACTCACACCTAAGCAGCGGCAGTTCCTCAAGGCGAAGGCGCATGCGCTCAAGCCCCTCATCCAGATCGGGAAGGCGGGCGCCACGCCCGCGCTCGTGGATGAGCTGGACCGCGTGCTGGGCGTCCACGAGCTGGTGAAGGTGAAGCTCAACGACAACACCTTCGAAGACGAGGCCGGGGTGGTGGCCACGCTCACGGCGAAGGTGGAAGGCCTCATCCATGTGTGGACCATCGGGCACACGCTGCTCCTCTTCCGGCCCAGCCGGGAGCGGGCCACGCGTTACCCGCTGCCCTGACCGCGCCTCATGCCCTACCTCGCCTGGCAGGAAGGTCCGCAGCTCCGCCGGGAACGGCTGGAAGGCGCGCGGATCCTCGGCTCGGATCCGCAGCGCAGCACCCTGCTGAATCCCGCGGGCGGTCCGGCCGTGCAGGCCGTCATCCAGCCCGAGGGCGCCCATTGGCGGCTCCGGCCCCTGGAGGGCATGGTCATCCGCCGCGAAGGCGAGATGCTGCCGTTGGCGGGCATTCTCCTGGAAGACGGTGATGCGGTTTCGCTGGGGGCCTGGGAAGTCCGCTTTTCGTCGCGCTTTCCCGGCCTCGACCAGGAGCGCTTTCTGGAGACATCCGGCTCCTTGCCGCTGCCTTCCGGCGCTGCTGCCGCCGCGCCGCTGCGCTGGATCGCGGGCCTGGCCCAGCGGCTCGAGCAGGGCCTCCTCGCCCAGGAGGATCCCACCGCGCTGGCCCAGCGTCTGCTCGAGGAAGCCTGTTCTTTCCTTGCTGCGGATGGCGGCCTTCATCTCCGCCAGGCGGCCCACGAGCCCTGGCGGGCCGTGCATCGCGTGGGGCTTCCCGTCGAGGACCGCGAACCCGCGCACTCGTTGGTGGCCCATGCGCTGAAGGACCGGGTCAGCCTCCTCTCCAACGATCCGTGGTTGGACCCGCGCGCCATCGCGGCCGCGCCAGGCGGGCCGACGATGGGGCCGATGCTGGTGGCGCCGGTGCTGCTGGATGACGACACGCAGGGCGGCGCGGAAGGCGCCTTCATCCTCTTCCGCCGTCCGGGCGGGGCAGGGTTCAGGGCGCCGGATCTGAGCCTGCTCCGCAGCGCGGCGGATCTCGCGGCGCTGGCGCACCGCCTCAGCCTCGTCCAGCGGCGGCTGCTCTCCCAGGCCGAACTGGAGAGCCAGCTTCTCCACCTCCGCCGCGAGCTGGAACGCCAGGACGACCGCCAGGGGCATCTGCTCGCTTCCCTGGGCGGCGCGCTCGCGCGGGCGCAAGCCATGTTGCGCAGGCTTGATGGCGCGCCCGCGGCCGCGCTCGGGCGCCAGCTGACGAATATGTCGCGCCTGGTAGACGAGGGGCGATCCACGGACCCCGGCTTCGCGCCCCCGCCGGGCCGCGCGCGGACGCTCGCGGAGATCCAGATGGACATCCTGGAGATCTGGACGTCCTTCGCTGAGACGCTGGATCTGAAGATCGAGAACGGGCCCGCGCCGGAAGCCGAAGTCTGGCTGGGCGGCGGACCAGTGATGGAGGCGTTGCACAGCCTTCTCGACGCGCTGCTCCTCCATCTTCCCGGCGGCACGACGGTCCCGATCCACTGGAAACAGGAGCCGGGCCGCTGGGCGCTTGATTTCTCCCTGCCGCCAGGTACCGGCCGCGTGAGCCCGGATGCCTGGAGCCGCGGCGTGCTGGCCGCGGCGGGTCTGGAATGGCGCTGGAGCGATGGCCGGCTGAGCCTCGTCTTCCGCGAGGCGCCCGGCCTTGAGTTGGCCCCCCCGGACCGCCCCATGCTCGGGCTCGTCACGGAGGATCTCGGCCTCATGGGCCTCTTCCAGGGCGCGGCGGACGCAGGCGATCTCCTTCTCTTCCCGCTCGAGGAGGAACCCCCCGCGCCGCCGCTTCCCATGTTCGAAGTCGTCGTGGTGGACGGACGCGGCGTCCAGGATGTGGTGGCCTGCCTCCGCGCCTACCGCGCCCATCCCAACTTCGCCACCACGCCGGTGCTTGTCGTGCGCGCCCGGGAGCTGGACGGCCCCGAGCTGCTGGCCGCGGGCGCCACGGACTGGCTGGCGGACGCGCTGAAATGGGAATCGCTGCACCACCGCCTCCAGTCCCTGCGCCGCCACCGCGATCTGCAGAAGAAGGGCAGGGCCTCAGAGCGCCTGGAAACCGTGCGCCAGATGGCCGGCACGCTCAAACATGAGATCAACAACCCCCTGGCCGTCATCTCGCTCCAGACCGAGCTGCTCCAGCGCAAGTTCCCCGATGAGCCCAAGCTCGCCAAGATCTCCGACCAGGTGCAGCGCATCCAGGCCCTCATGCAGGTGCTCCAGCAGATGCGCGAGCCCGGCGACGAGGATTACCCCGGCGGGACGAACATCTTGAAGCTGTAGAAATGAAGAAGCCCGCGCGAGCGGGCCTCTTCATCGAGATCGAAACGCTTACATGTGGGCGATGATGTTGTCGCCGAAGGCGGAGCACTTGATTTCGGTGGCGCCCTCCATCTGGCGGGCGAAGTCGTAGGTGACATTCTTCGACGCGATGGCGCCGTCCATGCCCTTGAGGATGAGATCGGCGGCTTCGACCCAGCCCATGTAGCGCAGCATCATTTCGCCGCTGAGCACGACGGAGCCGGGGTTCACCTTGTCGAGGTTGGCGTACTTGGGGGCGGTGCCGTGCGTGGCCTCGAACACCGCATGGCCGGTCACATAGTTGATGTTGCCGCCGGGGGCGATGCCGATGCCGCCCACCTGGGCCGCCAGCGCGTCGCTGAGGTAGTCTCCGTTGAGGTTGAGGGTGGCGATCACATCGAACTCATCGGGCCGCGTGAGCACCTGCTGGAGCGTGATGTCGGCGATGGCGTCCTTGATGACGATGCCGCCGGGCAGCTTGCACCAGGGGCCTCCATCGATCTCCACGGCGCCGAACTCGCCCTTGGCGAGCTCGTAGCCCCACTTCATGAAGCCGCCTTCCGTGAACTTCATGATGTTGCCCTTGTGGACCAGGGTCACGGACTTGCGGTTGTTGGCGATGGCATACTGGATGGCCGCGCGCACCAGGCGCTCCGTGCCTTCCTTGGAGACAGGCTTGATTCCGAGGCCGCTGGTCTCGGGGAAGCGGATCTTAGAGAACTCCTTGGGGAAGTTCTCTTTGAGGAAGGCCTGGAGCTTCTTGTTGCCCTCGGAGCCCATCTCGAACTCGATGCCGGCGTAGATGTCCTCGCAGTTCTCGCGGAAGATCACCATGTTGACCTTGCCGGGATTCTTCACGGGGCTGGGCACGCCCTTGAACCACTGCACGGGGCGCAGGCAGACATAGAGGTCCAGCATCTGGCGCAGAGCCACATTGAGGCTGCGGATGCCGCCGCCGATTGGCGTGGTGAGGGGGCCCTTGATGGAGACGAGGTACTCGCGGCAGGCGTCCACAGTCTCATCGGGCAGCCAGGAGTTGAACTTGTCGAAGCTCTTCTGGCCGGCGTAGACCTCCATCCACTGGATCTGGCGTTTGCCGGCGTAGGCCTTCTCCACGGCCGCGTCGAGCACGCGGACGGAGGCGCGCCAGATGTCAGCGCCCGTGCCATCGCCTTCGATGAAGGGCACGACCGGATGGTCAGGAACGGTCAGTTTCCCGTTCGCGATGCTGATCTTCTGGCCCTTGCTGGGCACCACGGGCTTGGCGGATTCGGCCATGGGAGGCTCCTTGAAACAAACACTCCAGCGTCCCACGCCCGAGCCCCGCCTTCAAGCGCCCGTCACGCCTGCGTGCGCTCCGTCACATCCGCGCGGATCTGCGCGCAGCCCTTCAGGGCCTTGGGCTCGAAGGGGCAGTGGCGGCACCGGTTGCCGCAGCATGAGCCGCGGCGGAGATGATGCGCCTCGGTGAAGACCCAGTAGGGGCCGTCCCAGTAGCCCAGGATCTCGGCATCCCGCTCAGGCACCCTGCACCGCCGAGCGGCTCCAGGCCGCGAGCTTGCCGTTGCGGAAGCTGAAATCCAGGCGGCCCAGCTCCGTGCCGCCATAGCCCACTTCAAAGACAATGGTTTCGCCCAGGGCGTTCTTCACCACCGCGGGCTCCTCCATGAAGATGTGCGTGTGACCGCTGATGATGGCGTGGATGCCGGGAACCTGGGCGGCGACCTCCAGATTGCCCGCGCGGTTGTTCTCGCCCCGGATGCCCAGATGAGAGGTCAGGACGATGAGATCGCAATGTTCCTCTTCCCGCAGCCGTTTCACCAAGGGCGTGAGTGCCGCGATGGGATCCAGCCACTCCACGCCCTTGTGGTTCTCGGGCAGGACCAGGCCGTTGAACGCGACGGTCGCGCCGAGGACGCCCACGCGGACGCCGCCCACTTGGCGGATGAGGTAGGGGCTCACACGCCTGGCCAGCGCGGGCGCGCCGCTGAAGTCCAGGTTCGCGCAGACGAAGGGGAAGGTGGCTTCCCGCATGGCGTCCAAGAGCCCGTCCACGCCGTCGTCGAAGTCGTGGTTGCCGAGCGTGACGGCGTCGTAGCCCACGAGGCTCATGAGCTTGAAATCGAGGCGGCCCTTCCATTCGTTGAAGTAGGGCGTGCCCTGGAACGCGTCCCCGGCGTCCAGCAGCAGCACGTTGCCCAGTTCCTTCCGCAGCCGCTTCACGAGCGTGGCCCGGCGGGCGATGCCGCCGAGTCCGCTCTGGCGTTCGGTGCCCGCCGGGAAAGGATCGAGGTGGTCGTGCGTGTCGTTGGTGTGCAGCAAGGTGATCCGCGCCGCGCTGTCGGCGGAAGCGCCACGCAGGGGCAGGAAGGGCGCGGCGCCCGCGGCGGCCATGGTTCCGAGGAAGTCGCGGCGTTTCATTGGAACTTCACCTTCTGCTGGTCCAGCGGCTCCAAGAAGGCGTCCGGGATCGTGTAGCGCGTGCCGTCCGGTGGCAGCAGAGGCTTCCCCGCCTTCCCCAGGGCTTCGCAGGCCTGGAGCACCGTGTCGCGCAGACGGAGGCCCGTGGGGATGGTTCTGCGCCCCGCGATGGACCGCATGGTGTCACCGCTCTTCGCGAGGTAGTCCGAGGTGGCCACGCGGTAGGTGGCAGCGGGATCAATGGCGCCGCCATCGCCGAATGCGACTGCGCACGCGGGCTGTTCCGGCGTGCCGGATACCACGGCCTTCAGGTTCGACACAGGTTCGCCCGCCCGTCGCTCGATGCCTTGCTTCACGGCGCGGATGATCTCGGCGCCGGTCATCTCCACGACCACGAGCCCGTTCTCGAAAGGCATGACTTCGTAGACATCGCCAACAGTGACAGGGCCTGGGCGGAGGTTGGCGCGGAGCCCGCCGCTGTTGGTGATGGCGGCATCCACCTTCAGGCCCGTGGCCTTCATGGACGCCTCGCGCATGAGATCCGCCATCCAGTAGCCGAGGGGGCTGGCCTCGCCCTTGCGGCCGCGGAAGAGGCCCTTGGGCGCCTGGCAAAGCAGGCGGCCGTACTTGGCCTCCAACTGGGCGCGGTAAGGCGCCAGCACCTTCTCCACAGCAGGGTCGGGAGGAATGGAGGCATCCACAGGGTAGATCTTGAAGCCGTCGTAGTGGGGTTGCTGTGCCGCGAGGGGGAAAGTCAGCGCCACGAGCAGTGAAGCGGCCCTACTCACCGGAGGCGGCTCCCGCCGTGGCGGTGGCGGCGGCTTCCAGTTCGGCGATGGCGCGGCGGACGGCCTGGTCATGGCGCCAGAAGAGCGCGACGGTCCGCAATAACCAGCCCAGCATCCAGGCGCCGATGAGGGCCGCGAGCGCCTCCAGCAGCACGAAGACCCATACGCGGGGCACGCTTCCGCCGCCCATGCGCCAGGCCAGATCCAGCACCGCGAGATGCAGGGCGAGGCGCAGCAAGGAGAGTCCGGAAGCGAGCAGGAACCACTGCACGGGATGCGACCAGAGGCGGCGGAAACCGAGCCACAGGTGGGCGGCCCAGCTTTGCCCCTTCCGCTCCAGACGGTTCAGGCGCAGCAGCCACCATTGCACCATCAGCGTCGAGCTGGTGGCGAGCGCCAGCACCGGGCGGCCCAGAAAGGCGATCCACGAGAGGCCGGGGATGCCGAGGCCGCCCAGATAGCCAAGGAACGCTGAAGTGATGAGGAACACGATCAGGACGGGCGGGCCCGCCAGGACCGTGTCCAGCGCGCCGCCGATCCAGGGGCCCAGTTTGTGGCGCAGCCCCGCCGCGGCGGCCTGATGCTTCCAGGAACTCCAGAGCACGAGAAAGGTGCCGAGGATCAGCGCGGTCGAGGCGCCAAAGCCGACCCCGCCGTGGACTTCTCCGCGGTCGAAGAGCTCCACCATGTCTTTGGCGTTCAGCTGTTCGCCCCAGTGGGCGGGCAGGGCGGAGCAGCCGTTGCCCACCTGGGTATGGGACATGAGGTAGGTGGCCCAGAAGAAGGCGGGCACCACCGCCAGCAGAAGCCAGCCGGTGAGGAGCCACTTCCCTGAATCGTTGAAGCCTCCCGGGGCGGCCTCCTTCAGGAAGCTCCAGGGACCGCGGGGCCCGAGGCCGGGCTCGTCGAGGATGGAAGAGGGTCGGTGGGATAAGTCGGTCATGGGATACCTGCCTACATCAAAACACAGGGCGCTGGTAGAGTGCGCCTGGACTTCCAAGGGGCTCGCATGGCCATCCAGGGCATTCCGGGGCGGAAGGCGGATCTGGGCGAGGGCACGGCCGTCCGGCGCCTATTGCCAACGCGGGGACGGCGCCTCGTGGGGCCCTGGTGCTTCATGGACCACTACGGCCCGGACAATGTGCAGGGGCCAGGGATGGCCCTGGGGCCCCATCCCCACATCGGCCTCCAGACTGTCTCGTGGCTTTTCGAAGGCGAAGTGCTGCACCACGACAGCCTCGGCTCCGAGCAGCTCATCAGGCCAGGTCAGCTGAACCTCATGACCTCCGCCCGAGGCATCGCCCATTCGGAGGAGACGCCCAGCTCCCATGGCCCGCGCCTTCATGGTGTGCAGCTGTGGGTGGCCCTGCCTGAATCCGCCCGGCATGGCGCTCCGGCTTTTGAACACATCGCGGAGCTGCCCCAGGCCGGGTTCGACGACCTCCGGGCCACGGTGTTGATGGGTTCGCTGGGAGAGGCGGCATCGCCCGCGCGCACCTTCTCGTCCATGATGGGCGCCGAGCTGGTGGCGGACCGGGATGGCGTCTCCAGGATTCCGCTGGATCCGGCCTTCGAGCACGCGGTGGCCCTCATGTGGGGCCGCGCGGCCATCGGCGAGTTGCCAGTGGAGATCGGCGTCATCTACACCCTGCCGCCGGGCGAAGCCTTCCTGGAACTCCGCATGGAGCGGGGGTCGCGGGTCATGCTCCTGGGCGGCGCGCCGTTTCCGGAGCCCATCCTCATGTGGTGGAACTTCGTGGCTCGCGCACCTGAAGAGATGCTGCAGGCACGGCAGGACTGGGCGGAGGGGCGCCGCTTCGGGGTCGTGGACGACGCGCTGCCCCTCATTCCCGCGCCGTCCCTGGACCCGGCCATGCTGCGTCTCAGGCGATGAAAGCCTGTTGACAGAGGTGCATTCCTCCGGTTCTGATGGGAGCTTCATGAAGACCTTCCGTTCCCTCTCGCTCCGCGAAACCCAGCCGATGGGTTTCTGGTGGTGGCATGCGGGCTCGGAGGGCACTCTCGGCAGCTAGACACCGTTCAGCCGAACCCCCATCCGAGCCCGGTCCCGCGACCGGGTTTTTTATTTTTTGGATTCCCAATGCTGCTCCGCCACCGGCTTCCCGCCGACCTCCTCACGCCGCTCTCCGCTTACCTCGCCTTAAGGGCGGAGGGGGCGAGTCTGCTTCTGGAATCCGCTGACCAGGGCGAGCATGTGGGCCGCCACAGCTTCGTGCTCCTGCAGGGCGAAGGCGAGCTCCGTCTCGATCCGCCGGGCCACGGCTGGGTGGAGGCGCTCCGTGCCCTGGCCGGTCCCGTCGAGACGGCGCGGGGCGAACTCGCGCCTGACACCGAGCTGCCCGAAGGCCGCGACACCATGCCCATCGGTGTCGGCTGCGCAGGCTATGTGGGCTTTGAGGCCCTGGGCGCGCAGGAGCCTACGCTCGCGCTCCCGGCCCGGAACAGCCTGGGCCTTCCCACAGTCTGGATGCGCCGTTTCGACGCGGCCCTTGTCTTCGATCACCTGCATCAGGTTGCGGAACTGCAAGTGCGGGCGTCATCCGGAGAGACGGCCACCGCACGCCTCTGCGCTTTGCGTGAAGCTTTGAAGGCGCCCGTGATCCCGCTCGACAAGACCGGTGACCCCGTCGCGGAGCCGCTGCTGTCCCGGGGTGCCTACGAGGCCTTTGTCCGGCATGCGCAGGACCTCATCCACGACGGCGATGTCTACCAGCTCGTGCCCAGCCAGCGTATCCGTGTGCGGCGGCCGCCTTCTTCGCTCACGGCCTACCGCCGCATGCGCCGCCTCAACCCGAGCCCATACGGCTTCCTGCTGGAGTGGGAGGGGTTCGCTCTGGCGGGCGCTTCGCCCGAGATGCTCGTGCGCGTGGCGGATGGCGAGGCCGAGACGCTGCCTATCGCGGGCACGGTGCCTCGCGGTTCAGATGAGGTCGAGGATGCCGCCCGCTTCGAGGCGCTGCGATCGGACGCGAAGGAGCTGGCGGAGCACCAGATGCTCGTGGATCTCGCCCGCAACGACCTAGGTCGCATCTCCGTTCCTGGCGGTGTGCGCGTGGAGAAGCCGCTGGCCCTCCAGCGCACGAGCCATGTTCTGCATCTCACGACGACGGTGAAGGGCCGCCTGCGCCCGGGCCTCGACGCGCTGGATGTGCTGGCGGCCTGCTTCCCCGCGGGCACGGTGAGCGGCGCGCCCAAGATCCGCGCGGCCCAGCGCATCGCGGAGCTGGAAGGCGACCAGCGCGGCCCTTACGGCGGCGCGCTGCTGCGTCTGGCGGCGGATGGCAGCCTGGACACGGCCCTCATCCTCCGGACGGTTGTCTACAGCGGCGGCGACGCTTATCTTCAGGCTGGCGCGGGCGTGGTCCGGGCCTCGGATCCATCAAAGGAGTACCGAGAGACGCTGCACAAGATGGGCGCACCCGCAGCCGCGCTAGATGTGGACCTGAGCGCGCTGTTCGAGCATGAGGTGATCCAGTGATCCTGCTCATTGATGCCCTGGATAGCTTCACCTACAACCTCGTGCAGGCTTTTGAAAGTCTTGGCGCGCCGGTGGAAGTCGTGCGCCACGACGCCATCACCCTTGCGGACGCGGAGGCCCGCAACCCCTCGGCCATCGTCCTCTCGCCGGGGCCGGGCCATCCCACCCAGAGCCCCGGCCACATGGCCATAGCCTCGTCATCCACGCGCATTCCTGTGCTGGGTGTCTGCCTCGGCCACCAGGCGCTGGTGGCCGCCAGCGGCGGGCGCGTGACGCACGCGAAGGAACCGCTGCACGGCGAGGCCACCCCCCTGCGCCACGAGGGCACGGGCCTCTTCGAGGGTTTGCCGCAAGGCCTTCCCGTGGGCCGCTATCACAGCCTCATCGCGGACGCGGCTTCGCTGCCGGACTGCTGGTCCGTGACGGCGTGGTCGGAGGGCGGCGAGGTCATGGCCATCGCCCACCGCTCGTTTCCGCGATGGGGCGTGCAATTCCATCCCGAAAGCATCCTCACTCCCGATGGCCCTTCGTTGCTCGCCAATTTCCTGAAACTCGCAGGTGTTTCCCGATGACGCTCCTCACGACGCACAATCCCATCCGCCCGCTCCCGGAGGCCACGGCCAAAGAGCTCATGCGCATGTTCATCGACCAGGACACGGATGCGCTGCTGGTAGGCGCCTGCCTGGCGTTGCTGGCCCAGCGGGCGCCTGAAGCCCATGAGCTGCATGCCTTCGCTGAAGCGTTACTGGAAGTGGCCGAGCCCTTCCCGAAAGCGCCCGTCCAAGTGCTGGACACCTGCGGCACTGGGGGCGATGGCGCAGGGACGGCGAACCTCAGCACTCTCGCGGCGCTGCTGTTGGCGCATATGGAGGTGCCCATCGTGAAGCACGGCAACCGCGCGGCTACTTCCGTTTGTGGTAGCGCGGATCTGTTGGAGGGTCTCGGCTATGACTTGACCCGCACACCCGGACAATTGCACCGCGATCTCGAAACGCACCGCTTCGCCTTCCTCTTCGCGCCCGCCTACCACCCGCTCCTAGGTCGCCTGAAGGAGATCCGCAAACGCCTCGGCGTGCCCACCATCTTCAACCTGCTGGGGCCCCTGCTGAATCCCGCGCGGCCCGATTTCCAATTGCTGGGCGTGGCCCGCGAGGATCTCGTGGCGCCCATGTCCGAAGCCCTGGCCAGGCAGGGCCTCCGCCGCGCCTTCGTCATCCATGGCAAGAGCGCCCAAGGCCGCGGCCTGGATGAGGCTTCCACCGAAGGGCCCACTACCGTGGTCGAGGTCCGTGAAGGCCGCGCGATGCCGCCTCAGGTGCTTGTGCCCCGCGACATCGGGGTGCCCCTGCCGGAACGCGATGCCCTCGGCGTCGCGGATCGCGCAGAGGCGCTGGTTGTGGCCCACGCGTTGGGCTGTGGCGAAAGCGATCACGCTTTCCGACCCGCTGTAGCTGATGGCGTCGCGCTGCAGGCGGGCCTGGGCCTGCTGCTCCACCGCGGCCTGCCATTGGAGAGCCTGCCCGGCGCCTTCAAGGAGAGCCGTGAGGTGTTGGCCGCGGGTTTCGTCTTCCCCTTGCCCGTCGCGGAGGTGAAGGCATGAGCGCCTTGCCGGATGCCCAGTCCATTGTCCGTGACGCGCGGCTGCCCCCCAGCTCGCACCTGTCCAAAGTGCTGCACGCGGAGCTGCACCGGCTGGAGCGCATGGCGCTCACGCCCCATCCCCCGCATCGCCACGCCGCGGGAACCTTCGAACACGCCCTGCGTCAAGCCCGCGCCCACCGCGGGGGCGCCATCATCGCGGAGTACAAGCAGGGTTCGCCTTCCCTGGGGCCTTTCGCTCTCGGCACGGCTCTTGATTCCCAGATCGCGGCCTATAAGGAAGGCGGCGCGGCCTGCGTGTCGATCCTGGCCGAACCCGCGTTCTTCCTGGGCTCCACCGAGGATGTGGAAGCGGCTGGCGTTTTCGGCCTTCCGCGCCTCTACAAGGGCTTCGTCATTTCGGCGGCGCACCTAGACGAAGCGGCCTCCTGCGGCGCGGAAGCAGTCCTTCTCATCGCACGGGTGCTGAGGGGGCACACGGCCGCCTTCGCGGATGCCGCACGGGTGCGGGGGCTGGAACCGCTGGTGGAGTTGCACGACCTGACGGAAGTGCCTTTCGCTCAGGGCTCCTCCGCCGCCATCGTGGGCATCAACGCCCGGGACCTGGCCACCTTCACCCTGGGCGCGCCGGACGCGGGCCCGCTGCGGGCGGCCTTCCCGGATGCGGTGCTCGTTCGCGAATCGGGGCTGGCCACGCCCGAAGACGCTGTGGCCGCTTTCCGGGCGGGCTTCGACGCCGCGCTCATCGGCGAGGCGCTCATGCGCAGCGTGGATCCTGCGGCTTTCCTGCGGCGGATCTTCGCCGCGCTCCATCAACAGGAGGCCTCGTGAAGCTCATCGCGAAGATCTGCGGCCTCACCTGCGCGGAGGATGCCCGCTTCGCGCTTGAGGCGGGTGCCGATCTGGTGGGCTTCATCCACCATCCGCCCAGTCCCCGCCACTGCGCGGACATCACCGCCGCAAGCGCGGGAACGGACGGGAAGGGCGTGCTCGTCCGGGTGGGCCAGGACGCGGCGCCCATGATCGAGCAGGCGAAGGCGGCGGGGCTCGGATGGATCCAGCCCCACGCAGGCGGGGCGCGGGCGCGGGTGGCGGAAGAGATCCAGGCAGCAGGGCTCTTGGTGCTGTTGCCCTGGCCTGATGAGCCGGATCAGGAACCCGTCGCGGCGGACCTCTACCTCTGGGAGCCGAGCCCCGCCATCACAGGCGTGCCAGGCGGATCGGGGAAGGGCCACGGCGCTCTGCATCCGCCGCCCGGACCCTTCCTACTGGCTGGGGGACTGGACGGTTCCACGCTCCAACAGCGCCTCGGTTCCCTGCCTCTCGACACCAAGCGGTTCCTCCGCGGCGTGGATGCCGCCAGCCGCCTCGAAGCCACGCCGGGCCGCAAGGATCCGCTCAAAGTCGCCGCTTTCCTGGAGAACGCCCATGCCCTCCACCTTTGAACTTCCGACGCGCTTCGGTTCCGCCGGCTACGGCGGCTGCTATGCGCCCGAGACGCTCATGACCCCGCTCATGGAGCTGGAGGCCGCCTTCCGCGAAGCCCTGGCTGATCCTCTTTTTGAGACGGAATTGAAAGCCGAGCTTCGCGCCTTCGTGGGCCGTCCGACGCCGCTCACCCCCGCGCCGCGGCTGGCGGCGCAGCTCGGATTGAAGGCTGTCTTCCTCAAGCGCGAGGATCTCTCCCACACCGGCGCCCACAAGATCAACAACGCGCTCGCCCAGGCTCTCCTGGCGAGGCGCATGGGGAAGGGCGAGATCATCGCTGAGACGGGCGCGGGCCAGCACGGTGTGGCCTCGGCCGCGGCCTGCGCGCGCCTGGGGCTGAAGTGCACGGTCTACATGGGCGTGACCGACATGGCGCGGCAGGCGCCGAATGTGGCCCGCATGCGGCTCTTCGGCGCGGAGATCGTGCCGGTGGCAAGCGGGCAGGGCACGCTGAAGGAGGCTGTCAACGAAGCGCTCCGGGCCTGGGCCGGACGCTGCGATAGCGCCCACTACATCCTTGGCTCCGCTCTGGGTCCGCATCCGTATCCCACGATGGTGCGCACCTTCCAGACCGTCATCGGCGAGGAGGCGCGGACCCAGGCGCTGGAGCAGGCCGGCTCACTGCCGGAAGCGGTCATCGCCTGCGCGGGCGGCGGCAGTAACGGACTGGGCCTGTTGCTGCCCTTCCTGAACGATCCCTTGCGCCGGATCACAGTGGAGGCCGGGGGTCATGGCGATGGCCTGGGCGAACACGCGGCGCGCCTTTCCAGCGGCCGTCCCGGCGTCCTCCACGGCTGCAAGACGCTGCTGTTGCAGGACGCCGAAGGCCGCACGGCGGAGACGGCCTCGATCAGCGCCGGTCTCGACTACCCGGCTCTGGGTCCCGAATTGGCGGGGTTGGCCGCCGATCAGAAGGTCGAAGTGTGGCGCGCAAGTGATGACCAAGCAATGGATGGCGCGCAGTTGCTCTGCCGCCTCGAAGGCATCCTGCCTGCCCTCGAATCCAGCCACGCCCTCGCCATGCTGTCCCGCCTGGTGAAGGAGGGCGTGGGCACCGTGCTGCTCGGCCTCTCCGGCCGCGGCGACAAGGACATCTCCACCTACCAGGCTCGATTGGGGATCTGAATGAATCCGTTGCTGCCCTTTCTCATGGCTGGCGATCCTTCGCTGGAGGCACTGCCGTCCCTGCTGGCCGAGGCGAAGGCCATCGGCATCGAGACGCTGGAGATCGGCCTGCCGCACTCCGATCCCATCGCCGATGGCCCCCTGCTCCAGGCCGCCGCTCAGCGTGCCATCGCGCGGGGCGTCACGCCTCGCCGCATGCTGGAGAAGTTGGCGGGCTTCCAGGAGTCACCGGACCTCGTCCTCTTCACCTACCTGAACCCGCTTCTCCAGCTGGGAACGGAGAGGCTCATCAACCTATTGCGGCCCACGCCCGTGAAGGCGCTGCTAGTGGTGGACCTCCCCTTCGGCGAAGAACCTCAGTTCGAGACCGCCCTGCGCGCCGCAGGCTATCCCATCGTGCCCCTGCTCGCGCCCACCACGGATCTGACTCGTGCCAAGGCGCTGTTGGGGGAGCGTCCGGATCCCGGCAAGGCCCATCCTTTCGCTCAGCGCTTCGCCTACGTGGTCGCGCGCCTGGGCGTGACAGGGCAGGGCGCCACGGACCTGGAGGCCGTGGCCGCTCGCATGGCCGCACTTAAGCAGATCACGAACCGCCCGCTCGCCGTAGGCTTTGGCTTCAGCGACCCCGCCAGCCTGGACGCTGTGCGGAAGATGGGCGCCACGCCCGTGATCGGGTCTGCGCTGGTGAAGGAACTGGCGGAGGTTCCTTCTCTAGCGGCAGCCTTGGGACCGCGCCTCCCTGTCCGCTGATCCAAGTGTCAGTCCTGACAATTCGATCCCCGGCAAGGTCCATTCGCGTCTTTACCTCTTGTCGTGCCAGCTCCTCCGGCTGAACAATTGGATTCAGAGACCCAGGTGACTTCAATGAAGCGCGCCCTTTTGATGATTCTGGTCACAGGTTCACTATTCGCTCAGTCCTATGAGATCGACCTGGGCCTTTCCCATCAGGCGTACCAGGAACCCGCTACTTCCAAATTCGATCCGACCTTCAAGATCGATTCAAAGACCATCCCCCAGGTAAGGATCGGCGTTTCGATTCATGACACCGCCTTCTTCCGGCTCCAGCTGGTGGGAGCCATCCAGCCCAGGTCCGAAACAACGGTCCATGTTTCCGAACTCGGATATCCGAGCGCGGATGCCACACTAAGGCAGGGATACTGGGGGATTGGGGCGGCCATCACCTCCAAGACACCCATTGAGGTGGGGGGCGGAGTGGAATACAGGTCCGAAACCCTAGATATCAGTCCAAATGGTCTCTATCCAACAAGCGGCCCGACGAAAGCCACATATGGTCGTCCCTGGGCCCGCCTTGCACTGAGTCACTCTTTCTCCACAGCTGCTGGAACGCCTTTCATCGGGCTGGAATGGGCGATGCCTCTCAAGAAACAGGACTATGGCAGCGGCTCCTCCAACGAGGACCTCTTGAAAGCGCTTGCGGCCAAGAGTCAGGTTGGAATCTGCGGAGGAATCCGGTTCTAGACCGACCCTCCAGGCGCCTAAGGGAATTCCTCCGGGGATGCCGGTCTTCTATCCGTGCTTCGGCCACAGCAAGATCAGCACGCTCATGTCCGTGACGGCCCAGGCTGCGAGGGCGCGGTACATGCCGCGCTCGTGCTCGGGATCGCTCATTCGGGCGTGGCGCATCCGCCAGGGGATGAGGATGCCGAGCCAGGCCACGAGGCTGATGACGAGGAAGGCCGGGTTCCGGCCCGCGTGCAGGGCGGCCTGGGCAAACCAGAGGTGGGCCACGATGGCCGCGAAGATGGCATAGGTGAGGCTCCTCACCACCCCCATGCGGATGACGAGCGTCTGATCGCCGCGCTTCGTGTCCTCCGCCACCTGGTAGATCTGCGTGAGCGGATAGAGGGCCGCGAAGAGAAAGAAGAAGCCCACGCAGAGATCCACGAGACCCCGTTCCAACCCGCGGCCGGTGAACACCCAGCCTGCCATGGGCGTGAAGAAACCGAAGCCCAGGCAGTTGATGAGCAGGTCCCAGCCGGCGCGCGCCTTGAGGCGGATGGGCGGCACGGAATACAGCACGCTCATCAGCACGCAGGTCATCATGATCTCGAAGAAGTAGTGGCCGCCGGGCTTGATCTTCATGAAGGCCATGCTGCCGATGAGGGAGACGCCCAACAGCGCGTAACCGAAGGCAGCGAGACGCTTGGGTGGCGGCGGCGGGTTCTTCAGGTAGCCGATGTCGCCTTCGTCGTTGTCGAAGGCGCTGTTCAGCGCCAGCGTGCCGCCGTTCATCGCGACGACGAAGAGGAACCAGGCCAGCAGCGTCCAGCCCCAAGGCCAGGGCCAGCCGATGGCCAGGAAGGTGCCTAGGAGGAAGTGGGCCGTCATGATGGGCCACTCGGCGGGACGCAGATGGAGCAGGTAGGCCGAGGCTGATTCGCCGATGGACCGTTCGAGGAGGGCGCGCGCGCTCATGGGATCAGCAGCACCTTGCCGGAGCTGGCCCGGCTTTCCAGGAAGGCATGGGCCTTCGCGCCATCGGCGAGAGGGAATTTCGTGGCGATGTGGACCTTCAGCGAGCCTTCACGCACCCAGGTGAAGAGTTCGGAGGCTCGTTGGACGCGTTCATCGCGCGTGGTAAGCACATTCCAGAGGTCGCCACCCGTGAGGGTCTTACTCGTGTCCATGAGCATGCGGGGATCCACGGGGGGCGGATCCCCGCCCGCCATGCCGTAGAAGACCACATGGCCGCCAGTGCGGACGGTCTCAAAGCTTTGTTGAAGCGTAGAGCCGATGCTGTCGTAGGCCACATCGGCGCCCTTCGCGGCGGAACCCCAATCGCCGCTGGAGAGCAGCACCTCATCGGCGCCCGCCTCGCGGGCGGCCTGGGCTTTGGCCTCCGTGGAGACAAGGCCGATGACGCGGGCGCCCAGGCGCTTCGCCATCTGGACCAGCAGGAGCCCCACACCGCCCGCGGCCGCGTGGACGAGGACCGTCTCACCGGATTTGACAGCGTGGCTGTCGCGGACCAGGTACTGAGCCGTGAGTCCTTGCAGCAGCAGGGCCGCGGCCGTCTCGAAACTGATGTCATCCGGCAGCGGAATGAGCTTCTCGACAGGCACCGCCACCAGCTCCGCGTTGGCGAAAGGACTGTCGGCGAATGCCACGCGGTCGCCGGGCTTCAGGGTCGAAGCGCCGTTCACGGCCACCACTTCGCCTGCGGCCTCATAGCCCGCGATCCAGGGCGGCGCGCCCTTGAGGTGGTAGTTGCCCTTGCGCCGGTAGACATCCGCGAAGTTGAGGCCGATGGCTTTCGTGCGGATGAGCGCTTCGCCAGGCCCGGGAACGGGATCCGGGACCTCCTTCAATCCGAGGACCTCCGGCCCGCCGAACTTCTCGAAGACGAGGGCTTTCAAGCGGAGACGCTCGTGCGCAGCGGCAGGATGTCCGCGCTGGCCTTGGACTCCACCAGCGTGTCCATGGCGGCCACAAGGTGGGGCACGCTGAATTCGGTATCCACGCACATGCCGTGGGGCAGGTGCAGCGGGATGGCGTAGGCCGGAACCTCCGGCAGCTTCGTGAGGCCTTTCAGCAGCCGGTCCGTGCAGGACACGGCCACGATGAGGTCGGGGCGGAAAGCCCGGGCCTCGCGGTAGGCCTTGTGGCTGCGATTGGTGATGCGCGCGTCCCAGAGCTTCTCAAGGGTGGATTCCAGCACATCGCCCACGGGGCAGAGGCCGCACTGGTGGCACTTGTCCATGCTCGTGAGGATGGGCGCGGCGCACTTGGCCATCTGGATGCAGTGGGGCAATAGCACGAGAGGCTTGGACGCTCGGCGGGATTCGAAGACTTCCCGCACGCGGAAGTTGTTCCAGGCCACGAAGGAGAGGATCCATTCGTCCTCCTTGCCCATCCAGCGGGCGAGGGGGCGGAAGGCCTTAGTCCAGAGGCCGTCCCAGCGCATGATGGCGACCCGGTGGCGCAGGTAGCTTTGACGCCTCTGGAAAGTGGGCCAGGCCACGGCGAGGCAAGCCGCCGCCGCGAGCAGCCACCAGCCGAGTCCGGCGGGATGGAGTGCCGCCGCGATGAGCGCCATTCCGAACCCCGCCAGAGGCAGACCACGCCGCACCCAGAGGAAGGGACGGTAGGCGTCGCGGGGCAGGGTTGCGGCCATCAGTTCCAGTCTACTTCCCCGCGGCGGCGAGGCCGATGAGCTTTTTCAGGTCCTCGTCCTTCCAACGCAGGCCGCCGCCCACGAAGAAGGTGCGGAGATCCTTGTTGGCCATGTCCTGGACGCCGGCCTGCACATAGGCGCCCTTCCAGAACTGCCAGCTGCCGGTGAGGCGCACACGGGCGTTGGGCTTCTCGGGCGTCTTGCTGAAGTCATAGGCGAGGACTCCCAGGCGCAGCTTATCCTCCATGCCGCGCAGCTCCACGCCGCCGCCGCCCTTGCCCTGCACGATGCCCGCGCTGAACACGGCGGGGCCCCAGCGCTTGGCGAACTGCGCTCCGAAACTGAAAGTCTGCTCCGTCGTCACATAGCGGTTGTTCTCCAGGACACTGACAGGCAGGCCGGTGACGGGATCGATCTTGGTGACGGTGCGAGTCTCGTCGTGAATCTTGCCGTCCGGCGTGGAGGCCAGCTGGATGGCGTACCAGTAGTCCTCGCGGGGGGCGAGCTCGATATTGAAGTAGGTGGCGCTGTCGTGGCGCTTGGTCCACTGGGCCGCGCCAAGGTCGAGGCGCATGTCCAGCTTCTTGAATCCACCGAGCGCGTCGTTCACCGAGTCGAGGGTCTGGTTCAACTTCTTCACGGTGGTGTCGTCGTTGAGGAGCTTGCCCACCGTGCCCTCGCCGCGGTTGATGCGGTCCGTCATCTCCCGCAGGTTCGACGCGGTGCCCTCGAAGTTCTGCGCCAGCTTGTGGACATCTTCGAGCGTGCCCTTCAACTCGGGCCGGTTCTCCTGGACCATCTGGTCCAGGTGCTTGCCGAGATCATCGAAGCGCTGCGCCAGCTCCGGCAGGCGGTCCCGCAGGTCGCCGGTCATGGCCTGGACATTGGCCACGGTCTGGTTGATGCCCTCGTGGTTCTCCTGCGCCATGGCGCGGAACTCAGCCGTGAGCTGGCGGATGTTGTCCACGATCTCATCCAGCTTCGCCCGGCCCTCCTCCCCGCCGATGCTCTTGTTCAGCGCGTAAGTGACGCCCTTCACATCCTTGCCGATGTCCGCGAGCGTCTCCATGAGCTGGTCCAGGCTGGCGCCCGACTTGGAGGGGATGGGCTGGTCCAGGTTGAAGATCGTGTCGTCGTCCTTGCCGGGATTCAGGTCCACATACTTCTCGCCCAGGATGCCGATGGAACTGAGAGTGGCCGTGGCATCGCTGTGGACCGGCAGGTTGGAGTCGAGTGTGATGACGACCTTCGCGCGGCCGCGGTCCAGGATGATGCGTTTGACCTCGCCCACCTTCACGCCCGCCACGCGCACGGGCGCCTGGGGGTTGAGGCCCGCCACCTGGTCGAACACGGTGTAGCCCTCCCGGGCGCCGCCGTTGCCGCCCAGCTGGAGCTTCTCCATCTGCATGGCGAGGAAGCCGATGACGACGACGGCTCCGACGAAAAAGGCCCCGACTTTGGTCTCGAGTTTCATGGCGTCATGTCCTTGGCGTAGCGCTTCGGCGGCGGCGGGTCCTGGAGGAAGGGGCCGTCCGCGTCTCCGCGGAGGAACTGCTGGATCACGGGATGAGGGTTCACCTTGAACTCATCCGGTTTCTGGACCGCCAGGCATTCGCCCCGGAAGAGCAGGGCGATGCGGTCTGCGATCTCGAAGGCCGATTTGAGGTCGTGGGTGATGGTGATGGTGGTGACGCCGAGCTCGTGCTTGAGGTCCAGGATCACGCGCCCGATCACATCCGTCATCACCGGATCGAGGCCCGTGGTGGGCTCGTCGAAGAGCAGGATCTTCGGTTTCAGCGCGATGGCCCGGGCGAAGCCCACCCGGCGCTTCATGCCGCCCGACAGCTCCGCGGGCTTGAGTTTGTCGGTGCCCTTCATGCCCACCATGGCGAGGCACTCGTCCACTCGCGCGTTGATCTCGTCCTGGCTCATGGCGGTATGCCGGTGCAGGGAGAAGGCCACATTCTCGAAGACGGTCATGGAGTCGAAGAGCGCGGCCATCTGGAAGCACATGCCGATCTGCTTGCGGACCTCGAAGAGCCCTTCCCGGTCCAGGTCGTGGATGACCTTGCCGCCCACGGTCACATGGCCGCTGTCAGGCGTGAGGAGGCCCATGATGTTCCGGAGCAGCACGGTCTTGCCGGTTCCGGAGCCACCGAGGACGACGAGGCTTTCGCCCTCCTCAACCTGGAGGTTCACATTGCTGAGCACGACCTTGGGTCCGAAGGCCTTGGAGAGGTTGACGACTTCGATCAATGCCATGTCGTCTACACCAGCAACATCATCGTGAGGAGGAAGTCAGCCACGAGGATCCAGACATAGCTGGTCACGACGCTTGAGGTGGGCGCGTTGCCCACGCCCTCCGCGCCGCCGAATGTCCGGTAGCCCTTCCAGCAGCCCACGAGAGAGATGATGAGTCCGAAAACGAGCGCCTTTGTGAGCGCGATGATCAGGTCGCGGCCCTGGACCAGCTTGTAGAACTCCTGGGAGTAGGCGATGGCGGAGTAGCCCTCCACACTGACCAGAAGCAGGTGCCCGCCCCAGTAGCCCACATAGATGGAGAGGCCCGTGAGCAGTGGCAGCATGACGGCGCCAGCCAGCATCCGCGGGACGAAGAGGAATTGCACGGGATCGGTGGCCAGGCATTCCAGCGCGTCCACCTGCTCCGTCACCTGCATGGTGCCCAGCTCCGCGGCCATGGCCGAACCCACGCGGCCCGCGAGCATGAGGCCGGTGATGACGGGCGCCAATTCGCGGACGATGGCGATTCCCAGGACCTGGGCCGCGAGCCCTTCGGCCTGGAACTGCTTGAATCCGAAATGCAGCTGGGCGCCGAAGACCATGGATACCGCGAGCGAAGTCATCAACACGACCGGGACGGAATTCACGCCCACCGCCAGGTACTGGCGCATGAGGTTGGCGCCGTCAAAGGGGCGCTTGAAGACAGCGCGGAAAGTGCGCCCGCCGAGGACGGTGAAGTCGCCGATCTGCTCCAGGGCCCGCAGAACCCAGAGGCCGGTCCGGTCTAGTAGGGCGGTCAGCACTTTGAAAATCCGCAAAGCGTCATTCTATCAGGCCTTGCGCTTCTCCCGCTGCCTCGTGGCGCCGCCTTCCTTGTTCACCTGGGAGGCCCGCGACAGGGCCAGGGCGTCCGCGGGCACATCCTGGATCACCGTGGTGCCCGCGGCCACGATGGCGCCATCGCCCACCTTCACGGGAGCCACCAGCTGGGTGTCGCTGCCGATGAAGGCGCGCTTGCCGATGACGGTCCTGTGCTTGGCGAACCCGTCGTAGTTGCAGGTGATGACGCCCGCGCCGATGTTGGTCTCCTCGCCGATCTCCGTATCGCCCAGGTAGGAGAGGTGGTTCGCCTTGGCGCCGCGGCCCAAGCGGGCCTTCTTCGTCTCCACGAAGTTGCCGACATGGACGCCGGGCGCAAGGTCCGTGCCTTCCCGCAGGCGGGCGAAGGGGCCCACCACCGCGCCGAGGCCGATGCGGGCGTCCTCGATGACGCAGTAGGCGCGGATTTCAGCTCTGTCCTCCACCACGGCGGCGGTGAGAATGGAGCCCTGGCCCAGCAAGCAGCCCTCGCCGATGAGGCAGGCGCCATCCACACGGACCAGAGGCTCCACCACCGTGTCCTTGCCCAGCTTGGCCCGAGGGCTGATGAGCGCGCTAGCGGGATCCAGGAATGTGACGCCTTCGGCCATCCAACCGGCATTGACGCGGTCCCGGGCGATGGACTGGAGCAGCGCCTGGTCCGCGCGGGAGTTCATGCCCAGAAGTTCCGCCGGGTCCGCCACCTGCACGGCCACAGGCACCGCGGCGGCCACCGCGGCCACGGCGTCCGTAAGGTAGTACTCGCCCTGGGCGTTGTCGTTCTTCAGCCCCGCTAGAGCTTCCTTCAACGGCGTCCAGGGCAGGGCATAGACGCCGCCATTCACGCGCCGCACATCCCGCTGCGCCTCGCTGGCGTCCTTGAATTCGACGAGGCCCGCGAGGCGGCCGTCCTCATGCTGGACCACGCGGCCGTAGGCGCCAGGCTGGTCCAGATCCATGGCCAGGATGGCCGCGTCGTGAGCCGCAAGTTCCGTGAGCGTCTGCTGCTGTGTGAGGGGCACATCGCCGGAAAGGATCAGGACGCGGTCCGCGCCGAGGCGGTCCAGCGTGGCGGCGCAGGCTTGGAGCGCGTGGCCGGTGCCCAGGGGCTGGCCCTGGTCCACGGGCTGGGGCTGGACACGGATGAGGTTCTCCTCATGCCAGCCGAACATGGCGGCGGCGACCTCGGCCTTGCCGTGGTGGACCACTACCAGCGCGTGGTCGATGCCTTCGGGAAGGCCGCGCAGCACCCAGAGCAGCGAAGGATCGCCGAGCACCGGGTGCAGCACCTTGGGGAGGCTCGACTTCATGCGGGTGCCGAGCCCCGCCGCCAGGATCACCGCGATGGTTTTCATGGCCTCAGCTTCCCACAGGTGCGGGGTGCTGGAGCAGGGCCAGAAGGGATTGGATGAAGTCCTGGCTAGGGAAGGGCTTGTCCAGGAATCCCACCTGATGGATGCCGAAGGCTGAGGGATCCAGCGGCAGGGCCTGGCCGCTGCCCAGGACTAAAGCGGGCAAGGGGTTCCGCGACAACTTGCGGAGAGCGGATTGGAAGCGTTCCAACTGAGGCTGGCGCTCCAGCACGAGCAGCGAGGGGGGGGCGGCGTCCCGGCTGCGCTTCAGCAGCTCCCGCAGCGTGCCGAAGCTCTCCACGCTGCCGCCCTCCTGGCGGATGAGGACCGTGAGCGCCTCGCGCACCAGGGGATCGCGATCCATGACCCAGATGGTCTGGTCCAGCAGGGGCCGTGGCAGCGCAGGCGCAGGTGGCGCATCCACCGGCAGATAGACTTTCGGCCAGAGACCGCCGTGGATGTCGCGGGCGCATTCCAACATGCCCCTGGCCTGGCGCACGGACTGGAGCAGCCAGGCCAGGCCCATCACTTCGACGGGCGGGCTGTCCAATTCGCCTGCCACCTCGATCCGCCACAGGGCCCAGGCCCGGCCACCGATGGTGGCCTTTTCCATCAGCAGCGTGACGGAGCCGCTCCGCAGCGCCTGGCGGCCGTGCATGACGAGATGGGTGGCCACGCGCTGGAGGTCCTCCTCCGAGACGGGCAGGGGCATGAGCGCGGTGCGGTGGCGGAATTCCACTTCCGGCGGCAAGGTGCGCTGGAGGTAGGGTTTCAACGCCTCCATGGCCGCCAGGGAATCGAGGATCCCGGTGGCCGGGTCTCCCAGCGTGGCGAGGGGGCGCAGGCGCTGGGCGGCCCTCAGGACAAGGCGGCCCAGTTCGCGCACGGGCTCGGTGCCGGCTTCCGCGATGATCTGGTCCGCAGTGGGGATGATGGTGCCGAGGGCGTTCACCAACGCCTGCGAGGATCCGGCGTCCATGCCGCCGCTGAGGACGGCGCAACCGGCCTCGCCCCGCACAGCCAGCGCGCCGGTCGCGGCCTCCGAGACCCACACGAGGGCGAGATTGGAGTCGAACCCGACGGCTTCGAGCTCCACATCTTCGAAGGTGCCGTCCTTCCCCACGAGCGTGGCGTGGGTGCGGGCGAAGCCCTGGCGCACGAGCTGGTCCTTCAGCTCGTCCCACACGGGGCGCGAATCGCCTTGGAGCAGGCTCTCCACCGCATAGCCGCGCAGCGTGTGGCGGGGCATGCCCACGAGCACGCTGAAAGGGCCGTTCACTTCCAGGAAACGGCCCTTCTCGTTGATGAGGAAGAGCGGCTGCTTCGCCTCCAGAACGAGGCTCAGCGAGGGCGTGGCGACGGGCTGGCCTTGATCAAGCAGGGTGAGCGCGGAACGGAGACCTTCGCCGCGGCCTTCGACCCAAGTGCCTTTCTGGCGCAACCAGAGCAGCTGTTCCAGCGCCACGAAGCCCAGCAGCATCCCGCCCACCACGGCCGCGAGGATGTGGGCGTGGGGCTGGGTTGTGTGGATGAAACGCAGGCCGAGCGTGACGAGCGCCATGGCGCTCGCGCCCGCAACGGGCATGCGCGTCTGGAGCCAGCGGCCGCGCGTGAGCAGGTACGCGAGATCCGAGAGCAGCAGCCACAGCAGGCCCTGGACCAGCGCCACGGCCCAGAAGACGGCCACGCTCTCCAGCGGGAGCTTGAGCAGCGTAAGGAGGACGAGTATGAAGACCGTCGCGCCGCCGAGACCCACGGCCAGCCGGCGCAGACCCTGGGCGCCTTCTCTCAGCGCCTGGAGGAAGAGCGTGAAACCCAGCAGCGATCCGCCCAGATGAGCCGTGGGCACGGGCAGGCCCGTCAGCACGGCCCACGGCAGGGCCAGCACGCAGACGATGCCGCCGAGGAAGTAGCCGTAACTGAGCCCCACGCGGCCCTTGCGCTTGAACAGCTGGAAGCCCACCCACGGAGGCAGGGGCAGCAGCAGCAGGAAGACCAGGTCGCGGAAGAACACAGGTCCATCTTGGGCTAGAGAAGCGTCCCGGGCCAAATCCCACGCACGGCGTTGAAGCACCAGAGGCGCCCGCGATGGAGATCCCCAGCGCTGAAGGCCTGGATGCGGAGCTTCCGCGATCCCGCCCATTCCGGGAGGTCCAGGCGCTCTGCCAGGCTCGCCACACGGCCCTCCAGCGGTGGCAACCAGAGGTCCCCATCAACTTCCAGGGCGATGGAGGCGATGGCCGTCTCCACCAGCGTGCCATCGGGCCAGTAGAGAAGCGCGTCATGGGCGCCTGCGGCCTTCGCTTCGTTCAACGGAGCCGCGTTCCAGACGCCCAACAGCCCTTTATGCGGCGCCAGCGGATGCCGCGAAGGAATCTCGTGCGGATGCGGCATCAACCGCAGGCGGTAGGGCGAGGGCACTTCCGGCAGGGGTTCCAGCAGGGCCCAGAGCTGCTTGCCTTGGAGGCGGAGCCGCAACGCCTCATCGGGCTCGCGGAAACCGGCAGCGACCCACTCCGTGATGGCGTCCGCTTCCGCCATCACCCAGGGCGCGGCTCCGCTATTGGCGGCGGCGCTGGTCATGAGCCGCTCCAGGTGCGCCCGGAGATGCCGGATGCGGCCCCGCTCCACACGGGCCGCAGTGCGGGGCACGGCGGCTTGGGGGTCATAGCCGGGCCCAGGGCCCGAGCCGAAGGCTCTCAAGCGGGTGGCATCCACCGCTGTCCCTTCAATCGCCCCGCCAGCCGCAGGGCCACGCTGCAGGCCTCTTGGAAGTTGGTCGCGTCCGCGATCCAGCGGCCAGCCTTGTCGAAGGCCGTGCCGTGGTCCGGGCTCGTGCGCACGAAGGGCAGGCCCAGCGTCACATTCACGGCCTTGTCGCCTTCCAGCGTCTTCACGGGGATGAGGCCCTGGTCGTGATAGAGGGCCACTACCGCGTCGAACTCGCCCTCCGCCGCCCTGCGGAAGAGGCTGTCGGCTGAATGGGGGCCGCTGAAGCGCGCGCCGGGATAGGCCGAGCGTCGCCGCGCCAGTTCCAGCGCGTCCGCGAGGATGACCTCCTCATGGCCGAAGGCGCCCTGTTCGCCCGCGTGGGGATTCAGCGCAGCCAGGGCGATGCGCGGTTCGTCAAGGCCTTCCAGGCGCCCCAGCTGCTCGGCGGAGAAGGCGAGCGTGTCCGCGACGGCTCCGGCCTCCAGTTCGTCAATGGCGGAGCGGAGGCTCTGGTGGACGCTGTGCAGCACCACGCGCAGCTTGGGCCCCAGGAAGGCCATGCGCACCTTGGGCGCGCCCGTGAGGGCCTGCAGGTATTCCGTGTGGCCGGGGAAGGGATGCCCCGCCGCGTGGGCCGCGGCCTTGGAGATGGGCAGGGTGACCAGCGCGTCCGCGCGGCCGTCCTGGAGGAAGCGCGCGCCGAGCCGGATCGCTTCTATCGAACAACGGCCGGAGACCGCGGAGCCGGTGCCCAGCGCGATCTCATCCTGGAGTCCCGGCACGGGATCCACCCAGTGCGCCTCCCAATCGTCGCGGCGCAGGGTCCAGGCGGCCCCGAACTCCCCGCCGGTGGCGGGTTCCCAGCTCCAGGTGAAGGGCGCGCCGCCCTGGCGTTCCAACAGTTCCACACCCGCTCGAGCGCCCACCACGACAAGTTCCGCCACCATGTTCAGCGTGGGGAGGCTCTTGAGCAGCAGCTCCGGGCCGATCCCTGCGGGATCGCCCAGCGTGACGGCGAGACGGGGGCGGCGCATGCGGAACCCGGTCTCAGTCGTAGAGGTTCAGGTCGACATCCGCGGGCGGCGCGGCCTCGTCCTTCTTCCCCGGCTTCCGGCGGACGCGGGGCTCCTCCTCCTGCTTGTACATGTATTTGATGTTGTGCTTGGGCACCAGCAGGTTCGGCTCCCGGAGCCGGTTCACTTTGAGGCAGTGCTTGTCGTACCACTCGATGACGCCGCGGATGCGCTCGTCATTCTGGAGCACGATCACCATGGGCGTCTTCGACTGCATCTGCTTCAGGTAGTAGAAGCTCTCGGCGTTCGTCTGCTCCGGCGGCGCGATGCGTCGGCGCGGGCTGCCCAGGCCTTGCGGCGCCGTGGCGGCGTTCAGGTCCGCGGCCGGGTTCGGCAGGCCGTTGGGACTGACGGGGGAGGGGGCCGGAGTCAGGATCTCCTGCACACCGCTGGATCCGGAGCGGCCCAGCTTCTCCTTCAACTCGCTCAGATTGGGACGGATGAGCTTGCGATTCATGGCGGTGCCGGAACCTGTCAAGGAAGGCCGGGCGCGTGGCGAGGCCTAGAAAAGGCTCGCCTGAGTGCCGGGGGTCTGGCGAAAGAATGGCAGGCCCGGCTTCGCTCCCGCAAGTGGGGGTCTGTGGTTTGGATGCTTGAAAGACGAGATAAGTTTACCGCCCCTGGGAAGCGGCGCCAGCCTCGGGTAGCACGGGAAGAAACAGGCGGATCTTGGTGCCTTTTCCCGGCGCGGATTCCACCTTGATCTCCCAGCCCATGGCTTGGACGAACTGGTAGACCAGCGAGAGGCCCAAGCCGGTGCCTTCCTCGAAGCCGGAGGCGAAGGGTACGAAGAGCGTCCGCATGCGCTCGGCATCCATGCCGCGGCCGTTGTCATGGACCAGGATGCGGAGGCGTCCGCCCTCCAGGCGGAAATCCAGCCCGACCTCCGGCCGCCGCATGCCGGCCACGGCCTTCCGCGCGTTGCTCAGGAGGTTCGTGAGCGTGCGGTGGAAACCCACCGGGTCCGTCTCGATCCACACCGGCGGCGCGGGCCCGATGACGAGTGCGAGCCCGTCCGTGCGTGGATCCGTCTCCCAGCTGGCCTGGAGATCTTCCGCCACCGAAGGCAGGAACCGCCGTTCCCGCTTGGGCTCGCCGGGCCGCGCGAAATCCAGGAAGTCCTTCACGATGGCGTCCACCCGGCCGGACTCGCGGGCCAGGATGCTCACGAGCCGCTTCTGGAGCTCCGCCGTCTGCCGCTCGTCCTGGAGGAGTTGCACGCAGCCCATGATCGAGGCCAGCGGATTCCGCAGCTCGTGGGCGAGACCGGCGCTGAGATGGCCCAGGGCCGCGAGCCGCTCGGCCACGCGGGTTCGCTCCTCCATGGCCTTGAACTCCGTGAGGTCCTGGAAGATGAGCAGGTGTCCCTGGGCGGCGGCGCTGCCCTCAGGGTCCTTCAGCGGCGCCACCTGGCCGCCCAGGATGCGCGGCTCCCCGCCCGGCGCCGTCATGGGCAGCTCGAACCGCCGTGTGCCCCGAACGGCTTCTTCCAGCGCTTCGGCGCCAGGGAAGAGGGCCGCCATGGGTTCGCCGATGGCCACGGGACCATGGAGGATCTGTGCCGCCGCCGGATTGGCGGAGGTGATGCGCCCCCGCGCATCGAGGGTGACGAGGCCCGAGAACAAGGAGTCCACCACGCGGCGGTGCAGGGCCTCCAACTCGTCCACGGCCGCTTCGGACGCCACGAGGCTCGCGTCCAGCCGCTCGATGTTGCGCCGCAGGAGCACCACCACCAGCGCCGCCGCGAAGATCTGGAGCGTGGCCAGGGCGAGGATGAGAGCCGTGTCTGCCGGATCGCGCCCCAAGTCCTGCACGGTGTGGCCGAAGGAGGGCAGCCAGCCCGCGTCGAAGGACAGGACCATCACGATATGGGCCGCAGCCGTGAACAGCGCCACGCCGAGGATGTCCACCGTGCCCAGGTAGAACGCGGAGGCGAGCACGGGCAGCACATAGAAGGTGAAGAGCCGTTCCTGGTTCACGCCCTGGAAGGCCACCACCAGAAGGACCACGGAAATGTCGAGGAGGAGGTTCCAGCGGATCCAGTTCTTCGGCGGGACGGCGAAGGGATCGCCGAACCGGTCCAGATTGCGGAAGGCCTCGAAGACGCCTTCGATGAACACGGCTGCCAGGAAACCCAGGTAGACCCATTCTCCGGGCAGCGGACCTTCCGGCGGCAGCGCCAGATGGAGCGCGGCCAGACCCAAGCTGGCCCCCAGCCGGAAGGCCAGCGGCAGGAACGGCGGCCCCTGGCGGGAAGCTCTGGCGTGGAAGGGCATGGCCTCAGCATCAGGCAATGCGCCCCCGGAGGGCAGAGGGTTCTTTTAGACTGGAGCTATG
Organism: Holophagaceae bacterium; assembly: GCA_035687325.1. Taxonomy (GTDB): domain Bacteria; phylum Acidobacteriota; class Holophagae; order Holophagales; family Holophagaceae; genus JAFDVN01. Next base: position 50,346 of record DASRXV010000024.1, read on the forward strand.
CATGGTCCTTCCCACCTCCCCTCCCTCCGCGACGCGGGGCTCAAGCAGACGCCTCAGCGCCAGGGCATCCTGCGCGTGCTGCAGGGCTCCGACCGGCCGCTCACGGTGGAGGAGATCTGGGAGCGGATGGAGGGACGCCGCTCCGGCCTGCCCACCATCTACCGGAACCTCGAGCGCTTCGTGCAGGAGGGCTGGGCGGAAAGCATCCTCGGCGCGGACCAGGTGATGCGTTTCGTGCGGTGCGAGAGCGCGCACCACCACCACCATCTGCAATGCGACACCTGCGGGCGCATGGTGGAGGTGGACGGCTGCGGGTTGGACGAGGCGCTGGAGCGCATGGCCGCGCAGTCGGGTTTCCACATCACGCGCCACCAGCTGGTGCTCTACGGTCTCTGCCCTGGTTGCGCCGCCAAAAAAGCCCGTTGACCTCTGCCGCCGCTTTGGTAGGATCAAGGTTCAGCGCGGGTGTAACTCAGTGGTAGAGTGCAACCTTGCCAAGGTTGAAGTCGTGGGTTCAAATCCCATCACCCGCTCCAGCACACTCGGGCCGCGCAAGCGGCCCGAGTCATGATAGAAAAGCAGATGGCGCCGTAGCCAAGTGGTAAGGCCCGGGACTGCAAATCCTGTACCCATCGGTTCGATTCCGATCGGCGCCTCCAAAATGAAAGCCCCGCGATGGCGGGGCTTTTTTGCTTCCCGAATCGCATCAACGGGTGATCCAGCCCCCGCCCAGCACAGCGTCACCTTCGTAGAAGACCACGGCCTGGCCCGGAGCGATGGCCCGCTGGGCCGTTTCGAAACGCACCTCGGCGCGGCCTTCGGAAAGAGGTGTGACGAGGCATGGACCGTCCGCGCCGCGCGCGCGGATCCGTGCGGAACAGGTCAGGGGTTCGGCGGGAACCTGTCCGCACCAGCTCAATTCCTTGGCATGGAGCGCGAGCCCGTCCAGCGCTTCGTCCTCCGCCACCCAGACGGTGCGGGCCGCGTGATCCAGCCGGCTCACATAAAGTGGCGCGGCGTGGGCGATGCCGAGGCCCTTGCGTTGGCCTACCGTGTAACGCCAGGCGCCTTCGTGGCGACCCAGGATGCGGCCATCCTCGTGACGGATCTCGCCATCCGCATCTCGTGGCGCGCGCCCTGAGGCCTCGATGAACGCGTCGTAGCGCTGCGCGCCCACGAAGCAGATCTCCTGGCTTTCGGCCTTCTCGGAAAGGTGGAGGCCCAGCTCGCGCCCCAGCTCGCGCACCTCGGGCTTGCGCAGATGGCCCAGCGGGAACAGGGTCCGCGCCATGGTGGCCTGGGTCTGGTGGAAGAGGTAGTAGCTCTGGTCCTTGGCAGGGTCGGCAGCCTTGAGCATCCGCCAGGCGCCATCCTCGAAACCGATGCGCGCGTAGTGGCCCGTGGCGACGAAGGCCGCGCCCATGGCCTCCGCGCGATCCAGAAGGGCGCCGAACTTGAGGTGCTGGTTGCAGCGGATGCAGGGGCTGGGCGTCTCGCCCGCGAGGTAGCTCTCGATGAAGGGCTCGATGACCGTGTCGCGGAAGGCGGCCTCGTGATCCACCACATAGTGCGGGAAGCCCAGTTCGAAGGCCACGCGCCGCGCGTCCTGGAAATCATCCAGCGTGCAGCAGCGGCCCTCGGCCGAACCTTGGCCCGTCTTATCGAAGAGCTGGAGCGAGACGCCCACGACTTCATAGCCCGCGTGATGCAGCAGCGCCGCGGCCACGGAGGAATCAACGCCGCCGCTCATGGCCACGGCGATGCGGTCCCCGGCTTTGAGCGTGGGATGCGCCTTCAGTGGCGTGAGCGCGAGTTCCAGCAGGGAGTTCATCGCCTTCCCCGGCTTGTGAAGCTCAGGAGGGAGTCCGCGTCCTTGTGGCCCTGGACGGTGCCGCAGACATCCACGCACTCGCCGCAGTTGAAGCAGCCGTCCGCCACGCCGAAAACGAGGTGCTTCTCGCGCGGGTCCAGGTCCAGATGGCAGGCCTTGAGACAGGCCTGGCAGGAGCCACAGGCGTCCAGGCTCTCCGGCTTGTAGCGGGGACGCAGGATGGTCTTCGGATCGCCGCTGGAGGCCGCCATGGCCTGGCCCATGCCGTAGATGCAGACGAGGCGGCAGAAGTCGAAGCGCACGAAGTACCCAGCCAGCCAGCCCACCACGGTCGTGAAGGCGATGAGGGCCAGGAGGAGCGTCTGGATGGAGCCGCCTGCGCCCCAGGGCGTGCGGAAGACAAGAGCGAGAATCCGGGCCGGATCCCAGAGGTAGGCCGCGATGCTCAGGGCGAGGGCGACAGGTGCCGCCGCCAGAGTCAGCGCAGCGCTGATGCGAAGGGTCCAGCGGTGCAAAGCCGACCGGCGCATCCATGCGGCCACCACCCGGTTCCTGCCGCTCCCGAAGACCGTGCGAAGCCCATCAAAGAGTTCCACCGCGCTGCTGTAAGGGCAGCCCCAGCCGCAGAAGACGCGGCCCTTCAGATAACTCAGGAACGCCAGGACCCACACCAGGGCTACGAAGGGGATGATGAGGCCCAGCACATAGGGCCAGTCGAGCGGATAGGCCGTCCCGAAATAAGTGATGGTGCGGGCGTCGATATCCACGCGCAGCAGGCCCAGCCAGGGGCAAAGCGTGTAGAAGAGCAGCAGGCCCACCTGCACGGTGCGGCGGAGCGCGTGGTAGCGCGGAGCGGAGGTCGGAGCGCCCATGACCTCCCAGTATGGAACGGATCTGACTCCGCGTCCCGCTCAGGTCCTCAGACGGGGCAACCTCAGGAGCCCGAATCCCGCCAGGAGCAACATGGGCGCGAGGACACCCCAGAGCGGGGGCAGTTCACCGGCCTTCGCCGCGCCGCTGAAGAGTGTCTGAAGCCCAAGGAAGACAAGGCCCCCCACCATTCCGAACCCCAGCGCCGCGCCGCGCCCTGAGCGGGGACCGGGGAAGGCGAAGGAGAGGAGGCCGAAGAGCAGCAAGGGCCCTGCGAGCCAGCCCAGGAGCCGCGACCAAAGCAGATGCGCCCGCTCGGAGTCCGGGGCCCAGCGCTGCCAGGCGAAAAGGTCGAAAGTGCTGACCTGGTCGGGTGTCGGCGCGTCACGCAGCGTGCGGTCCGGGAAGAGCTTGTCCGCGGCCGGTCCCTGCACGAAGCGCGAAGCATCCCAGGGCAGGGCCTCCGAGAAGGTTTCGCCCCGCGACCAGCACAGGAGGATCGGCGCCTGCCCTGGAGCCTTCAGCGGAAAGCCCCAACGGCCCTCCGGGGCGAGGTGCCAGAGCACGCCCGTCTGTCCCAGGTAGAGCCAGGGCCGGACTCCGGTCGCAGGCGCGGGTCGTTCCAGCATCCTCCGGTAGAGCGCATCGGATTTGGCGTCCGCCACGGGAGCCACCCAGACCTGGAGAAGGAAGGAGAGGACCAGCACAGGCCCCCAGGCCCATTTGGCCTTCCAGAGCCACTGGACCAGGCTGATGCCGCCGGATTTGAGCGCCACCCATTCCAGGCGGAGCGCAGCTTCGGAGAGGGCCAATAGGCTGCCCAGCAGAAAGGCTATGGGCAGGACCACAGCCAGGAAGGGCGGCAGCTTCCAGAGCCAGTAGGCGAGGAATGTCCCCACGTGAACATGGTGCTCAGAGAGATCCCCCGCGAGATTGGCGTACTCCACAAGGAAGTCGAGGAGCAGGAGGGTACCGATGGCCGCAGCCCAGTTGCGTCCCCACCCATAGGTGGCCCAGCGGATGAATACACCGGATCTTGCGGAACGGTGATGACGGAACCGCACGCTAAGGCCGCTCCAAACCCCTTGCACACGGGCCCAGAACGGTTCGCTGTGGTGGTAAATCGGTGCCAGCACCCAATGCCGCAGAAGCTTGGCCACTCGGCTCGGCCTGTGAGGCTGCAAGCGGCGCCAGAGCAGCCATGCGCCTGCCCCCAGGAAGGCGAATGGCAGCAAAAGCATGGGTAAGACCGATTGAACTCTTCCTGCTTCATAGCTGTTTTCAAAGGCTTTTAGCAGAATGTAATAGATGATGATGACGGCCATGCTCTTCAAAATGGCACCGCCCCTGTAGAAGCGCGGATGACCGAAGCCCAGGGCGATGCCCAGCAGGAGCAGCCCCGCCGAGGCCAGCGGCAACGCGAACCTGCGGACCAGTTCCACCCGGGCTACCCGGTCCTTCAACCGCCAAACTTCCGCTGTGGCCCTGTTCCGGAGCGGGGTGGGGGGCAGGAGTTTCGCGGCGGACGGCAGCACGAAGCGGAGGATCTGTTGTTCCTGCTTGATGTGGACCACGCCTTCAGAGCCGGGTTGGACCAGGACGCCTTGCAGATCCTGGAGGCGAAGCTCTACCGCCCCGGAACCGTCTGTGGCGTGTTGGATGCTGTAGTTCATGCCTCGGGCGACGATATGGCGCACCCCACTGGGGCCTGAATCCATCAAGTGAACTTCTCCGAGAGAATCGACCCAAATGGAAGTATCAGGGCTATTGGGTGGATACCAAGGAGGTGAACCAGGTCGCAGGAACCGAGTCCGCGCCTCGTCCGCCATGCGGGCCCGGATGGTCTTCTGGAATCCCGCCATGGCCGGCATGACCACATGGAAGTTGAGACTGGCCAGGAGCACAAGGGCTGAGGCCAGGATCAACCAGGGGCGTGTCCAGGTTTTCGTCCCGGCCCCGAGCCCCTGGGCGGCGGTGAGCTCAGATCCCTCCAACAGTTGCTGGGTGCCCATGAGCCCGCCCAGCACGGCTGCCATGGGGAGCACCGTGCCCAGGATCTCAGGCAGCGAAGTCGCCAGGAGCGGCGGCAACCAGCGGAGTGGCGCGCCCTCGACGAAGATCTCTCGGGAGATCTGCACCGTCTCGTTGGCCAGAAGCAGAAGCCCGTAGAAGAGCAGAGCCCCGAGGATCGGCCAGGCCCAGCGGCGCAAGATGTAGCGGGTCAGGATTGGCACAGATGGCTTTCGATAATGTATATTATGTAACCTAAACTCAAACCTGCCAAATCCACCCCAATCCTCACAAAACCTTATGGGTCAAGAGATCGTGGATGTGGAGGACTCCAACGGGAGCCCCCTGGGCATCCGCCACCACCAGGAAAGTCACCTTCCGCGCTTCCATCTTCGAGGCGGCTTCCACGGCCAGGGTTTCGGGCCTGGTAGAGATCGGATTGCGGCTCATGAACTCGGTGGCAGTGAGATGGAGCGGATTCTGGGCCTGCTGCTCAGCAGTCTTGAAGGCACGACGGATATCACCGTCCGAGATGACGCCCAGCAACTTGCCATCCAGTTGGACAGTGGCCATACCAAGGTGGCCTGCGGTGATGGCGTCGAGCACTTCGATGGTCGGAGCCCCCGGAGCAAGCTTGGGCCAATCCGTATGCATCAAGACTTCTACCTTCAGTAACTTGGCACCAAGACTTCCAGCGGGATGATTGAGAGCGAAACCTTCCTTGCTGAAGCCCCGCCGCTCCATGAGCGTCGCTGCGAGCAGATCACCCCAGATGAGCTGGAGGGTCGTGCTGGCCATGGGGGCCAGATCCAGAGGGCATCCCTCGCCTTCGGGCATCTGGTAGGGGAAGGTCCAACGGGCCGCCTTTCCGAGACTGCTCTCAGGCTTGGAAGTCAGCGCGGCGATGGGGATATCCAGACGCAGGAGGCTTGGAAGGATCCGGACCACCTCCTCGCTCTCGCCGCTGTTGCTGAGCGCGAGCACGGCGTCTTCCGCCGTCACCATGCCCAGATCGCCATGGAGCGCTTCCGCAGGGTGCAGGAAGAAGGAGGGGGTCCCCGTGGAGGCGAAGGTCGCGGCGATCTTCTGCGCGATGAGACCCGACTTGCCCATGCCCGTGAGCACGAGGCGGCCCTTCATGGCCAGCATCGTTTCCGCCCAATCCGCCACCTGGCCCGCGTCCCAGCTACCCTGGAGGTCCGTCAGCGCGGCCAGCGCCGCGCGCAGCACACCAGCTCCGGCCGCCGCTTCCGCGGGCCGGCCGATGGACGAAGAACCGCTCTTCACAGGCGCACCAGGGATTTCCACCCGGCCATGCTACCAGCCCTCCTGCCGCTCTTCCCCCTGCCCCGCGTGGTGCTCTTCCCGCACACCTTCCTGCAGCTGCATATCTTCGAGCCGCGCTACCGGCAGATGACGGCGGAGTGCCTGGCCAGCCACCAGCATTTCATCCTAGTCCTCACCCGCACCCATGAATGGCCGGACCTGGTGCCCGCGGCCACCGCCACTTTCGGGACTGGCTGCTTGGCCCGCATCGTGAAGACGGAAGCGCTGCCCGATGGCCGCTTCAACATCCTGGTGCAGGGGCGCCAGGCCGTCCGCATCCAGGAGGAGCCCTCGAACCGGCTGTTCCGGCAGGCGCGCTGGGAGGCGGAGCCCTTCGATGCTGAAGCCCCGTGGCCGGAAGACGCCCGCGGCGCATTCACCGAAAGCCTCTTCCGCTTCGCTGGCCGCTTCGACCTGATGGCCCAGGTGAAGCAGCTGCTGGATCTCGATCTCGCGCCAGCCGTCCTGCTGAACACGCTGGCGATGGCTCTGGACCTTGATCCGGTCGAGAAACAATTCCTGCTAGAGGCACCTGGCTTGCCGTCCCTGGCGGACCGGTTCCATCAGGTGCTCGATTTCACGCTCCACGGCCGGGACATGCCGGGCGGGCCCTCGGCTTGAGATTCAAACCGCCTCGACCCTGCCAATGACCTTCCACCCCTCGCCGACCTGTTCAAGGAAAAGGAGGCTGTAGGAACGGAAGAACACATGGATGGGCAGGAACACCACTGAACTCAGGTAGGGCAAAGCGGCAAGACAGCAGGTGAGGCAGCATCCGATCAGAATCACCACGGCTGAACCCAGGCCGAGAACGAGCTTCATCAGGTAGAAGCGGACGAAGGCCCATCCGTTCCCGGGCAGGATCTCGCGCCAAACGATCCCGAGCGCGTCCCATGCGCCGGTCCGCCGGAGATACATGACGGGCACAGCGAAGTCCCGAAGCAGCAAATCCACGACCATGCCGGTGAGCAGGATCACGATGAAGACTGCCCCGAGGGTGATGAAGGTGGCGATCGCGATGGCGTCGAACCCGTGATGCGCGGCCCTGATGGCCGCGAGCGCAAAAGCTCCAATGAAGACCAGGAGGATGGCCAGCATGATGCTCAGGAGCGCGAGCTGGAAGCGGAACAACCGGTTCCCCAGATCACGGAAGCGATGCCAAGGCTCCCGGACCTCCGCGCGGTTCCGGGCCACACCATCCAGGAACATGAATTGACCGCGGCTGCTCAACCACATGAACAAAACGATCAAGCCGAGCACCACCACCAGAATGCCCGCCCCGAGTGTGGCCGTCAGCGCCCGGTGGCTGGATATCCAGGTCCCGATGTCCGCAAACGCGTTCCGGGTCTCCGTATCGGTCTGCCTGAACGCATTGCCGCTCCGGTAGTTGTAGCCGCCCTGCCCCAGCTGCGCGAGGAACGCGCAAAATCCCAGCACGAACCATTTCCCGGCATCGAAGGGTTTGAACAGCACCTTCTCCGTCCAGGAGATGGCCCGGTGGATGGGTTCGGTGGCGGAGATGCTCATGGCGGCTCGTGGGAATCTGAAGATTGGACCATTCACCGTCCTGCCAGTCGAGGCAAAGCGCAGGATTCGAACCGCTTGCCAGCAACGGTTCACGCTTTGTACCGCTCCGACGCCCCTCGGGCGTCTCCACGGCGCGCTTACCGGCTGGCGGCGCCTCGCAGGTTCGAATCCTGAACCTTGGTCTGTTTCCAATCTGTGGTCCCTGCAGGATTCGAACCTGCGACCAAGCGGTTATGAGCCGCCAGCTCTGACCGCTGAGCTAAGGGACCATGGGCAGGCTAGCACGGCTGGGCGCCGCTTTTAGATCGTGACGGAGACCATGGAATCCGCTATACTTCTCGTTCCGGCTGGGTAGCTCAGGTGGTTAGAGCGAGGGTCTCATAATCCCTAGGTCGGCGGTTCGAGTCCGCCTCCAGCCACCACGATTTGAACAGGCCGGGTCGTCCCGGCCTGACTCGACTTACTGGGGCGGTCATCCCCCCACGGCCACGCTGCGGCGTTCGCCGTTGAGGACCTGCTCGTAAAGCGCCTCGTACTGGTCCACGACGGGATCCTCGGCGAAGTCGCCCAGGGAATGTTTGCGGGCGCTTTCACCCATGCGCTTGCGAAGTCCGGGCTCCTTGAGGATGCGCAGCGCAGCCTCGGCCATCGCCTCCACATCGCCCATGGGGCACAGGAATCCGTCCACGCCTTGGCGGATGACTTCCGGCACACCGCCCACGGCCGCGGCCACCACGGGGACTCCGTAGGACATGGCCTCCAGCGCGGCCAGGCCGAAACTCTCCGTGGCGCTGGGCAGGAGGAAGAGGTCCGCGCAGGCCAGCACGGCGCCCACATCCAGCTGCTTGCCGGTGAAGCGGACTTCAGAAGCGATGCCCTGTTCACGGCAGTAGGTCTCCGCCTCGGCGCGGTCCGGGCCGTCGCCCACCATCACCAGCCGCGCGGGGGCCTGCTTGCGCACGAGCTCGAAGGTCTTGATGACATCCATCACCCGCTTCACCGGCCGGAAGTTGGAGATGTGCACTAGCACCGCGCTGTCCTTGGGCGCGAGCCATTCCCGGCAATGGGATGTCTGCACTTCCGGCGGCCGGACGAAGTTGGGGATGACCTCGATGGATTCGCCCACGCCGAAGATCCGGACGGTCTCATCCTTCAGGTAGCGGCTCACCGCCGTCACGCCATCGCTCTCGCGGATGGCCAGCTTCACCATGGGGAGGTAGCTCGGGTCGCTGCCCACCACCGTGATATCCGTGCCATGCAAGGTGGTGATGACCTTCAGCTTCCCCTCCAGCGCCATGCGGGCCAGCAGCGCCGCGTTGGCGTGGGGGATGGCGTAGTGGGCGTGCATGATCTCCAGGCCGTAATGCCCCGCCACATCCGCCATCTTGGAGGCCAGCGCGATGCTGAAGGGCGCGCCTTCGAAGAGCGGATAGGGGCTGGCCGTCACTTCGTGGAAACAGATGCGGTCCTCGAACCCCACCAGCCGCGGCGGCAGCGCGGGGCTGAGGATGTGCACCTCGTGCCCGCGGGCGGCCAGCGCCTTGCCGACCTCCGTGGCCACCACGCCAGAACCGCCGAAGGTGGCGTAGCACGAGATCCCGATGCGCATGGGGCGCCCTCCTGCCTTGTATGATGAACCTTTCGAGGTCGTCCGGCCATGCTGCTGTTGATCCTTATCGCGTTCTGGGCCATCCGCATCTGGGTGATCCTCATTTTCGTGTGGGCGATCCTGAGCTGGTTCCATCCGGACCCCAGGAACCCTTTGGTGCGTATCGTGGACAGCCTGGTGGAGCCCATCATGCTGCCCTTCCAGAAGCTCATCCCGCCCATCGGCGGCCTGAGTCTGGCGCCGCTGGTGGCCGTCCTGGTCCTGGAATACATCAACGAGATCTTCCTCCACGCGCTCGCAGGCAGGTGACACCATGAAATTCACGCCCATCGACATCCAGCGCCGGGAATTCACGAAGGGGTTCCGCGGCATCGACGAATCGGAAGTCCGCGCCTTCCTCCACGAAGTCTCTTCCGACTGGGAGGAGCTGCTGGCGGAGAACCAGCGCCTCAAGGAGGAGCTCCTGGAATCCCGCGAGCGGCTGCGCCAGTACGGCGAGCAGGACCGCATCTTCCGCGAGACGCTGCTCCAGGCCCAGCGCACCAAGGAGGATGTGCTCGACACCGCCAACCGCGAGAAGGAGATCGTGCTCAAGGAGGCCCAATTCAAGGCTGACGAGATCATCCGTGAGGCTCAGCAGCATGTGGTGGAGATCGAGGTCCAGACCCGAAACCTCCGCATGGAGCGCCTGCGCATGCTCCAGGACCTGGAGAACCTGCTGGAGCGCACCCGCCGCTTCGTGCAGCAGGAGGCGCCGGATCTCTACGCCCCCGCCCCGCCCACGCTCAACCTCGAGCACATGGACTTCAGCAGCCTCGAAGACCCCAAGCCCCGCAAGCCGCGCGCCTGACCGGAAAGCCCCATGACCGAACATGCCGTCATCCTCTCGGTATCGCCTGCGGCGATACGCGAGACCCACCCATCCGATCCCGAATCCGCCTGCTGAAGGCCAGACCATGCCGACCCCCATTTCTGACCGCGCCGTTATCCTCAAATCCCTCCGCAGCCCCGTGGGCAAGTTCCAGGGCGGGCTCTCTCCCCTGGCCGCGCCGGATCTGGCAGCGCAGGTGATCAAGGCGCTGCTGGCAGCCGTTCCAGGCGCCGCGCCGACGGAAGCCATCTTCGGCAATGTGCTTAGCGCCGGTGAAGGCCAGGCCCCCGCGCGGCAGGCTTCGCTGCGAGGCGGCCTGCCATCTTCCACCTCTGCCCTCACGATCAACAAAGTCTGCGGCTCGGGATTGAAGGCCATCCAGCTGGCGGCCAGCGGTGTGCTCCTGGGGGACCACGATGTGATCCTCGCCGGCGGCATGGAGTCCATGTCCAACGCGCCTTACCTGCTGCCCAAGCTCCGCGCGGGCGCGCGCATGGGCAACACCACCGCCATCGATTCCATGACCTTTGACGGCCTGCACTGCGCCATGACGGACCAGGCCATGGGCGCCACGGGCGAACTGGTGGCAACGAAGTACGGTGTCACGCGCGAGATGCAGGACGCATGGTCATTGGAGAGCCACCGCAAGGCGGTGAAGGCCATCCAGGACGGCGCCTTCAAGGCGGAGATCGTTCCCATCTCCGTGCCCGGACGCAAAGGCGATGTGATCGTGGACACCGATGAAGGTCCCCGCGCGGACACCTCGATGGAGGCCCTGGCCAAGCTCAAACCCGCCTTCAAGAAAGATGGCACTGTGACGGCCGGCAACGCGCCTGGCGTCAATGACGGCGCGGCCGCGGCACTGGTCGCCACTGAGTCCTACGCCAAGGCCCACGGCCTGCCCATCCAGGCCCGCATACTCGGCTGGACCACGGCGGGTCTGGATCCCGAGTGGGTGACCATGGCGCCCGTGCCGGCCATCCAGAAGCTGCTGGCCAAGGTCGGCTGGTCCGTGGCCGATGTGGATCTCTGGGAGATCAACGAGGCCTTCGCCGTTCAGCTTGTGGCCACCGTGAACGAGCTGAAGCTCCCTGCGGACCGCGTCAATGTCCACGGCGGCGCCGTCGCCCTGGGCCACCCCATCGGCGCCAGCGGCGCCCGCGTCATGGCCACCCTCCTCCATGCCCTGGAGCGCCACGGCAAGCAGCACGGCATCGCGGCCCTGTGCCTGGGCGGAGGAAACGCGATCGCGATGGCGGTGGAGCGGGTGTAAAGAGCGTCCGAAGATGACACCGGTTCGACGCTCCGAGGCTCCTTGTGCACCGTCATCCACGGAATCGGAGAAAGCTTCGGATAAGGCGCTGATCTCCATCCTCCAGCGCGCCTACTCAGGTGAGCTCGCGGCGGCGCTGGCGTACTGGGGGCATTGGATCTCGCTGCGCGCACTCACCGCCCTGGCATCAACTCGAGCTGGGTTCCCCACGGTTGGCGCTGCACTGCAGCGCCAACGCGTGACCCAACATCGGGTTGAGATCGAGGAAATCCAGCAGATCGAGCGGGAAGAATGGCACCACCGGCGGCGCCTCAAGGCCATGTTGGCGGACTTGGGCGCGAAACCGCGCCATGGCCTCGACGCCTTCCAGGCTCTGGTGGGCACGGTGATTCTCGTTGGCTGCAATATGGTGGGCTGGTTCATCCCCATGTATTTCGCGGGGCGGCTGGAATCCCGGAACGACCGTGAATACGAGGAGGCCGCGGTCCATGCCGAAGTGCTGCGTCTCGTCGTCCTGCATGACGAGCTCAAGGCCTTCGCCCAGCTGGAGCGGGATCATGAGGCCTATTTCCTCCGCAAAGTGGCAGGCCACCCCGCCCTCCCCTTCTGGCAGCGCCTCTTCAAGTGGGGGCCGGTCGCGAGTGAAGGGGTCGAAAGGGTTTCCGGATAGGCCTGATCCTCTTGGCGGATACGCCCTTCGAGTCCATGCTCGTCCTCGGAGGCTCCATGCCCAACCGTCGCCCCGATGTGTCCGAATACACCCCCAACTACACGACCTACATCAGCGAGGCGCCGGAGGGCGGCATCGTCACCGTCCTCCGCCAGCAGGGCTCCGAGATCCTGGGGATGTTGTCTGCGTTGCCGGAATCCATGGGCGGCCACCGGTACGCGCCCGGCAAGTGGAGCATCCGCGAGCTGGTTGGACACCTCAACGACGCTGAGCGCAGTTTCAGCCACCGGGCCTTCCGCTTCAGCCGCGGGGATGCGGCGCCCATGCCGGGTTTCGATGAGGACGCCTACATCGCCGCGTCCAATTACGATGTGCGCACCCTGGCCGATCTCACGGAGGAGTTCGGGCACCTGCGCGCGGCCACCTCGGCGGACTTCATGCATCTCACACCGGAGGCCTGGGACCGGCGCGGCATCGCGAACGGCAAGGAGATCTCCGTGCGGGCGTTGGCCTTCGTCATCGCGGGCCACGCGCAGCATCATCTGAACATGCTCCGCGAACGCTACCTGGGCTGAGGGACCGATGACCGCTCGAAAGAATCCAGAACCTGTCTGGCGTTCCATTGAGGAGCGCAGCGACGCGGGCAAAGCCTGCCGCGATCAGCTAAAACGCGTGGATCAGGCCGCCTACAAGGCTCCGGGCAAGCGGAAGGATCTCTCCGAGCGCCTGCTCGCGGCCGTGAAGGGACGGCAGGAGGAGTTGCTTCCCATCCGCTGGGGCCGCATGTCCCAGTCGCCCTTCCGCTTCTACCGCGGCACGGCGGCGCTCATGGCCGCGGACATCGGCGCCGCGCCCGTGGCAGGCCTGGAGACGGGCCTCTGCGGGGACGCCCACCTGCTCAATCTTGGCGCCTACGCGGATCCCGAGGGCCGCCTGGTCTTCGACCTCAATGATTTCGACGAAGCCTGCCGCGGTCCTTTCGAATGGGATCTCAAGCGGCTGGCTACCAGCCTCGTCCTCGCGGGGAGGGAATCGAGCCACAAGGAGGCTGAATGCGCCGTCGCCGTTCAGGCCATGGCAGCCAGCTGGCGGGAGAACATGCGGCGCTACGCGGAGATGCCGGCCAGGAGCGTGGCGAAGGTGCTCGTCCGCGCGGGGGACGGCCGGAAGCCCCTGGCTCCGGTCTTCGCCGCGGCGGCGCTGGACACACCTGCGAGCCTCGTCAAGAAAGCCACCGAGCCTGATGGGAAGGGATTCTTCCACTTCATCTCGAAAGAGCCTTTGACCCGCCGCCTGGAGGAGAAGGAATTGGCTCTGGCGTTGGCCGCGCTTCCGGAATACGTCGCCTCCCTGCCCCCGGCCCGCCAGCAGCTCATGACGCGCTACACACCCATGGACGGCGCCCAGCGGGTCATGGGATGCGGCAGCGTGGGCGTGCTGAACTGGATCATCCTGTTCAGGGGCGTGTCCGCGTCAGACGCGCTCTTCCTGGAGTTCAAGGCCGCCAACCCTTCCTGCTGGCGGCCCTCCGAGGCCGGGCACCGCGGACAGGCGATCGTGGCCGCCGCCCAGCAGCTCCAGACCTGGGCCGATCCTTTCCTCGGCTGGACCACGCTGAAAGGCCAGGCCTGCCTGGTGCGCCAGTGGTCCGACCACAAGGCCGCCATCGACCCCGCCATGCTCACAGGCCCTGGCCTCCAGAGCTACGCGGCCCTGTGCGGGATGGTGCTGGCCAAGGCCCAGGCGCGCACCGGCGATCCGGCCATGTTGGCGGGTTACGCGGGCGGCTCGGACAAACTGGACAAGGCTCTCGCGACCTTCGCCAAGGCCTGCGCGGACCAGGCGACTTTGGACTGGGAGACCTTCAAGACCGAGATCGCCGAACGGCGCTTCCCCGTGCTGCTTGCCTGAACTCCGGCATGGGACACTGGCCCCATGCTTGTGCCCCAGACTGCCCCGCCCTTCCCGCTCGCATGGGGCTTCTCCACCAAGCTGGATGCGGATGAATTCCTACCCCGCCCGCAGCTGAGTCAGGTTCACGGCTGCGGCGTGGTGGAGGCCATCGGCGCGAGGCAAGAAGGAGATGGCATCTGGACGGATAAGCGCGGCCTCCGCATCGGCGTGCGCGTCGCGGACTGCGTGCCCATCCTGCTGGCGGGTCTCGTCAGCGAGGGGCGCCCCTGGGTCGCCGCGCTGCACGCGGGCTGGCGAGGCGCGGTGAGTGGCATCCTCCGTTGCGGCGTGAGGTCGTTCCAGGAGCTTGGTGGCGACCCCTCGCGCCTGGTCTTCTCTTTCGGTCCTGCCATCCAGGCCTGCCACTTCGAAGTGGGCGAGGAGGTCATCACCACAGCGAAAACAGATGCCGCCTGGCGGGATGACCTGCGGACCGAAGGGCCGAGCGGCAGACCCCATCTGGATCTCCACGGTTTCCTCCGCGCCCAGGCTCTGGATCTTGGTCTCGACCTGTCCAGGGACGGCTCGGTTCCCCTCTGCACCATGTGCCAGACGGACCTTCTCTGGTCCTACCGCCGGGGCGATACCAAGGTCCGCCAGTGGGGCTGGGTGGAGATCCTCGCGTAGAATGGTGGAATGTTGAACATCACCGACATCCGCATCACGCCCATCGCCAACGACGAGAAACTGCGGGCCTACGCAGCCATCGTGCTGGACGCCTGCTTCATCGTGGGCGACCTGAGGGTGGTGGAGGGCGAAGACGGCTACTTCGTGGCCATGCCCTCCCGGCGCAAGCGCGACGGCAGCTACAAGGACATCGCCTATCCCCTCAACAACGACGCACGCGAAGCCCTGGAGCGCCGCGTGCTGGAAGCCTACGAGGCCTCGACCGGCAAGCGCGCCATCGCTCGTGCCGAAGACCAAGGCGTCGTGCGCCCCGACCTCCTGAGCGTCGAGGAGTTCGGCTTCACGCCGAAGCAGAATCCCTGAGACCAAACCGGGCCCTCGCGGGCCCGTCGATGGTTGGGGAGGAAGGATTCGAACCCTCGATACGCAGGATCAAAACCTGCTGCCTTACCACTTGGCTACTCCCCAGTGGCAAGAGGAAATCCTAGCGCGGACGCGGCTCTGAGGCCAGGGGTAAGGCGACCGGCGGAGGATTCCGAATGCAAAGGGGATTCGAATGCCCCAGAATGTGTAGTTCGCGAGGTCTGCATGACTTACTCACCGTTCTTTGTCACCGGTGTGCCCAAATCCGGGACCACATGGCTCGGCAAGCTCCTGGATGCGCATCCCGAAATCAGCTGCAAGGGTGAAGCCTGTGTGCATGCTTTCATCAAATCCCTCATCCGCATCAGCAATGAATACAATGAGCTCCTCGCGAGCAGAGTCGGGCAATTCTCGGAGAGCAATGACTTCCCTCCGATGAAGGCGCCGGAGGTCCATGCGGTCGCGCGCTATTTCATCGAGCAGCGGCTGGGGGTTGTTGCTGATCCTGGTAAGGCAAGCCTGAAGCTCGTAGGAGAGAAGGATCCGTATCACATTATGAATCTGCCCTTCCTTCAAGATCTATTCCCAGAGGGTAAAGTCATCCACATCATACGGGACGGGCGCAGCGTGGTCGTCTCGGCTTGGCATCACAACCTTCGAATCACCCCTGGTGTCATGAAAACGGCCGGCTTCGACGCTTTCATGGATGAAGCGGCCGGACGGTGGGGGACGATCATCCGCCGCGCTCATGAAACCGCACACCTGTTAGGCAACCATTACCTTGAGGTCCGGTATGAGGATCTGATCGCGGATGCCTCGGGCCAGTTGAGCAAGATCTTGGCCCATCTAGGAGCGGATTCCGATGACGCGGTGGTCCAGGCTTGCATTGAAGCAGCCTCCTTCGAAAAGCTCTCGCAAGGCCGGAGTCAAGGACAAGAAGATGCTCAATCCTTCTTCCGCAAGGGGGTCGCGGACGATTGGAAGAACCATATGACTCCGGCTCAGATCCAGCGCTTCAACGCGCGTTCGGGAGGCATGCTCGAGGAACTGGGCTACCTCGGCTGATTCAACGCCTGGAGGATCTGTTCTAGGCAGGCTTCGGGGGGATGCTCCCCGCTCCGCAGGTGCACCTCCGCCGCTTCCGGTGACTCGTAGGCGCTGTCGATGCCGGTGAAATGGGCTAGTTCGCCGCGCCGCGCCTTGGCGTAGAGGCCCTTCACATCGCGCCGTTCGCATTCCTCCAGCGGAGTGTCCACGAAGACCTCGATGAACTCCCCTTCGGCGAACAGCTCCCGCGCCATCCGCCGTTCGGAGCGGAACGGCGAGATGAACGACACGAGCACGATGAGGCCCGCGTCGGCCATCAGCCGCGCAACCTCCGCGATGCGGCGGATGTTTTCCACGCGGTCGGCTTCGGTGAAGCCGAGGTCCCGGTTGAGGCCGTGGCGGATGTTGTCGCCGTCCAGGATGAAGGTGTGGCGCCCTTCCGCGTGCAGGCGCTTCTCCAGCAGGTTCGCGAGGGTGGACTTCCCCGAGCCGGACAGCCCCGTGAACCAGATGCAGCGGGGAGCCTGGTGCTTCAGCCGCGCTCTCGCCCCCTTGTCGACCTCCAGCGCCTGCCAGTGAATGTTCATCGCGCGCCGCAGCGCGAACTCGATCATCCCGGCGCCGGCCGTCTCGAAGGACAACTTGTCGACGAGGATGAACGCGCCGAGGGCGCGATTGGCCGAGTAGGGCTCGAAGGGCACGGCTTGGCCGAGGCTCAGGTTCACGACCCCGATCTCGTTAAGGCCCAGGGATCTGGCGGCCAGGTGGCTGCCGGTGTTCACATCCACCTGATGCTTGATGGAAGTGACCGTCACCGCCACCTCCTTGGCGTGCAGCTTCAGCAGGTAAGGACGCCCGGCCACCAGCGGATGCTCGGACATCCAGAGGAGCCGCGCCTCGAACTGGTCCGCCACCTGAGGAGGATCGTCCGCTGAAACGATCATGTCGCCCCGGCTCACATCCACCTCATCCGCGAGCGTGAGGGTGATGGAATCGCCAACCTCCGCGCTGTCCTGGCTGCCCTCCCACGCCACAATCTCCTTCACGCGGCTGGTAGCGCCCGAGGGGAGGATCCGCACGGAGTCGCCCGCCTTCACGGAGCCCTGCGCGATCCGCCCGCAGAACCCGCGGAAATCCAGATTGGGACGGTTGACCCATTGCACCGGCATGCGGAAAGAACGGGATGATTCCTCCGCGTCCAGCTCCACGGAATCCAGATGGCTTAGCAGGCTCGGCCCCTCGTACCACGGGATCCGGGCACTGGAGACAACGACATTGTCGCCCTCCAGCGCGCTAAGCGGGATGGCCTGGACGGATGAGAATCCGTGCGCGGCGGAGGCTTCCTGGAAGTCCGTGACGATGCCGTTGAACACAGACTCGTCGAATCCGGCCAGGTCCATTTTGTTGATGGCCAGCACCACCTGGCGGATCCCCATCATCGCCACGATGCGGGCGTGGCGCCGTGTCTGCGTCAGCACGCCTTTGCGGGCGTCCACGAGGATGAGGGCCAAGTCGGCGGTGGAGGCGCCCGTGGCCATGTTGCGGGTGTACTGCTCATGCCCCGGGGTGTCGGCGACAATGTAGCGGCGCTTGGCCGTGGCGAAGAACCGGTAGGCCACATCGATGGTGATGCCCTGTTCGCGCTCGGCTTGGAGGCCGTCCACGAGGAGGGCGAAGTCCACCTTTTCCCCTTGAGTCCCGTACTGGCGCGAATCGCGCTCCAAAGCCGCCAGCTGGTCTTCGAAGATGCACTTCGATTCGTGGAGCAAGCGCCCGATGAGCGTGGATTTCCCGTCGTCCACACTGCCGCAAGTGATAAAACGCAGGGCCGTCCCCTCCATCAGAAGTACCCTTCCTGCTTCTTCTTCTCCATGGAACCGGGCTGGTCTGAATCGATCAGTCTTCCCTGCCGCTCGGAGACGCGGGCGCTGAAAGTCTCAGTGATGATCTCGTCCAGGGTGGTGGCGGAACTCTCGATGGCACCGGTCAGCGGATAGCAGCCCAGCGTCCGGAAGCGCACCCTGCGCAGCTCGGGCCGTTCCCCGGGTTCCAGCGGGAGCCGGTCGTCATCCACCAGGATCCAGGTGCCGCCGCGGCGCACGACGGGCCGTTCCTTGGCGAAATAGAGGGGGACGATGGGGATGCGCTCGTCCCTGATGTATTGCCAGATATCCGCCTCTGTCCAGTTGGAGAGAGGGAACACCCGCAGGCTTTCACCCTTCTGGATGCGCGTGTTGTAGAGGTTCCAGAGCTCCGGCCGCTGCTTCTTCGGGTCCCAGCGGTGGCCGGCCGAGCGGAAGGAGAAGACGCGTTCCTTCGCGCGGGACTTCTCTTCGTCCCGCCGCGCGCCGCCGAAGATCACATCGAACCCGTGGAGATCGAGTGCCTGCTTGAGCGCTTCCGTCTTCATCACATCCGTGTAGTACGACGATCCGTGGGTGAATGGGGTGATCCCGGCGGCCAGCCCCTCCCGGTTCGTGTGGGTCAGCAGGGTCATGCCGGATTCCGCCGCCATCCGTTCGCGGTGGAGGTACATCTCCCGGAACTTCCAGGTGGTGTCCACATGGAGGAGTGGGAACGGCGGCGGCGCGGGGTGGAAAGCCTTGCGGGCCAGATGCAGCATCACCGACGAATCCTTGCCGATGGAGTAGAGCATCACCGGCTTCACGGCCCCGGCCACGGCCTCGCGGATGATCTCGATGCTTTCGGATTCGAGCGGATCGCGGCTCATCGTCAACCGGGGCCTAGAGCGGCAGGTCCACGGCCTTGTCGCCCTGCACTTCCACGGCCTGACTGGCGGTTTTCCCGCTGAGGGAGCGGATGGCCACCATGTGCCGCCCGGCCGCGACCCGCAGGCTGCTGCCATCGCTCTGGATGCCCGCGGAGCGGCCGTCCACCAGGACATCGCCCACGCCTGGATGGGTGCTCACCGTGAGGGTGGCCAGGCCAGGCAGCTGGAGCTTGGCCTCTTTCCCTATCTCCACTGTGACGGCGCGGGATTCGGAGAAGAAGACCCTGGCGTTGCTCATCTCGACCCGGTGGCTGCCGGGCGGGAGCGCGAGACTCCGTCCGGGAGCGAGCTCGCCCTTGTCGGCGCCATCCACCTTCATGCGTACCGCGAAACCGCCCGCGAGCTTCAGGCTGCCGTTGCCGGTCTCTCCCGCGGCTGACGCGGACGCGGGTTGGAGGGTGAAAGCCGCGTTCGGAACCTCGCCCACGGCGAAGTCCTTGGGCAGCGTCGCCGCGTCCTTGGTGAAAGTGATCTGATGGGGTTGTCCCTGGTTCCAGGACACCGTGAGCGGCGTCACACCCTCCACCGCCTTGCCATCCATGACGACCTGAGCGCCCGCCGGTTCAGTCTTCAGCTCCACCGGGCCGATCGCCGGGTCCAGCGCGATGGCCGAAGGCCAGGCCGCGGCATCGGTGAAATCCAGCTCCTTCGGCTGGAAGCCCTTGGCCTCGAAGCGCAGGTGGTCACCGGCCTTCAACTGCTCCTGGACCGGTGTGGCATCGGCGAGCGCGCGCCCATTGAGGCTGACGGCAGCCTTGTCGGGCGTGGTCTTGAGGAGCACGGTCGCGCCAGCACGGCGGTTCCATAAGAGGAATCCGCCCGCGCCTGCCGCGACCAGCACCAACGCCACCCAGGCCCAGGCGCCGCTGCCGGGCTTCGGCTCGCGCAGCGTCCCGCTGAGGGTCTCGTCATAATCCTCGCCCACCTGGACTATAGGCGTGATGCGCGTCTGCAAGTCCGGAGCCAGTGCGGAGGGGCTCAGGCGAGCCTCGACGCCGGGCTGCACCGCTACCACGGGCGGAATGGCCCGCACAGCGTCCATGGGAGGCACCGTGGCCAGGAGATCCTGGCGCACCACCGTATTGCTCGCCCCCAACGCGGCCTCGGCCAGTTCCTGGATGAAGTGCATGCAGCTGGGATAGCGGTCCTGGGGCTCCTTGGCGAGGGCCCGGAGGAAGATCCGGTGCCATTCCTCAGGCAAGATGCCCTCCACAGGCGGGCGCGGGTCCGAAGGCGGCTCGTTCACGATCCGGTAGAGGATCGTGTTGATGGAACTTCCCGGGAAAGGCAGTTTTCCGCTCAAGAGCTCGAACACCATTACCGCGAAGCTGAATTGGTCGGAATGGGGCGTGACGGAGCCTTCCTTGATCTGTTCCGGGGCGGCGTAGCTGGGTGTGCCCAGGAAGGTGCCGGTTTGCGTGAGGCCCGCGTCCTCCCGCTTGGCGATGCCGAAGTCCATGAGCTTGGGGCGGCCATCCTCCGTGAGCATCACATTGCCCGGCTTCACGTCCCGGTGGATGACGCCCAGGTGGTGCGCGTGATCCAGCGCCTCAGCGATGGCGGCAGCCAAACGCAGCTTCTGTTCCAGCGGGATGGGAATTCCGCCCTTCACCAAGGCCTCGAGCGTCTGGCCGCCCACGAACTCCATGGCCATGAAGGGGCCGATGCCCTCCTCCTCACCCACGTCGAAGACGGTGACGATGCCGGGGTGGTTCAGGAGGCCGCTGACTTCCGCTTCCCGTTGGAACCGGGCGAGATACTCCTCCTCGTCCTTGTGGGAACGGAGTGATTCCAGGCGCACGACCTTGATAGCGACCTTGCGCTTGATGCGGGGGTCCTCCGCCAGGAGGACGCTGCCCATGGCTCCCGCCCCCAGCACTTTGAGCACCTGGTATCGGCCGATGGATTGGGGGATCTTTTCGTCTGACAGCATCTCGTGACCTGAATGTGATCATGCTATCGGAAGGCGCGGCTCCCTGCCCTGAATCCCGGATTTTTTCCCTGGACCCGCCATGGATCCATGGGACAATTTTCCAAGGTGTGCCGCAGGCATGCCCCCTGGAGTCTGGATGGAAATCCTCAAGCTGGTGGTGCTGTCAGCCTACTTCACGATCCTCACGGTGCTGAGCGTCTATGGCGCGCACCGGCTGTGGATGCTCTGGCTCTACTACAAGCACAAACAGGATGAGCCCAAGCCCGTGGGCGGCCCGGACTACGAGCCCATGGTGACGGTGCAGCTGGCCATCTTCAACGAGATGAATGTGGTCGAGCGCCTGGTGGACTCCGTGGTCCGCATGGACTGGCCGAAGCACCGGCTGGAGATCCAGGTGCTGGATGACAGCACGGACGACACCATGAAGGTGGCGCAGGCCGTGTGCGAGAAGTACGCGGCCCTGGGCTTCGACATCGCGCACCTCCACCGCACGGACCGCACGGGCTTCAAGGCCGGCGCGCTCGCGGCAGGCCTCAAGGTGGCCAAGGGCGAAGTCGTGGCCATGTTCGACGCCGACTTCATCCCCACGGAGGATTTCCTCCGCAAGGCCGTCCCCCACTTCGCCGATCACAAGATCGCCTTCGTGCAGGGTTGCTGGGCGCATCTGAACCGCGACTTCAGCCTCCTCACTCAGGTGCAGGCCATCCTGCTCGACGGGCACTTCGTCTTCGAGCACACGGCCCGCAACCGCTCAGGGGCCTTCTTCAACTTCAGCGGCACGGCCGGCATGTGGCGCGTCTCCGCCATCGCCGACGCCGGCGGCTGGCAGCACGACACCATCACCGAGGACGCCGACCTCAGCTACCGCGCCCAGCTCAAGGGCTGGAAGGGCGTCTACCTGAAGGACCTCGTCGTCCCCGCCGAGCTTCCCGTGGATGTGAACGCATTCAAGAGCCAGCAGCACCGCTGGGCCAAGGGCAACGCCCAGGTCATCCGAAAGCTCATGAAGACCATCTGGAAGTCGGACGCCAGCCTGCACACCAAGCTGGAGTGCTGGTTCCACCTGAGCGCCAACTGCAACTACCTGCTCATGGTGGTGCTGGCCATCATCATGGTGCCCTGCATGGTGCTCCGCGCTGGCACGCCCTGGTATGTCCTGCTCGCCACGGACGGCCCCTTCTTCCTCCTGAACGCCGTGAGCGTGGGTCTCTACTTCGGCCTCTCGCAGCGCGAGCTGACCGACAACCGCGGCTGGTCCAGCCGCCTCAAGTACATCCCCGGCCTCATGAGCCTGGGCATCGGGCTGGGCCTCAACCAGGCCAAGGCGGTGCTGGAAGGCTTCTTCACCGACGACAAGGAATTCAAGCGCACGCCCAAGCTGGGCGTGGACGCCAACGGCAAAACCCTGAACAAGCGCGCCTACAAGGTGCCCAAGAGCCTCCTCACCTTCCTGGAACTGGGCTTCGCCCTCTACTACCTCGCGGCGGTGGTGATCTCCATCGAGATGCGCAAGTGGGCCTCCGTGCCCTTCCTCGTGCTCTTCTTCAACGGCTTCGCCTACATGAGCCTCTTCAGCCTCATGGACATCCAGCTCTTCCGGCGCCTGGCCATGGACGAGCTCGAGGATGGCGAACAGGCCTCGCATCTGGTCCAATGAACCGCGACCTCTCCCTGAAGGGCCGCTCACGCGGCCCTTTCCTTTCCTGGCACCCATGATCGATCTCCACTGCCACAGCCTCTACTCCGACGGCACCGACACGCCGGAGGCGCTCGCGCGCATGGCGGACGCGGCCGGGCTCTCGGCCCTCGCCCTCACGGACCACGACACCGTGGAGGGCATCCCCGCCTTCTTCAGCATGCAACCGGAGGTGAAGGCGCGCCTGCTGGCGGGAACCGAGCTGAGCTGCCGCTTTCTGGGCAAGAGCCTCCATGTGCTCGGCCTGCTCGTGGACCCCTTCGATGCCGTCTTCATCGAGCGCTTGGCGGAACTGCGCAAGCGGCGGGACGACCGCAACCGGCGCATGATCGCCAAGCTCCAGGAGATCGGATTCCGCATCGAGATGGCGGATGTGGAGGCTGAGGCCCCCGACCAGCCGGGCCGGGCCTACCTGATCTCTCGCGTCCATTTCGCCAAGGCCCTGGCGGCCAAGGGCATCGTGAACCATCCGCAACAGGCCTTCGAATCCCTGCTCAACGATGGCGGGCGGGCCTGGGTGCCCATGGATGAACTGGAGCCGTCGGAAGCCGCGCGCTGGATCCGCGAAGCCGGCGGTGTGCCAGTGGTGGCCCATCCTGGCCGCTTCGCGGGTGGCGCCTTCGTGTGGGACGAAGCCATGAAGGAGCTGCGCGACCAGGGCATGGAAGGGTTGGAGGCCTACTACGGCGAGTACGCGGAGGCGCAACAGCGGAGCTTCAAGGCGCTGGCCGCCAAGCTGGGCATGGCCATGTCCGGCGGCAGCGACTATCACGGCCGCAACAAGCCCGCCATCCGCCTGGGCCGCGGCCGCGGTTCCCTGAATGTCCCCGACTCGCTCCTGGAAGGCCTGGAGGCCCGCCGCCGCGAAGGGTCCTGGCACTGAGGCTTGGCATCGGGCGGGCGGGCCCGGATAGGCTGGAGAGCGGAGCATCCCATGGCCCAGCGCATCCTCATCGTCGAGGACGATCCCATCAACATCCGCTACATGCAGGTGGTCCTCACCCGCAAGGGCGGCTACGAGGTCGCGGTGTCCGAAGATGTGGAGGAGATCCTCCGCATGGCGAGGGAGGACGGCCTCACCTGCATCATCATGGATGTGAGCCTCACGAACTCCCAATGGGGGGGCGAGAAGGTGGATGGCGTCTTCATCACCAAGCTGCTGAAGGCTGATGCCGAGGCCGCCAAGGTGCCCGTCATGCTCGCCACCGCCCACGCCATGAGCGGGGACCGCGAGAAATTCATGCGAGAGAGCGGCGCCGAAGGCTACCTCTCCAAGCCCATCCACGACCCGGATGCCTTCATCAAAGCCGTGCGCGAGGTCGTGGACAAGCAGCCGTGAGCCGCCCGCCCGCCCGCTCCGCCGCGCGCCCGTCCGCTCGTCCACCTGCGAAATCCAGCGCGAATGTGGCCGCCTACCGCCTGCGCCTCGAGTACGAGGGCGGCCGCTTCCAGGGCTGGCAGCGCCAAGGCGAAGCCCAGGTGAAAGCCGGTGTGCGGACCGTCATGGGCAGCCTGGAGCACTGCCTCCGCCAGGCGGATTTGCGCATCCTCGCGCTCCAGGGATCAGGCCGCACGGATGCGGGCGTCCACGCCCTGGACCAGGTGGCGCACTTGCATCTCGAAACGGCGAAGGCCCCCGCCCCCGCCCAGCTCCAGCGCATCTTCGACGAAGGCCTGCCCAGCGATGTGGCCATGCGGGAGGTGAAGGCCTGCAGCCCTGCCTTCCACGCGCGGCACGACGCGGAGGAGCGCAGCTACCTCTACCAGATCTGCCGCCGGCGCTCCGGCCTCGCCAAACCCTTCATCTGGTGGGTGAAGAAGCCTCTCGACCTGGACCGCCTTGCCGCCGCCTGGAGCGCGTTCGAAGGCTTCCACGCCGTCACAGCCTTCGCCGACCTGGAACCGGGCGATGAGCCCCGCTGCCAGATCCGCCGCTGCGAATGGGTGGAGAGTGGAAGCCTCGTCCTCCTCCGTGTCACTGCCAGCCATTTCAAGCGCAGCCAGGTCCGCCGCATGGTGGGCGCCGCCGTCACCTGCGCGCTCGGCGAGGCCGATCCCGCGCGGGTGGTGAAGGACCTGGCGAAGCCCTCCCGCGACGCCGCGCTCTTCTGGTCCGAACGGGCCGCGCCCTCCGCAGGGCTGTTCCTCGAACGCGTGCGCTACAAAGGCGAGCCCGCCGTGGGAGCGCTGAAGCCCTTCATCGAGGTGCTCTAATGCTCAGCCGCGCCGAAGCCTGGTCCCTGCTCTGCGAATGGACGCCTTCGCCGAAGCTGCGCGTCCACGCCCGCGCGGTGGAACTGGTCATGCGCGACCTCGCGCGGAAGCTGGGCGCGGATGAGGAAATCTTCGGTCTCGCGGGCCTGCTGCACGACGCGGACTACGACCAGTGGCCGGAAGAGCACCCCAAGCGCATCGTGACCTGGTTGGAGGCGCGGGGCGAACAGGCCCTCGCCCACGCCATCAGCGCCCACTACACCCGGTGGGGCGTGCCCTGCGAAAGCCTGCTGGACAAGGCGCTCCTGGCCTCGGATGAGATCACGGGCTTCTGCATGGCTTGCGCCCTCGTGCGCCCCACCCGCACAGACGGCCTCGAACCCCGCTCCGTGAGGAAGAAGCTCAAGGACAAGGCCTTCGCCGCGGGCGTGGACCGGCACGAGGTCG
The DNA here is from genome assembly GCA_035687325.1 of Holophagaceae bacterium. GTDB lineage: Bacteria > Acidobacteriota > Holophagae > Holophagales > Holophagaceae > JAFDVN01. Next base: position 75,404 of record DASRXV010000024.1, read on the forward strand.
CCGAGGGCTTCCGCATGCTCAACGATTCCGCTGGCGGGACGGATGATGAGCACCTCGCGCGCATCCTCGCCGTGCTGCACGAAAACCGCGAAGAGCTGGGGCTGCTGCCGCTGTCTCAGTGATCCTTCAGCCGTTCTTCGCTGTTTCCTCGGCCGACGCGGGGTGGCGCAACAGATGAAGCCCGAAGAGCAGCGCGCCGCAGACGATGGCGCTGTCAGCGAGGTTGAAGGTCCAGTAGTGCCAGCCGCCGAAGACGAAATCGAGGAAGTCCACCACATGGCCGTGCAGCAGGCGGTCGAGGCCGTTGCCGAGCGCGCCGCCCAGGATGAGGCCCAGCGCGGCGCGCTCCGTCGGAGGCGTGGATTCCTTAACGAACAGGCCCCCGAAGTAGAACAGCGCGGCGAGGCCTGCGGTGGAGAAGATGAGCGTCCGGGCCCAGTCCGGCAAACCCTGGAGGCTGCCGAAGATGGCGCCTGTGTTGAATCCGAGGGAGAGGTTGAAGAATCCCGGGATGACCGCCTGGCTCTCGCCTTCCCGCAGGCGGGAGAGGATCCAGAGCTTGGACAGGGCATCCACCCCGAGCACAGAGAACGGCAGCAGCAACCAGAGCGGTCGTTTCACGCGAACACCACCCCGGCGCAGCGCGCGCAGAGATCCTGGTCCTCGCCCCGCCCGTGGCCACCGCGATGGTTCCAGCAACGGGGGCATTTGGTGCCCGGGTGGGCGGACACATCCACGCCTTGATCACCGCCTTCCGTCAGTTCCAGGCCGGAGACGACGAAGAGATCCTCCAGCGGGTCCGCGCCAGGCATGGCGGCGAGCGCTTTCAGAGATGCGAGATCAGGGGCCGGAAGCCGGAGCCTCAGAAACGCATCCAGGCTCGTACCCACGGTCTTGGCGGCGCGAAGAGGCTCCAGCGCGGACTGGACGGTTTCGCGGAGCGTCCAGAAGGCCGTCCAGTCCGCGGCCTCGCCTGCGGCGGACAGCTCCTCGAAGCAAGTGGTGAAGACGGGTTCGGAAGCGCCAGGCAGATGTTCCCAGGCCTCATCCGCCGTGAAGCTCAGCACGGGCGCCAGCAGGCGGATGAGGATGGACGCGGCGCGGTGAAGCGTGGCCTGGCAGGCCCGGCGCCGCGGCGCGTCGAGGGCGTCACAGTAGAGGCGGTCCTTCACGATCTCGAAGTAGCGGCCCGACAGCTCCAGCTGGCAGAAGCCCAGGAGCAGCTGGACCGCGCCATGGAAGTCGAAGGCCGCGTAGGCGCGGCGCACCTCTTCCGAGAGGCGTGCCAGCGCCCCCAGCAGCCAGCGGTCCAGGGCCGTGCAGGCCGCGTCCGGCACGGCGGCAGTGGCATCATGGTCCGCGAGCGCGCCCAGCATGAAGCGGAGCGTGTTGCGGATCTTCCGGTAGGCGTCGGCGCTGCGCTCCAGGATCTCCTTGGAGACGCGCACATCTTCGCTGTAGTCGCAGCTGGCGGCCCAGAGCCGCAGGATGTCGGCGCCGTAGGTCTTGAGGATCTCCTCCGGCGTGATGACATTGCCGAGGCTCTTGCTCATCTTCTGGCCGCGGCCGTCCAGCACGAAACCGTGCGTCACGACCGTCGTGTAGGGCTTCGTCCCGCTGGCCGCGAGGTTGAAGAGCAGCGAGCTGTGGAACCAGCCGCGGTGCTGGTCGCTGCCCTCCAGGTAGATGAAGTTCCCGTAATCGGCGCGGGACAGGTCCGGGTGCGTGTCGCAGACCACCCCGGCGCTCACGCCGGAGTCGATCCACACATCCAGGATGTCCGTCTCCTTCTGGAAAGCTCTGCCGCCGCACCTGGCGCAGGTCGAACCGGCGGGAAGGAGATCCTCGACCGCCATGTCCGCCCAGGCCTCGATGCCGCCCTTCTCGATGGCGGCCGAGGCCTTCTCGAAGACGGACGGCGCCACGAGCGGCTCTTCGCAGGCCTCGCAACGCAGCACCGTGATGGGCGTTCCCCAGGCGCGCTGGCGGCTGATGCACCAGTCCGGCCGGCCCGCGATCATGGCGTGGATGCGGTTGCGGCCCATGCCGGGCACCCAGGTGGTGGTCTCCACACCCTCCAGGCCCAGCTCGCGCAGGCTATCACCGCCTTCGATGGGGTCGTCCATGGTGATGAACCATTGTTCCGTGGCGCGGAAGAGGATGGGCGTCTTCGTGCGCCAGCAATGCGGGTAGCTGTGGGTGAGCTTGTCCTCGCGCAGCAGCGCGCCGGCGGTCCTCAGCTTCTCGATGACGAGGGGGTTCGCCTCGAATATGTTCACGCCTTCCAGCTCGGCGTCATTCACGGCCGGGAGGAACTTGCCATCGGGGCCCACGAGTTGGAAGAGGCCCAGGTGCTGGGCCAGGTGGAAGTCATCCACGCCATGGTCCGGCGCCGTGTGGACGAGGCCCGTGCCTGTGTCCGCCGTCACATGGTCGCCAAGAAGGACGGGGCTTCCGCGGTCGATCCAGGGATGGCGGGCCACCAGCGTCTGGAACTCCGAGCCCTTCATGATTTTCAAGGTGTGGAGGGTCTCGCCGAGCTGCTTCCCGAATTCCTCCAGCAACGGCACCGCCACGACGAAGCGGCGCTCGCCAGCCTTCACCACGGCGTATTCGAGATCCGGGTGCATGGCGATGGCGCGGTTGCTGGGCAGCGTCCAGGGCGTTGTCGTCCAGATGGGCAGGAAGAGGTTCTTGGGAAGCCCGAGGCGCGCGGCTTCCGCGTCCGGCACCGGGAAGGCGACCGTGATGGCGGGGCTGGTGCGGTCGGCGTATTCCACTTCAGCTTCCGCCAACGCGGTGCGGGCGCCATAGCTCCAATGCACAACCTTGAGACGGCGCGTGACGCAACCGCGCTCAAAGAGGCGCCCCAGCTGGCGCACCACAGCGGCCTCGTAGGCGGGCTCCATGGTCACATAGGGACGGTCCCAATCGCCGAGCACGCCGAGACGCTGGAAGCCCGCGCGCTGCGTGTCGATCCATTTCTGCGCGTAGGCCCGGCAGCGCTGGAGGAACTCCGCCCGGGAGAGTTCCCGGCGCTTGGGGCCGAGATCCTTCTCCACCGCGTGCTCGATGGGGAGGCCGTGGCAGTCCCAGCCGGGGATGTAGGGGCTTTCGAAGCCCTCCATCCAGCTCGTCTTCACCACGAGATCCTTGAGGATCTTGTTCAGGGCGTGGCCCATGTGGAGGCCGCCATTGGCATAAGGCGGTCCGTCGTGCAGCACGCGGCGCCCCTTGCCCTTGCCCGCGGCGTTGTCCGCGCGGCGCTTGGCCTCGATGCGGGCGTAGAGCCCTTCCGCCTTCCAACGCTCCAGCCGCTTGGGCTCGCGCTGAGGGAGGTCCGCCTTCATGGAGAAATCCGTCTTGGGCAAGGAGACCAGATACTTCTTCTTCCCCGCCTGCTGCCCGTCATCCGCCATGAAAGACCTCCGCGCCGTCGTGCGCTGAATCTTCGAGTTTAGCGAAAAGCGGCTCCGTCTTCACACAGGAAAGCCGCCCGCCCGGGCGGCTTTCCTGGACATCGGAGAGCTTACAGCTGGCTCGTGCAGTGCTTGCACCGGGTGGCCTTGATGGCCACTTGCTCCAGGCAGGCCGGGCATTCCTTGGTGGTGGGGTCGGCGGGGGCGTTTTTCTTGGTCATCGAGCCCAGGAGCTTCACCAGGACGATGAAGACCGTGGCGGCGATGATGAGGAAGTCCACGGTGGCGCCAAGCACGGACCCGATCTGGAACTTGCCGAGGGCCCAGCTCTGCCAGTCGCCTCCGGGCATGACATAGCTCACCATCGGCATGATGATCCCGCTGACGAACGCGGACACGATTTTGCCGAACGCCGCGCCGATGACGACTGCGATGGCCAGATCAACGACATTGCCCTTCGTGATGAAGGCCTTGAATTCGTCTTTCATCGACATGAGTCGCTCCAGGAAAAGGAAGGGGCCCCGGAGGGCCCCTTCTCACGGGTTGCCGGTCACTTGGTGGCCGGGGCCTTCTTGTGGCGCCGGACCGCCTTCTTGGCCGGAGCGGTGTCGTCCTTGGTCTCGGTCTTCACCTGTTTCGTCTCCACATTCGCGTCGTTGGTCTTGATGTTCACTTCGACGCGGCGGTTGTGGTTGCGGCCTTCGGCCGTGGCGTTGTCGCCGATGGGATCAGCGGGGCCCTTGCCTTCGGTGCTGACGCGGCCGGCGGCGATGCCGTCGTCCACGAGGGCCTTGGCCACGGCGTCCGCGCGGCGCTTGCTCAGCTTCTCGTTGAGCGCCTTGCTTCCGCGGCTGTCGGTGTAGCCGGACACCACGACCTTGTAGTCGCCGCTGTAGGCCTTGAGCTTGTCGGCCACTTCCTGGACGGCCTGACGGCCGTTGTCATCCAGATCCGCCTTGTTGGTGGCGAAGTGGAGGCGGGCCTCATCCAGCACGATCTTGGCTGGGGGCGGAGGCGGCGCGGGTTTGGCCTCTTCCACAGGAGCCGGCGGAGGCGGTGGCGGGGGAGGCGGCTCGGGCGCAGGGGCGGGGGCAGGCTCGGGGGCTGGCGGCGGCGGGGGAGGAGGCGGGGG
>DASRXV010000025.1:0-15505 GCA_035687325.1 Holophagaceae bacterium
GCCCGCGTACCAGTCCAGCCACTTCTGCATGCGGTCGCTCCGGCGGAAGCTGATGGCCATCTCACTCCCCGTCCTTGGATATGAGCATCTTGGGCGGCAGATCCGCCGCGATCAAGCGCCATTCCACCGTGCCGAGCCTGAAGCGCACGGGCATCACGAGGCCCGGCGTGTAGCGCCAGAAGGTGGCGTAGCGCGTGACGATCTGCGCGCGGGCTCCGTTGTGGTCCACCTTCCAGGCGGCGGGCGCCTCGGCGGCGAGGGGCTTCGGCTCCACCGAGGGCGGCAGCACGTCGGTCTCAGGCCCCGCGTGCGTGAGAACGAAGAGGCGCACGGCCTCGCCATCCGCCACCCCTCGCTGATGGGGGATCGTGAGGAAGGCCGGGTGGCCGCCATCCACAAGCTCCAGCACGACAGGCGCGCGGTCCGCGGCTTCGAAGCGGAGATGGCCCTGCACCTGCGCCGAGAGGCTGGCGCAGGCGAAGAGAAGCCCCGCGACGCGTTTCACGCTACATGTTCAGCGCGCGGCCTTGCACGGCGCGGGCCGCCTCGGGGAAGACCTCGTTCAGCGTTGGATGCGGGTACATGGTGTTGATGAGCGCTTCCACCGTCATCTCGCCCGCGAGCAGGGCCACGCTGCTGGCCACCAGTTCCGTGGCCTTGGGTCCGATGATGTGGATGCCCAGGATCTCGCCGTACTTCTTCTCGGAGACGATCTTGATGAAGCCGTGGGGCTCGCCCACGATGTTGGCCTTCGCCATGGGCATGAAGGGGAAGGTGCCGGTGGCCACCTCGTAGCCCTGCTCCTTCGCCTTCTTCTCCGTGAGGCCGATGCTGCCCACCTCGGGATCGCAGTAGGTGCAGCCAGGCACGCGATCGTAGTCGATGGGATGGGGATGCGCGTCCTTGCCCAAGGCCTGCGCCGCGTGCTCCACGGCCACGATGCCCTCATCGCTGGCCACATGGGCCAGCATGGGCGTCTTCACCACATCGCCGATGGCGTAGAGGCCCGGCTCGGCGCTCTGCATGAACTTGTCCACGCCCACGAACCCCTTGTCCAGCACAGCCTTGGTGGACTCCAGGCCGATGCCCGCCGTCACAGGCCCGCGGCCCACGGCGATGAGCACATGGCTGGCCTCGACCATTCCGGGCTTAGCGCCTTCGAGATGGCAGACGACCTTGTCCGCGAGACGGTCCAGCTTGGCGATCTTGGTCTTGGTGCGGACATCCATCTTGTAGGACTTGGCGAGGATCTTCTCCAGCTCCGCGCCGATGGCCTCATCCTCCACAGGCAACAGCTGGTCCATGAGCTCCACCAGCGTCACCTTAGAACCCAGCCGCGCGAAGACGGATGCGAACTCCACGCCGATGGCGCCGCCGCCCAGGATGACGAGGTGCGAAGGCAGCTCCGCCATGTCGAGGAGATGGTCCGAATTCAGCACCCGCTTGCCGTCCGCCTCCAGGCCCGGCAGGTCCCGGGGCACGGAACCCGTGGCCAGGACGATCTTCTTAGCGGTGTGGACCTCCGCCGTCTCGCCCTTCACTTCCACCCGGCCGCCTCCCAGCAGCTTGCCGAAGCCCTTGAGCACCTGCACCTTGTTCTTCTTCATGAGAAACTCGATGCCCTTGCCGTTCTTCAGGACGATGCGGTTCTTGCGCTTGACGATGGCATCCAGATTGGCGCGCAGGCCCTTGGGGTCCACGCCGTCGATGCCGTACTCCGCGGCCTCTTGCATCTGTTCGAAACGGTGGGCGCTCTCCAGCCAGGTCTTGGCGGGGATGCAGCCGCGGCGCAGGCAGGTGCCGCCCAGGCCCGCAGGATCCTTCTCCACGATGGCGGCGGACAGGCCCAGCTGCCCGGCGCGCACGGCGGCAAGGTAGCCGCCGGGGCCGGAACCGATGACGATGAGGTCGAAGTTGGCCATGGAAAGCTCCGCTCGAAGCCTCCATCTTCCCACAAGGCGGGGAAAGGGCCGGATGCGAGGGCAGACCGCCTCGGGACCTGCGGGAGTTGACCCCGGCTCCCCGCATCCTCAAGCTGGGAAATGAAATCCCTCAAACCAACCCGCACTCCGTTCCGGAGGTCCAGCCATGGATAGATTCTTGATCGCCCCGACTTTCCTCCGCCTCATCCGGGAAGGCCGCTTCTTCCGCCCGGTCTTCGCCTGGATCCTGCGCATCCAGGCCGCCCTCGCCGCCCTGGGCGCGGTGCTGCTCTCCATCGAGTTGTGGAAGCAGGCTCCGGGCCTCTCCACCGGCGCCATCTTCGGCCTTCTCATCCTCCAACTCAGCCTCGTGGTGGCGGCCTATTTCGTCTGCCACCTCAGCCTGCTCCGCGCCTCGGATCTTCTGGCCATGGGACCCGCCGAGGCGGGCGCTTTGGCGGTGGCGCGGCTCCTGATGAAGTTGAGCGGAGAGATCTACGCGGGCGTCCTCACGCCTCTGAGCCTCGGCAGCGCGCTGCTCATCTGGACCTCCGCCGGACAGGCGGGGGACGCGCTCCGCAACCTCTTCGGCGGCGTGCTGCCCGCGGCGGCCGGGGATCCTTTCCAGGCGGGGCTTACGCTGCTGGCCACAGGCTTGGCCATGGCCGCCGCGGGTCTGCTCGGCGCCTACGCGCTATCTGCGTTCGTCGGACTGTTCGTGAGCATCGAGCAGAACACCCGGAAAGCCTGAGACTCAACCGGAAAGCGTTGTTCCAGGAAAAAAGTCAAGCGTAAACGAGAGCCGACCGGGCGGCGCTGCGGGCGGCCTTCCATTCGACCCAGGCCTCCTTCAGCTGTTCGCGGTGGTGGGCCAGCACGGCCTTCCACTCGGCGCGGGCGAGGCGCCAGGCCTCGGCGCGCTCCTCTTTCCGGGCTTTGCGGGCCATGCCCTTGGCCTTCCACTCGGCGCGCCAGGCGGCGCGCTTGGCCTTGAGGCCCTCCCGGCACTCGTGCAGCGCGGCGAGCGAGAGATCCAGCTGGAGACGGGCATGGGCCAGGCGCTCCTGCAGGGGATGGGCGACGGCGGGCTCGTGGTTGTCCAGGCGGCGGCGCAGCTTCAGCGCCTCGACCTCCAGCCGCGCGCGCTCGATCGCGGCGCCAGGCACGGTGCGGAAACCCTTCACGAGACCCGTCCAGCGCAGGCTGTTGAGGATCCACTTGGTGCTGTCCCAGTGGTACCAGCGGTGGCCGTTGCGGTAGTCCCACTGCCAGGTGTGGTGGAAGTTGTGGTAGCCCTCGCCGTAGGTGAGCGGCGCCAGCACCCAGTTGTCGCGGGCGCTGCTGGCCTCGCTGTAGGGGCGGCTGCCGAAGACATGGGCGGCGGAGTTGATGAGGAAGGTCGTGTGGTGGGTCAGCACGATGCGGAGCAGCACCGCCACGATGGCGAAGCCCCAGAAATCGCCCAACGCGAGGCCGATCCAGAACGGGATGGAGGCCACGACCGCGCCGATGAGGAAATGGTGCTTGTGCTGCCAGCGCATGAGGGGATCACGCTCCAGATCGGCCACGCCCTGGAGCGGCAGCTCCTTGGATTCCATCACCCAAGTCCAGTGGGCGAACCAGAAGCCCTTGCCGATGGCATAGGGATCCTTGTCCAAGTCGTCCACATGGTGGTGGTGGATGCGGTGGTCGCTGGCCCACTTGAGGGCGGAGTTCTCGAAGGAGGCCGACCCGAAGAGCAGCAGCAGGAGCCGCACCGGCCAGCTGGCCTTGAAGGCCCGATGGGAGAAGAGACGGTGGTAGCCCGCGCTGATGGCGGTGCCGATGCCGAAGACCATGACGGCGCAGGTGATCCACTCCGACCAGCGGAAGCCGTTGAAGACGAGGTGCAGCGGAACCGCGATGACGGCGGCGGCGAGCGTTCCGGCGAGGAAGATCGTGTTCAAGCGGTTCCAGCGTCGTTTGCCGGTAGCGTCCATTCCACCTCCAGGGCCGTTGAGGCCCGGACTTCCATTCTACTAGGCCTCGCCATCTCCCGGGCCATCTGGATCATCGCTGTTTCCTCCCAGCGGACTCTCGTGGTGGGGCCAGAAGCTCTGCTCGAAGAGGAAGGCGAAGGTGAGGGTCCCGCTGGCCATCATGAGCGTGATGACGGCCCAGGGCACGGGCACCTCGCTCAGGAGCGGCGCGCAGCTGCGAAGGATGAGGGCCAGGCCCGAGAGGAAGGCCACCCATCCGCCCGCGCGCCGTCGCAGGACGAGCAGCGGCACGGCGAGGATCAGAAGGCCCCAACCCCAGGTATGGAGGAAGACGTGCTCCCAGGGAGCGGCGCCCTCCAGGGGAAAGGCCTTGATCGCCGTGAGCCGTTCCAGGAGGAGGAGCACCAGGAGGGCCCAGCGCCACACGCCGGACCGCGCGCCCGGCGCCGTGATGGAAGTGTCCACGGGCTGCGCCTCCGGCGCCGCGACGGCGCCGGGCACAGACTGGCCGCAGCCGGGACAGAAGCGGGCGCCCGAGGGCAGGTCATGAAGGCAGTGCTCGCAGCGCATCTCCCCAGTATCGCCTCCGGCGGAAGGCCGTGGGAGACTGCCCTTTTCGGGGCATCCGATGGCCGCACTCAAACCCTGGTGGCGCTCAAGCACCGCGTGGATCTTCGCCGGGCTCGTCCTCGGCGTCCTCTGCGGCGGCTTCCTGCCCCAGGACCAGCACGGGACTGCCTACCAGCTCTTCCACTTCCTGGCCGCGGCCTTCATCGCCCTCATCAAGAGCCTCATCGTCCCCCTCATCTTCAGCACGCTGGTGGTGGGCATCGCGAAGACGGGCGACATCAAGGCCGTGGGCCGCATGGGCGTGAAAGCCCTTCTCTACTTCGAGATCGTGACGACCTTCGCCCTCCTCATCGGCCTCGCCGTGGCGAATCTCGTGAAGCCCGGCGTGGGCATGCACCTGGACCTCGCCACGCACGGTGCCGCGCCAGCAGCTGTGCAGAGCGGATGGACGACCCTGCTCCACATGTTCCCGTCGAATGTCGTGAAGTCCGCGGCGGAGGGCGACATCCTGCCCGTGGTGATCTTCGCCACACTCTTCGCCATGGCCCTCATCCGCGTGCCGGACGGCAAGGGCGGACCCGTCCTCCGCTTCTTCGACAGCTTCTCGCAAGTGATGTTCAAGTACACGGACATGGTCATGCTGCTCACGCCCATCGGTGTCTTCGGCGCTATGGCCGCCAGCATGAGCGGCATGGCGGCAGGCCAGATGGTGGACGGCGGACTCATCAAGGGCTGGCCCGCCGTCTTCCACCTGCTCAAGCAGTACGCGCTGCTGGTGGGCAGCCTCTACGGCGCCCTCATCCTGCTCGTGCTGTTCGTCTTCATCCCCGTAATGAAGCTCTGCAAGGTGAAGGTGCTGGATTATTTGCGCGCCGTGCGCGAACCGGCCACCATCGCCTTCTCCACCGCCAGCAGCGAGGCTGCGCTGCCCAAGCTGCTGGAGGAGACCGTGCGCTTCGGCGTGCCCGAGCGCGTGGCGGGTTTCGTCATCCCCGCGGGCTACAGCTTCAACCTGGACGGCTCCACGCTCTACCTGGTGCTGGCGGGCCTCACCATCGCCCAGGCCGCGGGGGTCCACATGGATGTCTGGCACCAGCTGGCCATGGTGCTGACCTTCATGCTCACGAGCAAGGGCGTGGCCGGCGTGCCGCGCGGCACCCTTGTCATCATCGCCGGCACCTGCGGCAGCTTCGGTCTGCCCGGCGAGGCCGGCATCGCCATGCTTCTCGCCGTGGACGCCATCATGGACATGGCCCGCACGCTGACCAATGTCTTGGGCAACGGCCTCGCGAGCATCGTCGTGGCGAAGTGGGAAGGTGTGTTCGGCACGGAGCACGAACTGTGAAACTCATCGTCTGGGATTTCGACGGCACGCTGGCGGACAGCCGCCCGCTCATCGAGGCGGGCATGGCCTACGCGCTGGATACCCTGGGCCAGCCGCGGTCGCTCATGGCGGAGTGGCTGACCTATGTGGGCCTGCCGGTGGAGGAAGGCATCCGCCGGACCTTTTCGCCGGTCGGCCTCGATGAGGACACGGTGCTGAAGGCCTACCGCAGCTTCGGTCACGCGGACCACGAGCACCTGATGAAGCCCTTCGACGGTGTCTCCGATCTGCTGCTCGAATTCAAAGCCCGCGGCCAGGCCATGGCCATCGCCACCTCCAAGCGCCGCGTCCCCCTGTTGCGTCAGCTCGAAGGCTTCGGCTGGACGGGGTTTTTCGATCCCATCATCACGCCCGATGAAGTGACCGACGGCAAGCCGCATCCCGAAAGCCTGGACCTCATCATGAAGATGACGGGGCTCGGCGCGGAGGAGCTTCTCATGGTTGGCGACACGCCCTTCGATCTGGACATGGCGCGGGCCGCGGGCGTGCCCAGCCTCGCCGTGGGCCACGGCTTCTACAGCGAGCCCCAGCTCGCGGCCTGCGGCCCCCGCGCCTACGCGCCGGACACGGCGGCGCTGCGCGACATCCTGCTTGCGTGGAGCGAGCCATGCCCAACGACCTGACCCACCTCGATCCAGAAGGCCTTCCCCGCATGGTGGATGTGGGCACCAAGCCCGTCACCGCCCGCCGCGCCGTGGCTGTGGGCGCGCTCCAATTGGATGAGGCTGCCGCCGAGGCTTTGGCTTCGCAGGCGCTTAAGAAAGGCGACCCCTGGCCGGTGGTCCGAATCGCCGCCATCCAGGGGGTGAAGCGGGCCTCGGACCTCATCCCCCTGGCCCATCCGCTCATCGTGGATGGCGTGGAGGTGGCACACATCTTCGACTCGGCCACACGCCAGGCCTGGCTACGGGTGGAGGTGCGCTGCGAATCCAAGACGGGCGTGGAGATGGAGGCCCTGGCGGGCGTGTCGGCGGGCCTGCTGGCCCTCTACGACATGCTCAAGGCCGTTTCCCAGGCCATGGATATGGGCCCGGTGCGGCTCTTGCTGAAGGAGGGAGGGCGTCGAGGCGCCGTCACCCGGCCCTGGACGGGCTGCCCCTGGGGGGGGTAATTGGAAAAGATTTGCGTTTTCAAAATGATCTAGCACCGGTAATCTGGAAGTGGCCCATCGGGTCAATCGGTCAAGGGTGGGGGCGCGTCCCCCAGGAGGCCTAGCGAAACAGGTCCTGGACGATGTGATCGTCCGCCGCACTCCGGGAGACACCATGCGCCATGCGCTTTTGACGCTGATGATCATCGCGATGCCAGCCACGGCCGGGGCGCATCGCGTCCGGCCCGGCCACCACGCCAAGGCCACCTCGTCTTCCAGTGTGCACACGGTCCGCAAGGGCGAGACCGCGGGCAGGATCGCGGCGGCCAACGGACTCAGCGTGGCCCAGCTCCAGGCTCTGAACCCGGGCCGGAACCTGGCCAAGCTCTCAATCGGCACGAAGCTCCACATCGCCGCTGCCGCCGCCCCCCGCATCGCGACCCGGAAGCCGGTGGCCGCATCGCCGGAAGCCGGTACTACCGCCGTGTTGGCCAAGGGGCAGACGCTCTACGCTCTGGCCAAGGCCAACAGCATCTCCGTCCAGGACCTCATGGCAGCCAACCCGGGCCTGAACCCCCGCCGTGTGCGTCCGGGCACCGTGCTCCAGCTGCCCGGTGGCGCGCCCGCGGAAGCGGACGGTGCGGCCCCTAGGGTGGCCGATCTGCCTGCCATCCCCGGTGAAGCCGCGCCTTCGGATCTCCCCCCCCTGCCGACCATTCCGGCTCTGACCGCGCCCGTGGTCCGGGAAGCCAGCCTGATCCCCTCCGGCGAGCCCGGCGCGGAGCCGCTCCTGCCCTTCCGCCCAGCGGATCCGGACAACCTGGATCTGCTCTGGCCCGTGGAGACGCGCTCCATCAGTTCCTACTGGGGGCCCCGCATCCGCACCCGCGTGGTCCGCGTGAAGAACCGGCGCAAGAAGCGCATCCGCTACCACGGCCGCCACAAGGGCATCGATCTGCCCGCCCCCATGCACACGGACATCTACGCGGCCATGGACGGCGTCGTCGTCTACGCCGGCAAGGCCCGCGGCTACGGCAACCTGGTGACGGTGGACCATGGCAACGGCGTGACGACCGTGTACGGGCACGAATCCGTCACGCTCGTGCATGAGGGCGACATCGTCCGCCGCGGCGAGAAGATCGCCGAAGTGGGCCGCGCGGGCAACGCCACAGGCCCGCACCTCCATTTCGAGCTGCGGGTGGACGGCGTCCAACGCAACCCCCTGCCGGTCCTGGACGACACCGAAGAGATCCCCGGCGAACTCGCCGCCCGGAACGATCCCTCGGCCAACTGAGGGCTCCAAAGCCTGCTCCGCTTGGGCCCGGGCACCTTTCGCGGCTCGGAAGCATGCCATCCCCGTGATAGCCTGATGGCTTACGCTTTTCGAGGTCCGCATGGCCCAAGCTCCATCCTTCCGGTCCCGGATCGCGGCCACCGCCGCGGCTCTCGGCCTGCTTCTCGGAATCGGCTGCTCGGGGAAGAGCGGAGGCAACTCGGCCACGAGCCCCGTGGCGATCGGCGCCATCCAGGGCAACATCACCTATGTCCGGATCCCCCTGCTTAAAGATGCCAACGGCGTCCCGACCGGCCTGGAGACCAACTCTGCCAACTATCTGACGCTCCCGGCCCGAGGCATCTTTGTCCGCGCCTATGAGCTGGATGCGACCAACGCCCAGTGGCGGGTCAAGCAGGTCACGCAAACCGATGTGAGCGGAAACTATTACCTCAGTGTCCCGGCGGGCGACAACTACAGCGTCCAGGTGGAAAGTTTCACGCAACCCTTTCTCGGATCCGTCTCCGTGATCGCGGACCCCAACGGGCTATCAAGCACTTTGCCTCAGGCCCAGCGTGCGCACTACATTCTCCGCTCCGCTCCGAACGGCACTGCAGCGACATCATCCGCCCCGCTTCCCGCCGGCACTGTCTCCGCAGGAGGCACCTACACCGCGAATTTCGCCGTGGACCTCACCACCAAGTGGATGATCGGATCCACCGAAGTGGCAGGTGATGGTTCCTCGACGGGATTCACCTCGGCAGGCTTCGAGGCCAGCCCGACTGGCAGCAGGGTCCTGGCCATCCTGGATTCCATCTACGCCTTCAGCGTCGTCTATGGCAACCCGTCGCCCGGCGCGCCCACGGATCTCCACTACCTCATGGGCCGCTCGGAACCGCAAGGGACCTTCATCCAATATAACCAGCGGGCTTGGGTCCAACCGAGCGGGGTGGATTTGGCCTACGATCCGAGATTCGGAACCGACCACTACTTCGGCTCCATCCGGGGCGCCGCCGCAAATGATGATGCCTGGGACGAGTCGGTCCTCTATGTGCTCATGGGAAGAGCCAACACATTCAGACAGCTTCTCGCCGCGAACTATGCGGCCTATCCCTACACGCTGAAGCCTGTGGCGGCCAACATCGACGGCCTGTCACCTGACCTGGCCATGGTCGAAGGCCTGCCCTACGCGATGGCCGCCAACCTGCTGAAGTCCCCCTACCTGGCCGACACCGATGGGACCAGCGGCATCGTCAGCATTACGAATGTCCGCGACACCAGCGGCGTCGCCTCGGCGGATATCGGCCCCTACTCGCCCCGCACGCTGGCCGCCATGACTTGGGAAATCGGCCTGAAGGCGAACGGCATTACCACCCCTGGAACGGCTACCACTTGGGCCACCATCAATCCCGCGACCATCGCCCGCATTTTCACCTTCACGCTTCCCACGACGACCCAGTTCTACCCGGCCAATGCCTACCTCCAATTGGCTAAGCTCCAGAACGCGAAAACCGCGGCAGAACCGGTTGATCTGGCAGCGATCTTCACCGACTCCCAGATCAGCACTGTTGCCACGCCGTTCAACCTGCCTTGGCCTCAACCCTCCACGACGGTCTTCGGGCAGACCTGGACAAGCACCACGAACGGCACCTATGCTTACACCGGAACGTTAAGCATGTCCGCAGACCACCAGGTGAGCGGTGTCTACCCCAACGCGTCCTACAAGGAGATTGCCTACCTGGGCGTTCCTCAAGCAAACGATCAGACCTACAACCTCACGCTCCAGACCACCCCCAGTGCGCTTCCCTCGGGAGCCACCATCCAGGTGGTGGTGTTCTCCGGGAGCGCGACTCAGGCCTATACCTTCACTGGGTCCAGCGCGGCGCCGATCACCTTCACGCTGGCGGGCAATGGCAATACGACCACACCAGCCGAATACCCCATCCGGGTGCGTCTCCTGAGCCCCTCTACCCTCCAGCCCGATATCCCCTTCACCCTCCAGTTGGCACCGGCGCCTCCCGGGACGCTGCGTGGACCTCTCCTCGGCCGCTGAGACCCTGAGGGGCAAGGCGCCCTTCGTCCCGGACCTGGCCATCGTGCTGGGCTCGGGACTGGGTGCACTCGCAGAGTCCGCAGAAGCCGAACGCGGCGTGACCGTCCCTTTCACGGACCTGCCGGGCTTCCCCGCGCAGACCGTGGCAGGACACGGCGGGAAGATGGTCTTCTGCGAATTGGAAGACCGCCGGGTCGTTCTGCAGGCGGGCCGCTTCCACTTCTATGAAGGCCATGCCATGGCCGTGGTGACGGCGCCCATGCGGCTTTACGGGTCCTTAGGCGTGAAGGCCGTCCTCCACACCAATGCGGCGGGGGCGCTGAACCCCGCACACGCGGTCGGTGATCTCATGGTCATCGCAGACCACATCAACTTCACGGGGACGAACCCGCTGATCGGGACCAATGTGCCTCCGGGCTCCCGCTTCCCCGACATGAGCGCCGCCTACGATCCCGCCCTGCGCGCGCAATTGCACGGGGCCGCGAAGGCGATTGGGCAGACGCTCCGGGACGGCACCTACATCGGCGTACTCGGCCCCAGCTACGAGACGCCCGCGGAGATCCGCGCCTTCCGCACCTGGGGTGCCGACGCCGTGGGCATGAGCACGGTGCTCGAGGTGATCGTCGCGCGGCACGCGGGCCTGCGCGTGGCTGGCGTGAGCTGCCTCTGCAACATGGCCGCGGGCCTGCTCGAACAACCCCTCACGCATGAAGAAGTCCTGGAAGCGGGCCAGCAGGCCGCTGGCCGCTTCGAGGCCCTCGTGCGCCGCTTCGTGCGGGACCTCCAGCTTTGATGCAGGCGACGGCTCCGATCCTCGCCTGGGTCGTTGCCCTGCTCTGCTTCATGATCGGCCTGCTGGGCGTGTGGCTGCCCCTCGTGCCGGGCCTGCCCCTCATGGCCCTGGGCGCCACGCTCTTCAAGGTGCTGCAGCCGGAGCGGCTCTCCTGGATCACCGTCATCCTCTTCATCCTCGGCGCGATCATCGGCCAGCTCATGGAGCTCATGGCCAGCGGCTGGTCCGCGAAGAAGGCGGGCGCGGGCAAGGCAGGAGCCCGCGGCGCACTACTAGGCGCGCTCATCGGCCTCTTCTTCGGCCTGCCCGGCGTGCTGCTGGGACCGCCCCTGGGTGCCCTGCTGGGCGAGTGGGTGATCCGCAAGCAGCCCTTCAAGCGGGCTGTCAAAGCCGCTGTGGGCGCCGTCATCGGCCTCTTCGCCGGGGCGCTGGGGAAGTTCATCCTCGGATGGGGGCTGGTGCTGATCTTCCTCGTGGACGCGCTATGGATCCACGGACGGTGAAGGGTTAGAAGAAAAACATCACGCGGAGGGCGGCGAAGGAAGGAAACAGAATGGGCGGCCCCGTCCGGGAAATTTATCACCGTCTCAATTTCGCTCGTCAAACCAAGTACGCTGTCCTTAGCAATAATTCAACCCTAACAACCGTGTTAGGTGGGATCAACCCTCCCCAACCGGTTCGTCTAATTCAAAGTTAGGTGGCCCGAATTCACTGGAGCAATTCCTTGATCACCACATACAACCGGAAAAGCTTGATGTTCGGTGTCCCAGGTCTGGTTCTGCAGTATGGTGGGCTTTTTCTGGCGGTCGATTTCTTTCTTGTCGGCGTGCTCGGCATGTTCACAGGAACCATCCTTCTCTTTGTTGGGCTTGGATTCTATTTGAAGGCAAAGAACCGGAACTTGGCGTGGGCGGTACTCATCTTCATCCCAATTCTTGGTATTTTGCTCCTGGCTTTGTTGGTCGATAAATCAAAAACACTCTCAGCTAGGCATACCTAACCAATCGTTCAACCCAGACCAACCGTGTGTGTTTTCCGTCATGCTGTAAATCGTCGGCTCGCGGTCGGGCCGGTTAACTTTCATCGTTAGGCAGCATCCACACCAACGGGTCGGATCACCGCTTTGGAGTTAGGCTTTACGCCCCTTCTCCGCTGCCCTCCGCTCCTTCGCTTCACGCCGCGTGGTTAGCTTTCAGTCCTCTTCCGGCGCTGCCGCCCTCAGCCGGTCCATGACCTTCTGGTCTTCCAGGGTGCTGGTGTCCTGGCTGGCGTGGGTGCCGCGGGCGAGGTCTCGCAGGAGCCTGCGCATGATCTTGCCGCTGCGGGTCTTGGGGAGGGCTTCGGCGAAGCGGATCTCGTCGGGACGGGCGAGGGCGCCGATCTCCTTTGTCACATGGACCTTGAGGGCGGCAGCATCCGGCGCGCGGCCGGTCTTGAGGGTCACGAAGGCCACGATGGCCTCACCCTTCACTTCGTCGGGACGGCCCACCACGGCGGCCTCGGCCACATCGGGATGGGCGACGAGCGCGCTCTCTACTTCGGCGGTGCCTAATCGGTGGCCGCTCACATTGAGCACATCGTCCACGCGGCCCATGATCCAGATGTTGCCGTCCTCATCCTTCCGCGCGCCGTCGCCCGCCAGGTAGCAGCCGGGCACTTCCGCGAAGTAGCCCGCGTGGTAGCGCTCGGGATTCCCCCAGATGCCCCGCAACTGCCCGGGCCAGGAGCGGCGCATGACAAGGAGGCCCGCGGGTTTCGACTCGCCGTGCTTGTCCACGATGTCCGCGTCCACCCCCGGCAGGGGCCGCGTGGCGCTGCCCGGCGTGGTGGTCTGCACGCCCGGCAGCGGCGCGATCATCATGCCGCCCGTCTCCGTCTGCCACCAGGTGTCCACGATGGGGCAGCGCTCCCTGCCAATGAGGTGGTGGTACCAGAGCCAGGCTTCAGGATTGATGGGCTCGCCCACGGTGCCCAGGAGCCGCAGGGAGGACAGGTCGTGCTTCAGCACATGGCCGTCACCCAGGCGGATGAAGGTGCGGATGGCCGTGGGCGCGGTGTAGAAGACGGAGACGCGATGCCGCTCGATGATGGACCAGAAACGGTCCGGCGCGGGGTGCACGGGGTTGCCCTCGTACATCATCACGGTGGCGCCGATCTGCAGCGGACCGTAGATCACATAGCTGTGCCCCGTGATCCAGCCGATGTCCGCCGTGCACCAGTAGAGGTCCTCCGGCTTAAGGTCCAGCACCCAACGCGTGGTGAGCTTGGTCCAGAGCAGGTAGCCAGCCGTCGTGTGGATGATGCCCTTCGGCTTGCCCGTGCTGCCGCTGGTATAGAGGAGGAAGAGCGTGTCCTCAGCATTGCAGGGTTCGGGCGCGGACTGGGTCTCCCCATTGGCGGCCAACAGCTCGTCGAGGTAAATGTCGCGGCCCGCCTGCATGACGATGTCGTGGCCCGTACGCTTGGCGACGACCACTTTGCGGAGGCCGGGGCACTGGGCCGCGGCCGCATCCGCGATGTTCTTGATCTTCAGCAGCTCGCCCTTGCGCCAGCCGCCATCCGCCGTGAGCAGCACCTCCGCGCCCGCGTCCTGTATGCGGTTCGCGAGGGCTTCCGCCGAGAAGCCGCCGAAGACCACCGTATGCGGCGCGCCTAGGCGAGCGCAGGCCAGCACGGCCACGGCCAGCTCGGGGATGAGCGGCATGTAGATGGCCACGCGGTCGCCTTTCTTCACGCCGAGGCACTTCAGCGCGTTCGCGGCGCGGGCCACCTCGCGATGCAGCTGCCCATAGGTGATCGTGCGCGTGTCGCCCGGTTCGCCTTCCCAGATGAGCGCGGCCTTGTGCTCCGTGGGCGTGCCCATCCAGCGGTCGAGGCACTGGACGGTGGCGTTCAACTCCCCATCGCCGAACCAGTGGGGATGTTCAAGATCGCCTTCAAAGGGCTTGGTGAAAGGTTTGGACCAGACCAACTCTTCGTGGCCTAGGCGGGCCCAGGCACCTTCCCAATCCTTCTCGAAGGCGGCTCGCAGATCGCGATCCGCTTGCTCAGTGACGGTGGCCTTGGCCGCGAAATCCGTCGGGGGCGGGAAGCGGCGCGATTCGGCGGCGAGGCTATCCATCTCGGCCATGGCGATCTCCTCGGGGTGGGAAGCCAGGATAGCGCCTGATTGCGCCCAACAAAAAAGCGCCCCTCGCGGGGCGCCTTTCATTCCTTCGTGGATCAGGAGCTTCAGGCCTCTTCGGCGGGCAGCTGGTAGTCCACCAGCTCGATGAGGGCCATCTCGGCGCCGTCGCCGTGGCGGGGCGCCATCTTGAGGATGCGGGTGTAACCGCCGGGGCGGGTCTCGAAACGCTTGCGGAAGTCCGCGCCGAAGATCTTCTGCACGGTCTCCTTGCTGCCGAGACGGGCCATCGCCAGGCGGCGGTTGGCTATCGAATCGGTCTTGGACAGGGTGATGAAGGGCTCCACGAACTTGCGGAGCTCCTTGGCCTTCACCTCGGTGGTCTCGATGCGCTCTTCGCGGAGAAGAGCGATGGCGAGACCTTTCATCAGGGCCTTGCGCTGGTTGGAGCCGCGGCCCAATCGCTTGCCGGAAACTTGATGGCGCATGGGTTCTCCTAGACTTCCTGCTCGAGGCGCATGCCAAGAGTGAGCCCGATGCGACCGAGCTCGTCCTTGATCTCCTGGAGCGACTTCTTGCCGAAGTTCTTCGTCTTCATCAGCTCGGCCTCGGTGCGCTGGACCAGCTCGCCGATGGTGGTGATGTTCGCGTTGCGAAGGCAGTTGTTGGCGCGGACGGACAGCTCGAGCTCTTCCACGGACTTGCCCAGCCAGGCGTTCGCGGCTTCGGAGGCCGGGACGGAGCCGAGCTCGTCAGCGGTGAAGTCCTCGTCCTGGCGGGCGAAGACGAGGAAGTGCTCGCGGAGGATCAGGGCGGCGTCCGAAACGGCTTCCTTCGGATCGATGGTGCCGTTGGTCCAGACCTGCAGCGTCAGCTTCTCGTAGTCGGTGCTCTGACCCACGCGCGCGGGTTCCACGAGGTAGTTCACGCGGGTGATGGGGCTGTGGTTGGAGTCCAGGGGGATGTAGCCCTGGCCCAGGGTGTCGTCATGGTTGCGGTCGGCGGTGACGAAGCCGCGGCCCATGCGGAGGACGATCTCGATCTCGAGCTCGCCGTCCTCGCCCAGCGTGGCGATGTGCACATTGGGGTTGAGCACTTCGACATTCTGGTTCGTCTTGATGGCGGCGGAAGTGACCACGCCCTCGCCCTTCGCGTGAAGGGTGACGGTCTGGGTCCCGTTGCCGTGGACCTTGAAGGGGATCTCTTTCAGGTTGAGGAGGACATGGGTGATGTCCTCCCAGACGCCCGGGAGCGTCGTGAACTCGTGGAGCACGCCCTTGATCCGGACATTCGTCACGGCGGCGCCCTGCACGGACG
>DASRXV010000026.1:0-33620 GCA_035687325.1 Holophagaceae bacterium
GCTGGCGAGCAGCTCGCCTTCGGCGGCGATGATCTTCGCGCGCTTCTCGCGTTCGGCCTCGGCTTGGCGGCCCATGGCGCGCTGCACCTGCTCGGGGAGGTCCACATTCTTCACCTCCACGCCGCTCACCTCCACGCCCCAAGGCTCGGTGGAGGCGTCGATGATCTGCCGCAGGCGCTGGCCCAGCTTCTCGCGGTCCGCCAACAGCTCGTCCAGGGTGACCTCGCCCAGCACGGAACGGAGCGTGGTTTGCGCGATCTGGCTGGTGGCGTAGTAATAGTTCTCCACCTTCAGCACGGCACTGGGCGTGTCCACCACCTTGAAGTAGACGACGGCGCTCACCTTCAACGTCACATTGTCCTTGGTGATGATGTCCTGGCTCGGCACATCCAGCACTACCGTGCGCAGGCTCACCACCACGGCGCGCTCGAAGGGCCGGAAGACGAAGATGAGGCCCGGCCCCTTCGCCGCGGACAGCACCTTGCCCAGCCGGAACACCACCGCCCGTTCGTACTCGTTGACGACCTTGAGGCAACTCAGGCCCCAGATGAGGGCGAAGACGGCGAGCGGGCCGAGACAGCCGAGACTTGCGAGCACGGGTTCCATGGGAGCCTCCGGGAGGTGGACTCCATCCTATTCCACCCGGACTGACCGCGAGGCCCGATCTACAATGGCTGACATCGTCAAGGAGCTTTGACCCCATGACCTGTCAGATCCCTGTGAAACACGATTTCGTCTCAAGGAGGCTCCGGAAGGTAGCCTTCGCCCTTATTGTGGGCACCGCGCTTCCGGCATTCGCCGCCGAGAAATGGATCGAGATCCAGAGCCCCCACTTCGTGGTGGAGTCCAACGCCAGCGAAGCGAAGGCTCGGGATGCCGCCAGGGCCTTCGAGGAAATCCGTAGCGTCTTCCAGACTGCCTTCCACGGAATCAGAGTGGACACAGGCGAGCGGACACTTGTCATCGCCTGCCAGGACGACGACTCCCTCAAGTCCTTCCTCCTGGATTACGCAGCCGCGAAAAACCGGGCCCAGCTCGGCGGCTGGTTCCAGCCCACCCTGGACACCGACTACGCCGTCATCAATGTCTCTTCCTATGACGCGACAGAGAACGCCTACCATGTGATCTTCCACGAGTTCACCCACGGTATCGTCCGGATGAATTTCGGCCCGATCCCCGCATGGCTCAACGAGGGCTTCGCCGAGTATTACGGCAACACGGTGGTCAAGCAGGGCGAGACCGACCTGGGCCAGGTCACGGAGGGCCAGCTCTACCTGCTCCAGACCGCGCCGATGATCCCCCTCCTCGACCTTTTGAAGGTGGATATCCACTCACCGCTCTACAACGAGCGGAACCGCTCCTCCATGTTCTATGCCGAATCTTGGGTGATGGTCCATTACCTGCGCTCGGACCGGGAGGCGCTGCAGAACCATCTCCTCCAGAAGTACTTCATCGCCTTGGGCAAGGGGGAGGATGCCGTCTCAGCCGCGACCGAGGCCTTCGGGGATCTGGGCGCATTCGAGCAGAAGCTAAAGGCTTACCTCCGGCGCCAGGGGTTCTCCTTCATGCGCATGAAGCCCACCGCCCGGCTGGACGACAAGGCGCTCGTGGCTAGGCCCCTGTCCACTGCGGAGCTGCTCGCGATCAAGGCGGACTTCTTCGCAAGGAGCGGCCACCTGAAGGAGGCAGGTCCGCTCGCCGCTGAAGCTCTGCGATTGTCCCCGGATCTGGCGTCCGCCCACGAGGCCGCTGGATATGCCGCCTACCGGGAGGGTGACCAGGCAAAGGCCGCTGCGGAGTTTATGAAGGCCTCGCAGCTGGATAATAAGGATTCCCGGCCGCCGTTCTACCTCGCCGAACTCGAAAACGGCGCGCAGGCGACTGCGCACCTTGAAGCGACGCTGGCCATCAACCCTGATTTCGCCCCGGCCCAATCCAAACTGGCCTTCGCCTACTTGAACAACCCGGCGACCCGGGACAAAGCATCCGGCCCTGCCATCCGGGCCGCTGAAATCGATCCGGCAAGCCTCAACTACCTGGCCAACCTTGGCGAGATCTACCTCGCCCTTGGCAGAAGCCAGGAAGCGCGTGCGGTCAGCGAACGGTTGACCAGGACCGCCCGGACACCGGAAGAGAAGGCGATGGCGTCCTCCTTCGCATCCAGGGCCACCGGCTCGAATAACTGACGCTGCGGCTCCTCAACCCCGCACGAACGGATTCTGGGCCCGCTCTTCGCCGATGGTGGTCGCGGGGCCGTGGCCGGGGATGACGAGGGTGCCTTCTCCGAGACCGTAGAGCTGGCCCTGGATGCTGGCTTCCAGCTGGTTGAAGTCGCCGCCCCAGAGGTCCGTGCGGCCCACGCCGCGGCGGAAGAGAGTGTCGCCCGCCAGCAGCACCGCGCCCTTCTCGAAACCGCCGTGGAAGCAGCAGGAGCCGGGCGTGTGGCCAGGCGTGTGCAGCGTCGTGAGGGCGTCGAAGCGATCCCCCGCGTTCAGCGCCGCCATGTCCGGCGTGGGGATGGGTGGCATGCCGAAGGCCCCTGTCTGCGTGTCGAGGTTCTCGATGAGGAAATCATCGCCCTCGTGCAGGTGCGCAGGGCATTGCCAGCGGTCCTGCAGTTCCTTCGTGGCGCCCACATGGTCGAAATGCGCGTGCGTGTGCAGCAGCGCCATCACCTTGAAGCCCAGCGTCTCCACTCGCCGCCGGATCTTCGCGCCATCGCCGCCGGGATCCACCACGAGGCCACGGCCCGTCTCCGGATCCCAGAGCAGGGAGCAGTTGCAGCCCAGCGGGCCCACGGGGAAGGATTCGAGTTTCAGCACCTCTCCATTGTCGCTCAAGCGCCTAGAATCCTGGCCATGGACGAGACATCGAAAGCCCCGCTCATCTCCGCCTGGGACCTGTTGCCGGCCACCGCGCTCAGCGCGGTGCGGCTGTGGCTCCAGCATTGGCTGCCGCTCCTCCCGGACTGGATCCCTTCCCACTGGAACGCCGCGGGCGTCGTGAACGGCTGGATGGGCAAGGGGCGGTTCTTCGCCTTCGCGGCCTGGCCGGGCATCGGGATCTGGGCCCTGCTCTTCCTCATCGGGGCGGTCCTCCGCCTGGATGAGGTGCCGCGCCGCCAGCTGGGCGCGCGGGCCGTGCTCCCCCTGCGAGGCCTCCTGCCCTTCGGTTTCATCCTCATGGCCGGGGGATTCGCGCCCATGGCCGCCTTTTACGGAGGCGGGGTCATCGGAATGGGCGTCGGGCTCATCGTGCTCTGCCTGATCATCGGCCTCATCCCCGTGATCCGCCTGGCCCGGCTCGCGCCACCCATTCCCGGCGCCACCACGGACGACTACCGCTGGGGCGGATTGATCTACTGGAACGGGGGCGACGAACGCGTCTGGGTCCCAAAGCGGCTGGGCCTCGGCTGGACGCTCAACTTCGGAAGGCCTGTGGCGTGGGTGGTGATGGCATTGCTGCTCATCCTTCCGTTGGCCCTGGCCGCAGGCGTGATCATCGCGACCAGCCACTGACCATCTAGACTGTCTCCGTGGCGGCGATCCGGAACAACCTCGAGAAGAGTCCCTACCTCAAGCGCAAGCTGGGCGACCTGCCCACGCGGCCGGGCGTCTACCTCTACCGGGACGCGGAGGGGGCCCTGCTCTATGTGGGCAAGGCGAAGGTGCTCCGCAACCGCGTGCGCTCCTACTTCCAGAGCAAGCAGCTGGACGCCAAGACGCGGCGGCTCGTGGGGCGGGTCTGGGACCTTGAGCTCATCGTCTGCGAGACAGAGCTGGAGGCGCTGGTCCTGGAGAACAACCTCATCAAGGAGCACTTCCCGCCTTTCAACATCCTGCTGCGGGACGACAAGACCTACCCCTTCGTGAAGCTCACGCGGGAGCCGTTCCCGAAGATTTATGTGACGCGCAAGGTGCTCAAGGACAAGGCGTACTACTTCGGCCCCTTCTTTCCCGCGAGCACGGCCTACAAGGCCGCGGAGCTTGTGGAACGCTTCTTCCAGATCCGCGACTGCGACATCGAGATCGACGGCAAGCGCGGCCGCGCCTGCATGAAATACCAGCTCCACCGCTGCACGGCCCCTTGCATCGGCGCCGTGTCGCAGGAGCTCTACGCCGAGCAGGCGAAAGAGGCCAAGCTCTTCCTGGAAGGCAAGCGCGACGAGCTGAAGGCGAGGCTGGAAGCCGCCATGTGGCAGGCCGCCCAGCTGGAGGCCTTCGAGCAGGCGGCCCGGCACCGCGACGCGCTGGAGCAGGTGGACGCCTGGTTCACGCGGCAGAAGGCGGCCGTGGCGGACCAGGAGGACATGGACATCTTCGGCGGCGCGGTGCTGGACGGCCGCGCCTGCGTCCACCGCGTCCTCATGCGCGAAGGCCGCATGGTGGACCGCCGCGAATACCTGCTGGATGAGTGCGAGGCTCTGGACGCTGAGGCCCTGACCCAGGTCATCCAGCGCGTCTACGCCGACGAGGCCGCGCCAGGCCGCCTCCTGCTCGAGATGGAGCCCAGCGAACCGGAGCTGCTGCGCGAATGGCTGGGCCAGGCGCGAGGCGGGAAGGTCCACTTCGTCATCCCGCAGAAGGGCCAGAAGTTGGATCTCCTCGCCATGGCCCAGGAGAACGCGCGGCTGGCCCTGGAACGCAAATTCGAGCCCGCGAAGCTGAACCAGGCCGTGCTCGAAGGGCTCCAGGCCTTCCTGGGCCTGGCCCGGCTGCCGCGGCACATCGAATGCTTCGACATCAGCCACGGCCAAGGACGCGAGGTCGTGGCCAGTTGCGTGGTGTTCCGGGACGGCTTCCCCGACAAGCAGAACTACCGCCGCTTCAAGATGTCCAACGAGCAGAACGACGACTTCGCCAACATGCGTGAGGCCGTCTTCCGCCGCTACAAACGGATGCAGGACGAGGGCCGCGACTACCCTGACCTCGTCCTCATTGACGGCGGCCTGGGGCAGCTCCACGCGGCGGAGTCCGCGCTGGCGGAACTGGGGCTCATGGATCTGGAGCGGGCGGCCCTCGCGAAGAAGGAGGAACTGGTGATCCGCCCGGGCGCGCCCGAACCCCTGCGCATCCCGAAATCCAGCCCTGTGCTCCAGCTTCTCCAGCGCGTGCGCGATGAAGCCCACCGCTTCGCCATCACCTATCACCGGAAATTGCGGGAGAAGCGCACACTCCAGACCGAGCTCACGAAGATCCCCGGTGTGGGCGCGGCCACGGCGAAGAAGCTCCTCGCCGCTTTCGGCAGCGTGGAGGCCGTGCGTGGTGCGGAGGAGAACGCGCTGGAAGCCGCTGTCGGCAAGGCCGCCACGACGAAGGTGGTGGCATGGCGGGCCGCAGAGCCCCTATCCTGAAGGGACATGTTCGATTCCCTTCTCGCTCAAGCCGTCCTCTTCTGGGCTGTCATCGATCCCGTCGGGACGCTGCCCATCTTCCTCCGCGAAGCGCGGGGGATGGAACCGGCCGCGGGACGCAGGCTGGCCACGCAGGCCGTTGGTTTCGCGGCTCTGGTGCTCATCTTCTTCGTGGTGGCAGGGCAGATGCTCCTGGAGGCCATGGGCGTCACGCTGGAGGCCTTCCAGATCGCGGGCGGCATCCTGCTCTTCCTCTTCTCGCTCAGCATGGTCTTCGGCGAGAGCAAGCCCAGCCATGAGCTGAAGCTCGCGAAGATGGCGGGCCCGGGCCGCGCGATCTACCCGCTCGCCATGCCATCCATCGCCTCGCCCGGCGCGCTGCTCGCGGCCGTGCTGCTCACGGACAACCACCGCCACGCCTGGGGCAGCCAGGCCATCACCACGCTCGTGATGCTCTCCGTGCTGCTGTCCACCTGGCTCCTGCTGCTGGCGGCGCGGCCGCTGCAGAAGCTCTTGGGCATCGCGGGCACGGAAATCATCAGCCGCATCATGGGCTTGCTGCTGGCATCCCTCGCCGCCCAGCAGGTGCTCGTGGGCATCGCGCGGTTCTACCACCTGAAGCTGATGCTGCCTTAGGGCTCAGTGCTTCCGGTCTGAGACGGCCACGAGTTCCTGCGCCGCCATCTTGTCGCCGGCCTCGGCCGCCTTGCGGTACCAGGCGGCGCCTTCGGACTTGTCGGCCCGCACCCCCAGGCCGTAGGTGTAGCTGGCGCCCAGCATGCGCATGGCCCTGGGGTCGCCGTGTTTCGCCGCGTCCAAGTAGCCCTGGAGCGAAGGCGGGATGGATTCTGCGGAGGCCATGGCCGTCTTCGGCGCGGGCGCCTCCGGTCCGAGGAACCACCAGGTCATCCCGCCCGTGAGCAGGAGCAACGCGGCGGCCCAGAGCGTGATCGCCAGCCCCTTCCTGCGCGGTTTGGGCGCGGGACGAGCAACGACGGCCTCAGAGCCGTGGTCCGTAGGCACCACCACCGTGGCCTCGACCGGCATCTCCGGCACGCCCGCGATGATCTTCGTCTTGTCGTAGGGATCCGCGGGTTCAGGACTCATGCGCCATCCTCCCGTTCCAACGCCAGCTTCCACGCATGGAAGCGCGGCACGAAGAGGAAGAACATGAGGGGCGTCAGCGCCATGAAGGTGCCCACATAGCGCGCGGCGTTCAGGCCCACCATCATCCAATAGAGCAGGCCCCAGAAGCTGCTGGTCTCGAAGACAGCCGCGTAGATGAGGCTCTCACGCAGGACGACGCGGGGGCGCAGACCGGGGGCGAGGTCGCGGAACTCCTTGAGTACCTTGCCGCTCCGCCAGGTCACCCACGCGGCGCTGAGGAAGACGAGGCAGGTGAAGGTGTAGCCGATCTGCTTCGTGGGGCCCTCCAGCGGCGCCGTGCCGGGCCGCACGGTCCCTGTGGCCACCATCGCCATGAGCAGGAGCGGCCAGGCCACGCAGATGATGAGCCCCGCCAGCCGCGCCTTGCGGTAGGCGGGAAGGAGGGCCTTCAGTTCAGGGGCGTCGTCAGGGAGCAGCATGGGCATCCCGTTCAGGCGGCCTTGACGCGGATCTCGCCGAAGGACTCGGTCTGCACGAGGGCGATGCGGCGGGTGCGCACCAGCTCAAGCAAGGCGAGGAAGGTGAGCACCATCTCCTCCCGGGTGCGGACGGCGGCGATGAGATGGTCGAAGGGCTTCCAGAGGCCGTCCTGGAGATCGACCAGCACCTCGCCGATGCGCTGGTCCAGCGTCTTGGGCTGGGCGCGCACTTCCACGGGCGGCGGCGGCAGCAGCTTCTTGAGGGCCTCGCGGTAGGCGCCCAGCAGGTCGAAGAGCGTGGCCTTGATGGGCTCCTCCTCGACGATGGCGTGTTCCTGGATGTCCAGGGGCTTGGTGTAGACCACCTGGGCCGCGTCCTGCTCGCGGGCGCGGAGGATGTCGGCGGCCTCCTTCACCTGCTGGTAGTCGAGCAGCTTCTGGACCAGCTCCTCCCGGGGATCCTCGATGCCCTCGTCCGCCGGGGGCCGGGGCAGCATGAGCCGGGACTTGATCTGGAGGAGGTGGGCCGCCATTGCCACGAACTCCGCCGCGATCTCCAGGTTCAGCTCCTCCATGAGGTGCAAGTAGTCCATGTATTGCCGAGTCACCTCCGCCATGGGGAGGTCGATGATCGGGAGCTTCTGTTCCCTGATGAGGTGCAGCAGCAGGTCCAGCGGGCCTTCGAAGGCCGTGAGATGCAGGGGCAGCCCGCGGAACTTCGTCTCGAACCCCTTGGGGGGCTCGAAGATCCTGCTGGCTTCCAGGGCGCTGGATTCGGCAGGCGCGGGGATCGGTGGCATCTCGTCGGACATGGCCCCATCATTCTAGCCGACCTTCCCCCGGAGCCCCCATGAGAGCCCTGCCCCCCGCACTGGCCTTGGCCCTGTCCACGGCGCCCTCCCTGCTGGCCGTCAGCCCGACCGCCGCTCCGGCGGATGCGGTCCTCACCGGGATCTGGCGTGTGGTCGCCGCTCCCGGCGCCAAAGGCCGCCCCGCCGACCTGGGCGAATTGAAGGTGGACGGGGCGGGAAGCTATCAGTGGAGCGAAAACCGGCAACTGGCCGGATTGGGGTCCCTCCAGGCCTACCGCCCCTCCGGCGGCATCCGGGCGGGCCAGGACTGCTGGCTCTTCCACCGCGGCAAGGGCGACCTCTACGCCTTCCGGGAGGGCAACGCCTTGGAGGTCTACGACACCGCCTCGAACACCCTGGTGGGCAAGGGATCGAAGACCGGCGCCAAGTCCCGCTGAGGCTAGCGGGCCTGGACCACCAAAGCCTTCATAGAAGTGATGAAGGGCGACGCGCCTCCCAATTCCGCCAGCGCCAGCGCCAAGGCCTCCTCCACCGGTTCCGGGGAGATCCCCCGCGCTTGCAAGTCATTGGCCAGGGGAGTCCCGCGGACCAGGCCCACCGCGAACTCCCTCGCAGTGGAGCTCCGGCATTCCAGACCAAGGACCTCCACGCGGATGTCCTTGAAGCCCTCGTGCTCCATCAGGCGCCGGATGAGAGTCTCGTCGTGGAATCCGAATGGGACATCCAGGAAACCGGGCGGATTCTCCGGGAACAGCCGCGCGAGGGCCCGTTGCGCGGCCGTGTTCGCGGGGTTGTCCGCCAAGGAGGCCCAGACATTGAAGAGCATCGTCCCGCCGGGGCGGAGCACCCGCCGCGCCTCGCGGAAGGCCGCCGGTTTGTCCGGGGGGAACATCAGGCCGAACTGGCAGACCACCGCGCCGAAGCTCTGGTCCTCGAAGGGCAGCGCCGTCATGTCGGCCTGCCGCCAGGAAAGACGAGGGTCGGCGGGCACCCGGCGCCCCGACTCCGCGAGCATGGGCGGGTTGAGGTCCGTGGCCGTCAGGGGCGCATCACCCGGCAGGCGAGCAAGAAGCTCGCGGGTCAGGATGCCTGTGCCGCAGGCCAGTTCCAGGAATGGTCCAGCAAGAGAAGCCGCGCGAGCCGCGAGATCCACCGCGTAAGGCTCGAAGAGCACGGTGCCCAAGTGCCGTTCGTAGAATTCAGGGATCGACCCCGCGAAAGCGGTGTTGGGTTCCGTCATGGCGGTCTCCTGAATCTGTCCCCATTGTGCCAGGGCCCTGCAAGGCCACGGGTAGACTGGATCGCTATGGCCCGTCCGCCCGTCCTGCCTGGACCCCGCCCTGAGTGGCTGAAGATCCGCATCCCCGCCCCTGAGGTGGTGGAGGAAGTCCATGGCCTCATGCGGGAGAAGAAGCTCGTGACGGTCTGCGAGGAGGCCCGCTGCCCCAATCTCAACGAGTGCTGGGGCGTCCACCGCACGGCCACCTTCATGCTCATGGGCGAGATCTGCACGCGGCATTGCAGCTTCTGCAGCGTGGGCAAGGGCAGGCCCGGCGCGCTCGATGCCGATGAGCCCCAGCGCGTGGCGGAGGCCGTGGCCGCGCTGAAGCTGAAGTTCGCCGTGGTGACGAGCGTGAACCGGGATGACTTGCCCGACGGCGGCGCCTCCCACTTCGCCCAGACCATCCGCTGGATCCGCACCCTGAACCAGGGTTGCGGCATCGAAGTGCTCATCCCCGACTTCCGCGGCATGGAGGACGCGCTCCAGCAGGTGCTGGATGCCGAGCCGGAAGTGCTCAACCACAATGTGGAGACCGTGCCCCGCCTCTACAGACGCGTGCGGCCGGACGCCGACTATGAGCAGTCCATGACCGTCCTCAGCCGCGCCGCAGCCTTCCGCGACACCGCCGCGCCGGACATGCGCACCAAGAGCGGCATCATGGTGGGGCTCGGCGAGAGCGAGGACGAGATCCTCGCTCTCATGAAGGATTGGCGCGCCGCCAAAGTGGACATCGCCACCCTGGGCCAGTACCTGCCCCCCACCGGGAACCACTTGCCCCTGGAACGGTTCGTGGAACCCGCCGAATTCGAGATGTACCGCCGCAAAGGCGAGGAGCTGGGTTTCCAGCGCGTGGAGAGCGGCCCCCTCGTCCGCAGCAGCTACCATGCGGCGGACGGCTACGCGGCCATGGGAGCCACGGGCGCCTGAACGGCGCTACACTCCGGGGGTCTTGTCCCTGACAACCCAACCTCCGGAGGACCAACATGGTCTCGCTCGCGCATCTCTGGCTTCCCATCCTGCTGTCGGCCGTCTTCGTGTTCGTGGCCAGCAGCCTCGTCCACATGGTCTTCAAGTGGCATAACAGCGACTATCACGGCTTCTCCAACGAGGACGAGGTCCGCGCCGCCATCGCGAAGGGCTCGCCCGCACCCGGGCAGTACACCCTGCCCTACTGCAAGGACCAGAAGGACATGGGCTCCGAAGCCACGCTGGCCAAGCTCAAGGAAGGCCCCGTGGGCTTCATCATCCTGCGCGGGCCCTGCGCCAAGGGCATGAACATGGGGCCCATGCTCTTCCAGTGGTTCCTTTTCTGCGCACTGGTGGGGCTCTTCACGGCCCTGATCCTGGCCCATGCCCTGGCTCCCGGCGCGGGATACAAGCCCGTCTTCCACATCGCGGCCATCGCCGCCTTCATGGCCTACGCCTTCGGCTCCATCCCCATGGGCATCTGGTGGGGCCAGCCCTGGCGTTCGGTCGCCAAGAACCTGCTCGATGGCCTCATCTACGCCTGCCTGACCGCGGGCACCTTCGGCTGGCTCTGGCCGCGTTGAAGCCCGGCTCCCGGTCGCCGGAATGAAGAAGGCCCCGCGATGCGGGGCCTTCTTCATTCAAAGGAAGGTTCAGGCGGCTTTCTTGGACTCGGCCTTCTTCTCCTTGGCGGCCGCGTCGGTGCAGGCCTTCATGCACTTCTCCGAGCACTTGTCGTCGGGCATCTTGCAGTGGGTCTTGCAGGCCTCAGCCGTCTTGGGCTGGTCCTTGGCGGCGGGCTTGTCCTGGGCAGCGAAAGCCGGGAAGGCCAGCGCGGCGGTGAGGGCGAAGAGAGCGAGCTTCTTCATGGAGCCTCCTTTGGCAGGCCTCCATACTACTCCCGCCGCGAAACCGCGGGTCAAGGTGTCTTAAATGATTAAACTCGCCGTCATCCATCACCGGCATCTCGACTGGGTCCCCGCTCTGCAGGCGGCAGAGCCGGGCATCGAGGTGCGCGGTTGGCACCCCAAGGATCTGGAGGCCGCGGATGGAGCCTGGCTGGCGGACGCTGAAGGCCTCTTCTGCTGGAAGCTGCCGGAGGGCCTGGCCGCCCGCATGCCGAAGCTGGCCTGGATCCAGAACAGCGGCGCCGGCGTGGACCACCTCGTCCACCATCCGGAGCTACCCGCCCGCATCCGCATCACGCGGGCCGATGGCGCCTTCGGGTTCTGGATGGCCCGTTATACCGCCGCCTATCTGTTGATGGAGGCCCAGCGTGTGAGCGGATGTGCTGATGCCCAAGCCGCGGGTATCTGGGATCCGAAGCTGATGCCGGAGGATCTCACAGGAAAACTCGCGCTGGTGCTGGGTTTCGGCCGCATCGGCCGCCAGATCGGGCGGGCTCTCAAAGAGCTGGGCATGTGCGTGACGGGCCTCGTGCGCGCGCCGCGGTCTGATCCCGAATTCGAGCTTCGCGGCGCGATGGACCTGCCCAGCCTTCTGCCGAACGCGCGGACCCTCATCCTCGCCGCGCCGCTGACGGAGGCCACGCGGGGCATGATGGACGCGCGTCTGCTGGCCCACGGCCACGTGGATCTCATGCTCATCAATGTGGGCCGCGGCGAACTGGTGGTGGCAGACGATCTCATCGCGGCGCTCGAGGCCGGGCGCCTGGGCCGAGCGGTGCTGGATGTGTTCCCCGAAGAGCCCCTGCCCGCGGGTTCGCCACTGTGGCGGCATCCCAAGGTCGTGGTCACGCCCCATCACGCGGGGCCCAGCGTTCCCGCCCACCTCATCCCCGACATCCTCCCCAACCTGCGCCGCTTCGCGTCGGGGCTTCCCATCGAAGGCGCTGTCGATCGCGCGCGCGGCTACTGAAGGTCGTTGTGGCACCCTAGAGAGACCATGCGCGAACCGAGCCTCGATGCCCTTCTGGGGAACCTGCTGCGCGCGACGGCCGGAAGCAACGCGCTGGAAGATCTCCTCCATTGGCTGAAGGCCGCCTCGCCGGAAGGCGCGCTTCCGCTGCGCACGCTGCGGCTCCGCCGCCTGGCCGCCGCCCTCAGGGATCATCCGGAATCCGCGGAGCTGAACGCCCGGATCGGCGCGGCCTGGCGCCATGCCAGCGCCATCCGCCTGCTGGCGGAGACAGGCCTGCCGGACCGCAGCACTTTCATCGGCGAGGCCTTGCGCAAGGTGGTGGATGGGCTCGTGCCCCGGGGCGAGGCGGCAGAGGATCTCTACGCGATCCTCGTGCGGCTGCGGCTCACGGAAGCCGACGCGGACTGGGTCGAGGGGCTCGCTGAGGACGACATCGCGCCTCTGCGCGGCCTGCTTCTACCCGAGCCTGCAGCGTGGACTCAAGCCGCCCAGCTCCTCGCCACGCGGGCCGCGGCCGTGGGCCTGAACCGCGACCTGCTGGATCTGGATCCCGGCCGCGATGGCGATTCGCCTTTCCTCAGACTGCCGGACGCCGCGAAGGCCTGGAGCCTCGCGCCGGATGACGCGGCCGCGCAGAACCTCTGGGATGAGACGCGCTCCGCCTGCCGCTCCACGCTCCACCAGGCCGCGGAGCGACTCGATGAGCAGGGCGTCTCCACGGATCTGGTCTACCGCATGGAGCTGATCGGGGCGCAGCTCGCGCGCATCGACACGCTCCTTCACGCCGCCACTGACCGTGAGGACAAGCGTGTGCTGGCGGCCCGGCTGGTGCGGGACGCGGCGCGCCACCGCAGCCTTCGCGCGCACTTCGGCACCACGCTCAAACGCTTGGCCCGCAAGGTCGTGGAGCACACGGGCGAGACGGGCGAGCACTACATCGTCCGGGACCGCAAGGAATGGAACCTCATCGGCTGGGCCGCGGCGGGCGCGGGCCTTCTGACGGTGGGGACGGCCTTGGGCAAGTACGCGCTGGCCGCTCTGCCCCTTTCGCCGTTGATAGAAGGGCTCGGATTCGCCGCGAATTACGCGCTGAGCTTCATCCTCATGCAGTTCTTCGGCCTGGTCCTGGCCAGCAAGCAGCCGTCCATGACCGCATCCGCCCTGGCCGCGGGCCTGGAGCGCGAGGACGGCATGGATGAGGAGGTGGAACTGGTGGCGGCCATCACGCGCTCGCAGACCATCGCCACGCTCGGCAATGTGTTGGCGACCATTCCCGCCAGCCTGCTCGTCTGCTGGGTCTGGTGGAAGCTTTTTGGCGCGCCATTGCTGGGTGCCGAGACAGCGCACCACGGCCTCCAGAGCCTGCATCCGATCTTCTCCTGGACCATCCCCTACGCCATCTTCACGGGCGTCTGCCTCTGGCTCCAGAGCCTTGCCGCGGGCTGGGCCGGGAACTGGTCCGCCTACCGGCGCTTGCCCCAGGCCATCGCCGCGAGCCCACGCGTCCGCCTCGCCCTCGGGCTCAAGGGCGCCGAGAAACTGGCCGAAGGCACACGGCGTCACCTCTCCGGCGTGGTCGGCTACATCACGCTGGGCCTCCTGTTGGGCTTCGTCCCCGTGGTGGTCAGCAAGTTCATCGGCATCCATCTCGAAGTCCGCCATGTGACGCTCCAGGCTTCGTCCCTGGCGCTGGATGTGGGCAGCCTCTGGCACACGGCGGACTGGCGCTGGAGCGAGGCGCTCCTCGGACTCTCCAGCATCGCCGTCATCGGGTTCTTCAACTTCAGCGTCTCTTTCTGGCTGGCGCTGCGCACGGCTATGCGCGCGCGGGACCTGGATCCGAAGGGCCGCCGGGAGCTGCGCCGCTGCATCCTCAAGGCGCTCAACGAACAGCCCGGCCGCTTCCTCTGGGCGCCCGGTAGAATGGAAGCCCCTTCTCCCGGATCCAACCATGCGTGACCGCGCGATTCCCGTCCTGCTCCTCGCCGCCGCGGCGCTGCCCGCCCAGGTGCGGCAGATCCGCGAGAGCCCCGCGGCCTCCGTCAGCCAGGAGCTGGGCCTCACGAAGGTGGAGATCAACTACCACCGCCCGGCCGTGAAGGGCCGCGTAATCTGGGGCGGACTCGTGCCCTACGGCCAGGTATGGCGCGCGGGCGCCAACGAGGCCACGACGATCAGCTTCACCGGACCCGTGAAGGTGGCGGGTCATGATGTGCCGAGCGGCACCTACGCCCTCTTCGCCATCCCCGGCAAGGACCGCTGGACGCTCATCCTCGACAAGAACGCGAAGCAGTGGGGCGCCTTCTCCTACAAGCCGGACCAGGATCTGCTGCGCTTCGATGTGACGCCCTCGGCCGCGCCCATGCAGGAGTGGCTCGACTACATAGTGGAACTGGCAGATCAGGCCACGGCCACTGTCACGCTCCATTGGGAGAAGCTGGCCGTGAGCTTCCCCGTCACCGTCGAGATCCCGGGCCTCGCGGCGCTCAGGACGGAGTGGAGCAAGTGAAGCGGCTGCCGATCCTCTTCCTGATCGCGGCGCCCGCCGCGCTGATGGCACAGGCCTATCCGCAGAATCCCGACCTCTTCCCGCAGCTGAGCCCGGCCGCGCAAGTGAGCCAGATCATCGGCCTCACCAAGGTGTCTGTGGATTACCACCGGCCGGCCGTGAAGGGCCGCAAGATCTGGGGCGACCTCGTGAAGTACGACCAGGTGTGGCGCCTGGGCGCGAATGAAGCCACCACCATCACCTTCAGCGATCCCGTGAAGGTGGATGGTTACGATGTGCCCGCCGGCACCTACGCCCTTTTCGCCATCCCCCGCGCGGATTCCTGGACCATGATCCTCAGCCGACACGCGAAGCAGTTCGGCGCCTGGGAATACAACGCCAAGGAGGATCTGCTCCGCTGGGATGTGCGCCCGAAGGAGGTGGGCTCCAACGAGTGGCTCACCTTCGAGATCTACCCCGCCAGCGCCAGCACGGCCTACGTGGATCTCTACTGGGAGCACACGCGCATCAGCTTCCTCGTGGAGACGGATCTGGAGAACCAGGTGCAGGCCCGCCTGGACAAAGCGCTCGCCAAGGCCAAGCCCGGCGACTGGGAGATCTGGTCCCAGGCCGCCGAGTACTGCGCCGAGCAGGAAGTGAACCTCCAGAAGGCCCTGGAGTGGGTGGACCGCTCCATCCGCATCCAGGAGAACGGCACCAACCTCTTCGTGAAGGCCCGCCTGCAACGGTCCCTGGGCCTCAAGGCCGAATCCATGAAGACCCTGGATCAGGCCCTGGCGGCGGCGAAGGCGAAGCACGCCGCGCCGGCCGTGATCGGACCGATCGAAGAAACGAAGCAGCGCTGGGGCGTGAGCTGAATGTATTAACCACCGATGGACGGTGAACCGCGGCGCTGGAACTCGTTATCCACTAATTCGGAACCAATCCTTGACCAGCAACTGGAACCGTAGGATCTCGTCATTATTCAGTTCCACGCTATGCGCTATGACATTTCTAACCAAATTAAATTGACTAAGAATTTGCTGAGCCGCTTTTTGACTGCGTAAGGTATCAGCAAAGTCCGACCAATTGGTGTTCAAGATGTCGATGAGCTCGCCGAAGTTAGTGTAGGTGAGTGGATCGTCCGAACGAATGGACATCGGCGTATCTTTTTCCTTTTTTTGTTTGTCAGCAACGCTGGCCTTTACTCCGGCAGGCACTCGTTGCTCCCACCAGTCCGCACCATGCTGCTCTTGTAGACGGCCTGATATAAGACGTCGAATAGAGTTTTCGAGGCTGTAGTACAGGACATAGAAATCCGCCATCCGCTTAGCGGCCTGAAGAATATCCGCCTCGAACAGGTCTGTGTCCACAAGCTCATCACTTTTAAGAGTTTGTGCGTGCCCGAGGTCTACGCCCCGCTTCTCTAGAGCGATAAGGTCCGCCTCAAGCATGAGATTTCTCATGCCAAAAAGCTTCAATCTCTCACTCGTCTTAGCCATCGAGCAGGTGCTCCTTCAGGCTTTTGAAAATGGCGTTGAACACTTCAATCTCGGTCGTGGCGGGCAGATTGAGATTTATCGTGTACGACAGACCAATCGAAGTCGCTCCAGCTTCTTTTCGAGTAGCTCCACCTTCTGGTAATTTTTCTGGCTGCGACTGCGGCTTTGACGAGAGTGCTGCGGCTTTGAAATCAGCCAACTTAACCAGCTCCATAAATGTTCCGACGATGACCGGAATCTGTGGGTCATCTTCGGAGGCCCCAATTAGAGCGCGGAGCTTGGACTGTAGCTCCTCCTTCTTTAGGTTGTGCGCATATTCGTTCGCTTTATATAGGTCAGAGTATGCCGATCGCACTCGCGCGGCCATTACTCCGCGACTCTGTTCTGAATCTCGGTAGTTTTTGTAGGCCTCTGTAGGCGCATTCGCTGCATCTATGAATCCAAGCTTCTTCAGCAGTGGTATTAGCGCGCGGTGGCTTGAGGACTTAAGTTCAAGCACCGTCTCCATGAAGTCTTGTGTGAACTTGGGCGGTACCGATGCCTTGGTGATCTCGGTGAAGAGCTTGGCTATAGATCCATAACCGAATACATAGGGTGGATACTTGAGTGTCGTTTTTGACTTCTTCTCGCCCAGCTCATCGGTTTGCGACTTGGGGTGGGCTTCAGCTTCTTCCTTCTTAGCCATAAGGTCTCCCAAAAAGGATTGCTACGAGTTCCAGCTTTTAGAATTAGGCGAACCGCTTGGCGGAGGTACCATCCCACTTAACACGGTCGCCGGTTGAAGGAAGGATTGGAAAGAGCGTTTGGTTGGACTGCGAGAATTAGACCACATCCCAATTTTCAGGACGGGGAAATCTCATCCCATCTGCCTCGGTTTCCTCCGCGTCTCGGTGGTTCACCTTCTCTACACGCCGGTCTTCTCCGCGCCCCACACGAGCTTGTGCAGCTGCAGCTGGAACCGCACGGGCAGCCCATCCGCCACAATGCGCTCCGCCAACCAGGCCGCGTCGAGCTGGCCCCACACCGGGCTGAAGAGGACGGTCACTCGATCCCAGATGTGGCGCTCTTCGCACCAGGCCTTGGCCCAGGTATAGTCGGCTTCATCCATCAGGACGAACTTCAGCTCGTCCTGTCCGGGCACGAGGTGGTCGAGGTTCGACTCAAGCCAACGGTCGCCCATGGCGCTGCCAGGAGTCTTGCGGTCCACGATCTTCACAACTTCGCGGGGCAGGGCTGAGATGTCGTGGCTGCCGGCGGTCTCGACGGCCACTTCGTAGCCCAGATCCAGGAGCGCGAGGAGGAGGGCGGGCGCGTCGGGATGCGCGAGGGGCTCGCCGCCGGTGAGTTCCACAAAGGGCGCGTCCGGGCCTTTGCGAGGCGGGCCCAAGCGGCGACGCGTCTCTTCGAGGATCGCCTCCAGCTCCATGAAGCCGCCCTCATAGAAAGCGTATTCTGTGTCGCAGTAGACGCAGCGCAGGGGGCAGCCCGTGAGGCGGATGAAGAGGCAGGCCCGCCCCGCCCGGGTGCCTTCGCCCTGGATGGAGTGGAAGATCTCGTTGACCTTGAATCGCATAAACGCCGCTGCCGCCCCCGCGTAGTCATTCTATCCTTCGGCTTCCCTGGCCCTGCCATGCCTCTGTATCGGAGCGCCCATGCCTTTCCTCCGTCTTCTTCTCCTCCCGGCCCTAACCTGCGCCCTCGTGGCCCAGCAGACCCCTCCGCTGACAGGCCATTGGGAAGGCCCGCTCCAGCTTCCGAACGGCAGTGCCATGAAGCTCACGCTGGACCTGAAACAGGATGCGACGGGACTCAAGGGCGATCTGGGTTCCCCGGACCAGGGCGCCAAGACCATGGCCATCGCCAATGCAGACATGAAGGATGGCCAGCTCGCCTTCAGCGTTCCCGGCGTCCCCGGCGACGCCCATGCCCTGCTGAAGCCCTCCGCCGACGGCCAGCGCCTGGAAGGCACCTTCTTCCAGAGCGGCCTGAACCTCCCCCTCACCCTCTCGCGCGGCCAAGTGGTGGTCGCGAACCCCGTCAAGGACGCCTACACCAAGGCCGAGTACGACATCCCCATGCGGGACGGGGTGAAGCTCCACACGGTGGTCTACCTGCCCAAGGATGAGAAGGCCGACCACCCCATCCTCATGCAGCGCACGCCCTACAGCGCGGCCCCCTACGGCGCGGATAAGTTCAAGCGCGGCCTCGGGCCGTCGAAGCTGTTCCTGGATCAGGGCTACATCGTGGCTTACCAGGATTCCCGCGGCCGCTGGATGAGCGAGGGCCAGTTCGTGGACATGCGGCCCGAGGACCACGAGCAGACCGGCGGCATCGATGAGTCCACGGACACCTACGACACGATTGACTGGATGGTGAAGAACCTGCCGCGCAACAACGGCAAGGTGGGCATCTGGGGCATAAGCTACCCCGGCTACTACGCGGCCTGCTCCCTCATCGGCAGCCACCCGGCGCTCAAGGCCGTGAGTCCCCAGGCACCCATGAACGATCTCTGGATCGGCGATGACAGCTTCCACCACGGCGCCTTCCAGCTGGTGGCGAACTACTCGTTCTCCACCTTCTTCAAAACCATCCACCCCAAGCCCACGGCGGACGACCCCGGATCCATCAGTGTGGGCACCGAGGACGGCTATACCTTCTACAAGAACCTCGGACCTCTCGCGGAAGAGGCGGACCGTCGATTCAAGGATTGGGATCCCACCTTCGCCGAGTACCTGAAGCACAGCACCTACGATTCCTACTGGCAGGCGCGCCACCTCAGCCAGCACCTGAAGGGCGTGAAGCCCGCCGTGCTCGTGGTGGGCGGCTGGTTCGACGCCGAGGACCTCTACGGCGCCTTGCACACCTACGGCGACATCGAGAAGCAGAACCCCGGCATCCAGAACAACCTCGTCATGGGCCCCTGGGCGCACGGCTTCTGGGCCAGCCCCGACGGCAGCTCGCTCGGCTTCGCCCGCTTCGGCGACAAGACTTCGCTCTGGTACCAGAAGGAGATCGAGCTGCCTTTCTTCAACCACTACCTGAAGGGCGGGCCCGATCCGAAGCTCGCCGAGGCCACCATCTTCGAGACCGGCTCCAACCAGTGGAAGCGTTTCGACACTTGGCCACCCCAGGCCGCGAAGCCCGTCTCCTTCTACTTCCAGCCCGGCGGCGGCCTCTCCATAGCGAAGCCTGACGCGAAGGGCGGCGAGGACAGTTTCGTCTCCGATCCCAACAAGCCCGTGCCCCACACGGAGAAGATCGGGCTCGACTACGACCGCGCCTACATGACGGCGGACCAGCGCTCCGCCTCCACCCGGCCCGATGTGATGATCTACGAGACGGAGCCGCTGAAAGCCGATGTGACGCTGGCTGGACCGCTGAAGCCCGATCTCTGGGTTTCCACCACCGGCACCGATTCCGACTGGGTGGTGAAGCTCATCGATGTCTTCCCCGAGGATGCCAAGGACCCTGAAGGCACGCCGGAAGGCTTCCACTACGGCGGCTACCAGATGCTCGTGCGGGGCGACACCATCCGCGGTAAGTTCCGCAACAACATCGAGCGGCCTGAACCCTTCACGCCGGGCAAAGCGACGGAGGTGGCCTTCACCCTCAACGATGTCTGTCACACCTTCCAGAAGGGCCATCGCATCATGATCCAGGTCCAGTGCTCCTGGTTCCCCGTGGTGGACCGCAATCCCCAGACCTTCTGCGACATCCCCAACGCGAAGCCTTCTGACTACCGCAAAGCCACCCAGACCATCTTCCACGCGGCCGCCCTGCCCAGCCGCATCGACGCTTTGGAGCTGCCCTGAGGCAACTGATCCGGCCCTCGCGCTCACTTGATGGACCAGCCTCCATCGAGCGTCAGGATCTGGCCGGTCAGGTACGGGCTCCCCGCGGCGTAGCAGAGGGCCCGCGCCAGATCCTCTGGCGTGCCGATGCGGCCCAGCAGCGTCGCGGCCTTCAACGCGTCCACATCATCGTGATCACCAGGCAGCGCGGTGCCGAGGGCGTGGCCCACCACGCGCAGACGCGGCGCGAGGGCGCGGGCGAGGCCCGGCACGAGCGCCGCGAGGCCCGCCTTGGCCGCCGTGTAAGGCAGGCGCTTGAGGAAGGGATGATAGATGGCCGCGTCCACGATGAACTGGAGGCAGGCACCATCCCTCATGCGCGGCGCGGCAGCTTGGGCGGCCAGCACCGGGAAGGCCTGGTTGATGCGCCAGGTGGCTTCCAGATTCTCGCGTGTCCAGGTTCCGAAGGGCTGCTCGGGAAAGCTGCCCGCCAGCATCACCGCGCCATCGAGGCTGAGACCTGCCAGATCGTCAACCATGTGGGCTTCGAGGTCCGGCGCGGCGGCGTCCCAGACGAGCGTGGTCACGCCGGTGTTCAATCCACGGACCCAGCCCTCGCCTTCCCAGTCGCGCGAACTCGTGAGCACCAGGTCGTGGTCCGGCGCCAACAATTCCGCCAGGGCGCGGCCCAGCCGCGTCCGCCCGCCGGCGAGGAGCCATTTTGGCCTTTTGTCTTCCGCGCCCGCTTGCATGAGAATCAATCTAGCCGCCCCACCGAGGTGACATGAACCCCTATCTCCGCAGGATCCGCTGGCGCCTCGGCTGGATGAGCGCCCTGTGCCTGCTCGTGGCCATCGGCGGCTTCATCCTCACCCAGTGGGTCTACAGCTTCTCCGACGACCAGTGCTCCTGGAAGGTCGTGGACGGCCGCGTGGTCATCTCTGAGATCCTGCCGGGTGGGGTCGCGGAGGAAGCCGGCATCCTGGAGGGCGACCAGCTCATCAGCATTCAGGGCCACCGCATCGCCGGCTCGGTCCAGGGCACCCAGGACGCCCAGAACCTCATCAATTCGAAGCCGGAAGGCACCGTCCTCTCCTATGCCGTGCAGCGCAAGGACCGTGTGCTCTACCTGCCCGTGAGGCTGGTGAAGCCCATGGACTGGAGCCGTGTGGTGGGTCTCATCACCGGCGTCCTGGCCTGGGTCCTCGGCCTGCTGGTGGTAATCTCCGCGCCGGAGCGCAAGAGCAGCCGCCATTTCTTCTACATCGCCTGCATCTGGCTGCTGTCTGTGAACGGAACGGGCTTCGGCGTGGGATCGGCGCCGGTCGGGATCCTCTGGACTCTCATCCTCGGCAACATCCTGAGCCTGGCTCTGGGGCCCCCACTCATCATCCACTTCTTCCTGCGCTTCCCCCACCCGCACGATCTGCGCAAGGAGGACGGTTTCATCCGGGGCCTCTACGGAGCCTTCGCCGTCCTGGCGGTCCTGACGGTGGCAACCGTCCTGCTGAATCCTTTCGGAAGGCCCGTCCTGGCCGCCCTCGGCATCCCGGTTCCTCCTGATCCCGTCATCCAGGCCTTGAACAGTTCCATCGGCCGGCTGCAGCTCGTTTCCACCGTCGCCGCGCTCAGCCTGGCCATGTATTTCTTCTTGAGCGGCTTCCGCAGCCTGGAGCCGAAGCTGAAACGGGCCGTGCTGCCCTGCCTCATCGTCACGGCCGCCGTGCTCCTGGAGCAGCTCATCGGAGCCTATATCGGCTTCAGGAACGGCGGTAGCCTGCTCTTCGCGCGGCAGCGCTGGGTGCTGCTGCTTCCGCTCCCGCTGCTGCCCCTCAGCTTCGCCTACGCCATCATCCGCTTCGGCCTCTTCGATGTGCGCAAGGCCCTGCTCCGCTGGATGAGCTACACCGCCCTCATGGGCGCGGCGCTGGCGCTCTACTTCGGCGGCATCGTATGGCTCTTCGCGGAGGGCATCTCCTCCGTCTCCACCCTCTGGATGGGCGTGCTCGTGGGCTGCCTGGCTTTGCCCCTCAGCGCGCTGCGCGTGAAGGCGGTGCGCGGCATCCGGAAACTCTTCCACCGCGACACGGAGACGGCCCGGGAGCTGCTCCTGGGCTCGTTGCGGGACACCCGCAAACGCCTCAGCGAGGAAGGCGTCTACCAGGCCCTGTCCGAGGGCATCCAGGCCTCCATGCATCCTTCCGGGCTCTGGGCCCTCACCTTCGAGGACGAGACGCTCACCCTGCCTGCCTGCGAAGGTTTCCCCGCTGGGCCGCTGCGCCTCCCCGCGAACCTCGCCCGCCACGCCCGCGACAACCGCGAGCTGGTGCTGGGCCTGGGCAGCGAGGAGGCCGACTGGATCCGCGAACAGGGTGATCGCGCCCGCGCCCATGTGGACGCGCTGGAGGCGCAGATCCTCCTGCTGCTCATGGTGGCGGAGAAACCCCACGCGGCCATCCTGCTGGGCAGCAAGTACGCGGAGCTGGCCTACGGCCGCAAGGACCGCGACCTCCTGCGCGAAGCCGCCATCAACGGCGGCGTCATCCTCGAGACGGCCGTCATGCACCGCCGCCTCGTGGCCCAGGAGCGCGCCACGCAGGAGCTGGACACAGCCCGCAAGATCCAGGAGGGTCTCACCACCCGCGTGGCTCCCATCGTGCCCGGCTTCCAGCTGGCGCTGCGCCTGGAACCCGCCATGGAGACGGGCGGCGACCTTCTCTTCGTGAAGCGCCGCCCCAGCGGCAAGTGGCTCGCCGCCGTGGGTGATGTGAGCGGCAAGGGTCTCGCGGCCGCCCTCTACATGGCCCAGGCTACAGCCCTGCTGGAGCAGGCCGCCCAGCTGGAGGACCGCCCGCTGGAGAGCATCCTCCATGGCCTCGACGAGACGCTGCGGCATCTGCTCGGCAACAACGGCTTCCTCACGCTCATCCTCGTGGAATGGGACGAGACCGGCGCCTACCGCCTCGCCCGCGCGGGCCACCCCGGCGCCCTCGTGATGGAGGAAAGCGGCAGCGCCCGCGAGCTCATCCCCAGGGGCCGCGGCCTCGGACTTCGCCCTGCGGGACCGCGCGACTGGGAGATCCTGGAAGGCGTCCTGCCGCCGAAAGCCTGGCTGGTGCTTTACAGCGACGGCCTCTCGGAAGCCATGGACCGCCGCGGCGAACTCTACGGCCTCACCCGCATGACCGCCCAGTTGCGCAAGCTCTGGTCCACCGGCAGCGTGCGCGCCGCCTGCGAATCGCTGTTCCGGGATGTGGCGGCCTACGATACGCAGAACCGCGATGACCGGACCCTGTTTATCCTGGGACGGGAGGCGGCCTCATGAACGGCAGCACATCCAAGTCACCCGTCCCGTTCTTGCTCGGCGGCTTGCTCGCGGCGAACCTCGGCCTGCTCTGGATCCAGGGAGCGCAGCTGAACCGCCAGCACGACACGCTGCGCCAGATCCACACGGATATCGAGGAGCTCACCGACGCGCTGGACGCCTATACCAACGGCGACAGCTCCGGCGACTCCCAGGACGGGAGTGGCGCCGTGTGGGCGCCGGCTTCGCGCGTCCACGCGCGGCGCCATGCCGCCCTCGTCCACGCCCGCTACCAGGAACCTCAGCCCGGCTCCGCCCAGCCTGCGAACCCGCCTGCCGAGCAGGATCAAATGGATCAGGGCCGCAAGGACATTGAGGACGCCAACAAGTCTGCGCGAGATGCCGTCGCGAAAGCCCGAGAGGACCAGCACAAGCTCTCCATCTCCGAGAACTACCGCAAGGGCCAGGAGGAGCGGAAGATCCAGGAGGCGCAGTACGCCTGGACCCGCTGGGTCTGGGCGGCCCTGGCCTTCCTCATCCTCGCCTTCGCCGTGCGCGCCTGGATCATCAAGCGGAACGGATGAGCCTCCACGAATTCCTCCGCGAAGACCCGGCCTGCCACCGGCTCGCGGAAGGCGCCGTGCACTGCGTGGCCCCGTTGCTGGAGGACCCCGACCCCGCGCTGGTGCTGGACCAGCTGGAGGAGTGGTCCACGGAGCTGGCTGCGCGCATGCCCCTGCCCTGGGACATGGACGAGGCCGTCGAGCGCCTCAACACCTTCCTCTTCCACGAGCTGGGGCTGGAAGGCGACCGCGACACCTATGACGATCCCCGCAACGCCGTGCTGCCGGAGGTCATGCGCCGCCGCAAGGGCCTGCCCATCGCGCTGTCCATCCTGTGGATCGACCAGGCGCGGCGCCTGGGCTTCCAGGCCGCGGGCGTGGGCCTGCCCGGCCACTTCATCGCCGCGCTGCAACTGCCCGGCGGCCTGCGGTTCTTCGATGCCTTCCACGGCGGCGCGGAAGTGGACGCGCCCCAGGCCGAAGCCCTCGTGCGCGGCGCCACCCGCGGCCGTGTTCCTTTCCATCCCGAGCTGCTGGCGCCCACCTCCGACCGCGCCGTCCTCGCCCGCCTCGTGCGCAACCTCCACCTGCGCTTCTTCCGCGGCGGCGACTGGGACGAGGCCCTCTGGACCGCCACGCATCTGCTCCTCCTGGAGCCCGGCGATCCCCAGACGCTGAAGGAACGCGCCGTCGTCCACCTCAAGCGAGGCGAAGCCGACCGCGCCCTCCAGGATCTCGAAGCCGCCATCCACCTCAGCGGCGGCGCGGACGCGGAGCTGGAGCAGTGGATGGACCAGTTGAGGCGGGGATGAGAAAGCGCACCTTCTTGCCCGAGACCGCCCGGAACGGTTAGGTGTGGTCTAATTCCCACACACCAACAAGTCTTTTTGAGACCATCTGTGACCAGCTCGATCACGACCAGGCCGCTAACCGCCACACAACCGGACTCGATCACGCTGGGGTTGAATCCGGTTGCTTCCATCGTTAGACGACATTGAAACCCTGAGGCTGTCATGCCGAATCAAAGCGTTCCGACTCTTTATGAATGGTTAGGCGGCATGGATGCGCTTATCCGTTTGACGACGCGATTCTACGAGCATGTCAAGAACGACGCGATTCTGGAGCCTGTCTTCGCGCACATGAGCGCGGATCACCCAAGCCATGTCGCTGCATTTTTGGCGGAGGTTCTTGGTGGCCCAGACACCTATTCCAAGCAGCATGGTGGCCACCCGCACATGATCCAGCAGCATCTCAACCGTCATCTCAGCCAGGATCAAAGGCGGCGTTGGGTGGGCTTGCTGCTGGAGACTGCAGACGAGCTTGGCATGCCCGACGACCCCGAATTCCGC
Organism: Holophagaceae bacterium; assembly: GCA_035687325.1. Classification (GTDB taxonomy): domain Bacteria; phylum Acidobacteriota; class Holophagae; order Holophagales; family Holophagaceae; genus JAFDVN01. The sequence continues at coordinate 24,878 of DASRXV010000026.1, forward strand.
TCCGCGTTGGTGGGTTATCTGGAGTGGGGCTCACGCCTGGCGGTCATCAATTCGCAGCCGGGTGCCACGGCCGACCCGCATGCGCCCATGCCCAAATGGGGTTGGGGAGAGGTCAAAGGACCGTACACGGGCTGATTCCCGTGTATGCAGTCTGGGCATTCAGTCGAGCCGAAGCCGCTCCGGGTCGGCTTCATTCAGGTGCGGGGGCCCAATGGAGACTCGAATCAAATCAGATGGGAAGCTGGGAGGCGACAGGCCAACCAAGACGCTGCCCGTGCCTATGCTTGAGACATCCCGCCTCCACCTCCAACCTCTCACTCTCGACGACGCGCCCTTCATCCTCCGCCTTCTGAACGAACCATCGTTCCTCCAGCACATCGGCGACAAGGGCGTGCGGGATCTGGAGGGCGCGAAGGGCTATCTCACGAATGGCCCGATGGCGAGCTACGCGAGGCATGGGCATGGGCTCATGGCGGTGGTGCTGAAGGCAGCGGGCGGGCCCATCGGCATGTGCGGGTTGCTGAAGCGCGACAACCTGGAGCACCCGGACCTGGGCTACGCCTTCCTGCCGGAGTTCTGGTCGAAGGGCTACGCGATGGAGGCGGCCGCGGCGGTGTTAGATCACGGTTCGAAGAGCCTGGGTTTCCGGACGCTCCTCGCCATCGTGTCCCAGGACAACGCGGCGTCCATCAGGCTGCTCGGCAAACTGGGATTCGCGTTCACGCGTTTGGAAGCGATGTACCCGAACGAGCCGAAAGTGGCCGTGTACACGTGGGCGGCCGTATGAGCGCGGCCCGCAAACCCACTCCCTTTGAATCCGTGCGGGCCTTGGCGCTGGCCCTGCCCGGCGTGGCGGAAGGCACCTCCTACGGCACACCCGCCTTCAAAGTGAAGGGCAAGCTCTTCGCCCGGCTCCATCAGGATGGCGAAACGCTCGTGCTGCGGGTGGAGCCCGAGGTGCGCGGGGTGATGATGGCCGCGAAGCCGGATCTGTTCTTCCTCACCGACCACTACCGCGACTACCCCTGGGTGCTCGCACACTTCGGGCAGATGAGCGGGGACGAGCTCGGCGCGGCGCTGGAAGACGCCTGGGCCCTCGTGGCGCCAAGAAAACCACGGACGCCACGCTAGGGTTGCGGCAGGCCTTCTTCGCGAGGCCTGGAATAGGCATCACCGCCCATCACAAATGGCAGGTTTCAGCCCTTCTGGGCTTCCACCACTGTCAGCGCCGTCAGATGCAGGATGTCGTTCAAGTCCGAATGCCGCTGAAGGACATGCACAGGTTTCCGCATGCCGCAGGTGATGGGTCCGATCACTTCCGCCTCCGCGAGCCGCTGCACGAGCTTGTAACCGATGTTGCCGCTGGCGAGGTCGGGGAAGATGAGCACATTGGCGCCGCCCTGGAGATCGGCCCAGGGATAGTTCTCCGCCAGGATCTCCGCGGACAGCGCGGCGTCGGCCTGGATCTCGCCGTCGCAATGGAGGCCTGGGCGGGCGGCCTTCACCAGTTGCGTCGCGCGCTTCACCTTGCGGCAGGCCTCGTTCTCGATGCTTCCGAAATTGCTGTAGGAGAGCATGGCGACCTTGGGCTCGATGCCGAAGCGGTCCTTGGCGAGATCCGCCGTCAGCAGCGCGATCTCCGCCAGCTCCTCGCTGCTGGGGTCCATGACCATGGTGGTGTCGGAGAAGAAGAGGGCGCGGTTCTTGAGCACCATCACATAGACGCCGCAGGCGCGCTTGACGCCTTCCCGGGTGCCGATGATCTCCAGGCAGGGCCGCATGGTCTCGGGATAGTAGCTGGTGAGGCCGCTCACCAGGCCGTCAGCGTGGCCCAGGTGGCACATCATGGCGCCGAAGTAGATGCGGCTGCGCATGCGGCGCAGGGCCTCGTCGTGGCTCACGCCGCGGCGTTTGCGCATCTCGTGGTAGGTGGTGATGGCCTCGTCCTTGAACGGCGCGGTTTCGGGGTCGATGATCTCGACGGCTCCCAGGTCCAGGTTCATCTCAGCGATGCGCGCGGCCACGCGGTCCTTGCGGCCCAGGAGGATGGGGGTGCAGATGCCGTCGTCCATCAGCGCCTGGCAGGCGCGGAGGATGAGCGGGTGGTCGCCTTCCGGGAACACCACGCGCTTGGGCTCCGCCTTGGCGCGGTGGATGACGGTGCGGATGACATCCTTGCTGCGGCCTTGGAGCGCTTCCAGCTGCTCCTTGTAGCGCGCGAAATCCGCGATGGGAGCCTTGGCCACGCCGCTGTCCATGGCGGCCTTGGCGATGGCGGGCGCCACCCAGAGCAGCACACGGGAATCGAAGGGTTTGGGGATGATGTAGTCGGGGCCGAAGGAGAACTTCTGGCCGCCATAGGCCTTCGCCACGCTCTCAGGCACATCCTCGCGGGCCAGGGCGGCAAGCGCTTTGGAAGCCGCGAGCTTCATGGCTTCGTTGATCTCCGTGGCCCGCACATCCAGCGCGCCGCGGAAGATGAACGGGAAGCCCAGCACATTGTTCACCTGGTTCGGGTAGTCGCTGCGGCCCGTAGCCAGGATGATGTCGGGCCGCGCGGCCTTCGCCGTGGGGTAGTCGATCTCTGGATCGGGATTGGCCAGCGCGAAGACGATGGGCTTGGCCGCCATGCTGCGCACCATGTCCGGCGTGAGGAGGCCTTTGGCGCTGCAGCCCACGAAGACATCGGCGCCTTTGATGACCTCTTCCAAGGAACGGAGATCCGATTTCTTGGAGAACTTCGCTTTGTAGGCGTTCATGCCCTCCGTGCGGCCCTCGAACACGAGGCCTTTCGTGTCGCAGAGCCAGAGGTTCTCGACCTTCACACCGGCCACAAGGAACATGTTCGCGCATGCGATGGCCGAGGCCCCCGCGCCGCTGAACACCACTTTCACCTTGGCCGCGTCCTTGCCCGCGATCTCCAGCGCGTTGAAGAGCCCGGCGGTGGCGATGATGGCGGTGCCGTGCTGGTCATCGTGGAAGACAGGGATCTTCATCTCGGCCTTGAGGCGCTTCTCGATCTCGAAGCACTCGGGCGCCTTGATGTCCTCCAGGTTGATGCCGCCGAAAGTGGGCTCCAGGGCCCGCACCACCTGGCAGAACTTGTCGATGTCGGTCTCGTCCACTTCGATGTCGAACACATCGATGTCGGCGAAGCGCTTGAAGAGGACGCCCTTCCCTTCCATCACGGGCTTGCCCGCCAGCGCGCCGATGTTGCCCAGGCCCAGCACGGCCGTGCCGTTGGAGATGACGCCCACGAGGTTGCCCTTGGCGGTGTACTGGTAGGCGTCCTCAGGGTTCTTTTCGATCTCCAGACAAGGTTCTGCCACGCCCGGCGAGTAGGCCAGCGAGAGATCGCGCGCCGTGCTCGTGGGCTTGGTGGGAACGACCTCGATCTTCCCCTTCCGTCCCATGGAGTGGTAGTCGAGGGCTTCCTGCTTGCGGATCATCGCATCTCCAAGCGCCAGCGCGCGGGAACCCAGCTTACACCTGCGCCCGGTCCAAGGTCAGTCGAATGGATCCATGAGGCGGGTTGATGCGTTCAGCTCCGCTCCGCGAGCTGCGTCTCCATCTGCCGCTGGGCCCGCTGGGTGGACCAGAAGCCCCAGAGCGCGCCCAGCGCGCCGGTGGCCGCGCCCACGGCGATGAGGAGGGCGAGGCTCTTGCCTGAGAAGAAACCCAGCCGCGCGAGTTCGATGAGGAGGGGCGGCAGGCCCAGCACGCCGCGGGAGAGCGGCAGCCACAGGGCATAGAGCGCAGCCACGGCCAGCAGGCTTCCCAGCAGGCCCAGCAGCGCGCCCACCATGAGCAGCGGCGTGCGGATGAAGGCCTCGCTGGCGCCCACGAGGCGCATGATGCCGATCTCCTCTTCCCGGGCCAGGATGCTCATGCGGATCACATTGCCCGTGGAGAAGCCCGCGGCCAGCAGCAGGAGGAGGCCCAGCGCGCCCAGGGCCTGCCGCAGCAGCCGCCCCGTGCGGAGCAGGCCCGCGAGCCGCTCCTGGTCCACCAGCACATCCACCACGCCCGGCAGGGTCTTGAGGCTCTCGCCCACGGCCATGGCCTTGTCCGGCGCGCGGAGGTCAGGGCGAAGGCTCAGTTCGAGGCTCTCGGGCAGCGCGTCCTGGCCCACGCTCTCCAGCAGCAAGCCCGCTTCCTGGGTCGTGTCCTTGAAGCGTTTGGCATTCTCCCCCGCGCTGATGCGGTCCACGGCCACGAAACGGGGATCGTTCTTGAGCTGTGATTCCGCCTGGGCGAGGCTGCCGCCCGGCGCGGCCCACACCGTCACCTTGGCGAGGCCTTCGAGCTGGCCTGCGAGGCGGTCCAGGCCTTCCACCGCCAACAGGCCACCGCCCGCCAGCAGCAGGCCCGAGGCCAGCGTGAGCACCGCGAGCAGGTGCTGGCCCCGCTGGCGCAGGAGATCCCTCAGCGCATCGCCGAGAAGGAGCCCCAGCAGCCGCAGGGCCTGCATCAGGAACCGCTCCCGTCCAGCGCGGCGGCCAGGTACTGGGCGGAGGACGGCCCGATCACCAGCGCCTTCGCCGCCACGCCGGAGGCGGGCTGCTGCCACACCAGGATGGTCTGGATGCCCGCACTTTTGCTGCCTTGCAGGCCCACCAGCCAGGCCTTCGTGCCCGCGTGCGAAAGGGCCATGATGGCGCCGGTGCTGGAAGACCCCAGCCAGAACTTGGGCTGCTGATTGGGCGCGAGGCCGAACTGGCCCGTCTGGAACGCCAGGACGGGCGCGCCCGCCGTGGGCGAGTTGGCGGTGGTGGAGCCGGCATCCAGCCCCACGAAGAGCATGCTGTTGGCGGTGTCGAGGGCCAGCGAGCCGGTGGCGCTCTGGTCGAGGCCCGTGGTGTCGCCGATAAGGACATTGCCGGGCACGAAGGCGCCGCTCGTACCCTTGCGCAGGCGCGGGCCGTTGTAGGTGCTGATGCCGGAGATGACCTGGTTGCCGCCCGCGAAGTAGCCGAAGACCGCCCCCTGCCCCGCGGCGGCGCCCACCGAGCCCGTGCCGGATTCGTCGTCGCTCACGGTGGCGAAGGCCGCGACGCCGCTGTTGGCGATAGCATCGGGCTGGCTGACGGCCCACACGCGCGAGGTGCCGCTGGTGCCGTGCTCGCAGGCGTAGAGCTTGTCGTTCTGGGCATCCAGCGCGAGCTGGCCGAAGACGCTGCCCGTGAGCCGCTGGGAGCTGTCCAACGTGAACACCGCGAGGTTGCTGGAGATGATGGTCCCGCTCTGGGAGCGCAACTGGTCGATGCGGATGACCGAGCCGTCCTGGTAGAGCAAGTAGAGGTGGTTGCGCTGGGTGTCCACGGTCATGCCGCCCCAGGCCACGGGCTGGGAGCGGGTGAGGGCCGTGCTCGTGAGCGTGAGATCCGCCGCGGGCGTCGTGGCAGCGCTGTAGGCGGTGGAGAGATCCTTCCACACGAGGATCTGGGACGCGGCGCCGTCGAAGAGGTAGAGCACGGTGCCGTTGGTGGCGCCGGAGCTGCTTCCCGTGCCTTTGATGCAGCTCACGAGCAGCAGCGGGAGGGCGGCCGTGAGGCCCAGCAGAAGATGGCGCGTGCGGATCATGGTCGGTCCCATTGCTTCCTTCCCGGCCCGGTCCGCGGGCTCTGGTGCCCGTGGGTGCGTCCGGGAACGGGCTTGTTCCCTACTTGGCGAAGATGGCTTTGAGCTGCGCGTTGAGGTTGCGGACCGTGTCCGCGTCCACACCGGCATCCACTGCGCCCTTGGAGATGGCGAGGGCCAGGTTCTTGACGGCGTCGGGACCATCGCCGCCCAGCAGCAACTGGGTCGCGTTGGCCTGGAGCTGGTCCACCATGTGGTGGTTCCCGGCCGGGAGGACGCTTTTCGCGGTGCCCGCGATGCGCTGGGTGTAGGCCGTGAGCTTGGCCAGGCGGAGCGGATCCACGACCGCAGGGGTGGCCGGAGCCTGGGCGGCCGCGACAGGCGCCATGCCGGCAACGCCACCGCCAACGGTTTCAAGCAGGGGCTCGGGCGCAGCAGCGGGCCTGGCCTGGGGTTGAGGCGGCGCCAGCGCCAGCTTCACGATGGCCGTCTCTTCCATGGACGGACCGGACGGAACAGGCGGCGGAAGCGGCGGAAGCGGCGCGGGGGCCGGAGCGGGCGCGACGCCTTCGATCTTCGGGGGGCGGCCGGAGCGCACGCCCTTCACCGTCACATGCCCCGCCATCACGAGGCCGTAGAGGTCCTTGGCGACCTTCATGAGCGGGCGCTGCATGACCTCGGCCAGCTCGGCGACGGTGTAGTAGCCCGTGAGGACGGCCAGCAGCTTGACCTCGCGCGGGTTGGCGCCCTTGGGCTCCTCGCCGGGCAGCAGGTTCGAGACGGGGTAGAGGTCCACGCTGGGGATCTTCTGGCTGATGACGCGCCACTCGTCCATGCGGATGCCCAGCTCGCTCAGCACCGCGGGCGTGCTCTTCGTGATGGTGGCGGGCGTCTCCTGCGCGCCTTCCTCGAAGCGGTAGGTGCCATCCAGCCAGAAGGCCACTTCCAGCAGGGCATCCATGCCCTCGTGGCCGCCGCTGCTCACGGCGTGGACGATGCGGCCGTCCTTGAGGTGGATGCGCGCGCGGTGGGTGTCCTGCTCCACCTGGAACACGCCGGACTTGTTGCCGCCGCAGACCAGCTGGATGATGTCCGCGATCGGCGTGTCGCGCATGTTTCCCTGTATGCCGCCCTGGCTCATGCCGGACCTTCCTTCCATGGAGATCTGGTTATATAGCCTTGATCCTAGCACGATCCCCTTCCCAGGCCTGGACTTGTGGATGATCCTGGAAGCCATGGACGGCCATCCCGATCTCCCCACCCCCGAGCGCCCCTTCGCGCCCATCGAGGCCGCCATCGAGGCCATCCGTCAGGGCCGCATGGTCGTGGTGGTGGATGACGAGGACCGGGAGAACGAGGGCGACCTCACCATGGCCGGAGCGGCCTGCACGCCGGAGGCCATCGCGTTCATGGCCACTCACGGCCGCGGCCTCATCTGCGTGACGCTGGAGGGCGAGACGCTGGACCGGCTCCAGATCCCCATGATGGTCCGGGACAACACGAGCCCCTTCGAGACGGCCTTCTGCATCTCGGTGGAGGCCCGCCACGGCACAAGCACGGGCATCAGCGCCCAGGACCGGGCGCGCACGGTGCAAGCTCTCATCGACCCGGCTTCCAGACCCCACGACTTCGTGAAGCCCGGCCACATGTTCCCGCTCCGGGCCAGATCCGGCGGGGTGCTGACGCGGACGGGACAGACCGAGGCCTCCGTGGACCTGGCGCGGCTCGCGGGGCTCCATCCCAGCGGCGTCATCTGCGAAATCATGAAGGACGACGGCACCATGGCGCGGGTGCCCGACCTCGTGGGTTTCTGCCGCCAGCATGGCCTGCTCATGGTGACGGTGGCCGATCTCGTGGCCTACCGGCTGCGGAAGGAACCGCTGGTGAAGGCCTTGGATGTGCAACCCCGGCAGACGGCCTGGGGCGCCCTGAAGGTCCACCGCTTCAAGAGCCTCCTGGACGGCGGCACCCACCTGGCCTTCGTCCTGGGCGACCACCTCGCGGGCTCCGAGCCGCCCCTGGTGCGGGTGCACCTGGAGACGCTCCCGGAGGATCTGCTGGGGTTCGGCCCCCAGTGCGGGTCCTTCCAGGCCGCCATGGACGCCATCGCCAAGGAGGGCCGGGGCGTCTTGGTCTACTTACGCCGCCATGGGCGCACCGAAGGCGTGCTCGATGAGGGCGCGCCCGCCCCGGCCGCCATGGGGGACCGCGAGTTCGGCGTGGGGGCCCAGATCCTGCGCGAGCTGGGAATCAGCGAGATGCGCCTCCTCAGCAGGCATGAAACTCGCTATGTTGGCCTGCGAGGTTTCGGGCTCGACATACGGGCCCATGTCCCCCTCCAGGTTTCCCAGTCCTAAAGAAGGGGCCCCCGCGCCGTGATCAGCACCGTCTTCCTGACCAAGTCGCCGCTCTTCCGGAACCTGGATGAGCAGGAACGCGCCCAGATCCTCATCGCCGGCCAGGTGAGGCCTTTCAAGGCCGGGCAGAAGATCTTCTCCGAGGGCGACGAAGGCGACGGCATGTTCGTCGTCATGAAGGGCGCCGTCCGCATCTCCAAGCGCGCGCCCAGCGGCGAGGAGGCGCTGGCCGTGCTGGAACCCCACGCCTTCTTCGGCGAGATGTCGCTCATCGACAACAGCCCCCGCGCGGCCGACGCCATCGCCCACGAGGACTCGGAGCTCTTCTTCATCCCGCTCAAGGAGCTGAGGACGCTCATCGAGTCCCACCACCAGCTGGCCTTGAAAATCCTATTCGCCCTCTCGGAAACATTGGCCGCGCGCCTGCGCGAGACCAACGAGCGCTACATGAGCATCTTCACCATCGCGCAGTGGGGGAACGCCGGAGCGGGCAGCCCTGGTATTCTGCCTCTTCCGTAGGAGCATCCATGTCCGACCTCGTCGCCCACATCACCGATTCCGAGTTCCCCACGGCCGTGAAGGACGGCGTCACCCTGGTGGACTTCTGGGCCCCCTGGTGCGGCCCCTGCAAGGCCATCGCCCCCATGCTGGACGAGCTGGCCGGCGAGCTGGGCGGCAAGGCGAAGATCGTGAAGATGAATGTGGACGAGAACCCCGAGGTGGCGGGCTCCTTCGGCATCATGTCCATCCCCACCCTGATCCTGTTCAAGGACGGCAAGCCCGTGAACAAGCTCGTGGGCGGCCAG
>DASRXV010000027.1:0-9173 GCA_035687325.1 Holophagaceae bacterium
ATCGGCGAAGCGGTAGATGACGCGGCTCCGCAGCTCCTTGATCATGTAGCCCTCGGTGGGGCCGCCCCGCAGGATCCGCAGGATGTTGTACTGCTGGCTGGAGACATGCTCCGGCTCGAAGACCTCCCGCTCCTGGATGTGGGAGACATATTCGCGCGTGAGGAGGATGGACAGGGCCAATTCCTGGCCCGGCCCCAGGGCTTTGGAGATCTTGAGTTCCTGTTTCACATCCATGGCGGCCCCAGTATGACTTCGATCACAAAGATGTTGTAACACTCAATAGGATTTTATAATCTGGACCTCTCAAGCTTCCCTTCCTCCTGGAGAACCCATGCGCCTCGCCCGTCTCATCGCCCCCGCCATCCTGCTGATGGCCGCCCCCGCCTTCGCCGCGGACACTTACATCATCGACGCCACCCACTCTGAGGTGGGCTTCCGCGTCCGCCACCTGGTCTCCAAGGTCTCGGGCCGTTTCACGAAGTTCACCGGCACCATCACCGTGGACGCCAAGGACATCAGCAAGTCCTCCGTGCAGGTGACGATCGACGCCAGCAGCGTCAACACGGATGATGCCGCCCGCGACAAGCACCTGCGCAGCGCCGACTTCTTCGATGTGGAGAAGTACCCCGCCATCACCTTCAAGAGCACGGCCGTGAAGGATCTGGGCAACGGCCGCCTGGAAGTGACCGGCGACTTCACCATGCATGGCGTCACGAAGGCCATCACCTTCCCCATCACGAACTTCGGCGCCAAGCCGGGCATGAAGCCGGGCGCGGTGGTGGCGGGCTTCGGCGACGGCAGCGTCACCCTCAACCGCCAGGACTACGGCGTGAGCTACGGCAAGGGCCTGCTGGGCGATGATGTGCAGATCACCCTGGATGTGGAAGCGGGCAAGTAAAACTGGCATACCAAACATCCAGGCCTAACCTCCGGGGGAGTCCTCCCGGAGGTTTTTCATGTCAGAACCCCACATCGCCAAGCGGGAGCCCGCGGGCCTGACCTTGGAGCCAGGCACCTACCTCTGGTGCGTCTGCGGCCTCAGCGCGACGCAGCCCTTCTGCGACGGGCACCATAAGGGCACGGAGTTCCGCCCCCACAAGCTCGTCATCGCCGAGACGCAGGAAGTCTGGCTCTGCCAGTGCAAGCACACCCACACGCCCCCCTTCTGCGATGGGACGCACGAGACCCTGAAATAGGCCGGGCGCCTGGATCGGCGCGGCCTCCAGGGCCGGACTGGCGCTAAACTGGTGGGCCTGGGAGCGCGCCATGAACCACCCACTGCCGCCGGAGACCGTGGACCACCCGATGGCCCCCGGCGAACGCCTGCCCAAGAGCGAGCGCACGGAATTCAGCGCGGAGGCCGTCGCGGAGATCCAAGCCATCGCCGCCAAGTACCCCGACAAACTCGCGGCGACGCTGCCCGCCCTCCACATCGCCCAGCGCGACTTCGGCTTCGTGAGCCTCGCGGCCATGAAGGCCGTGGCCAAGGCCCTGGCGATCCCCGAAGGCCATGTCTTCGGCGTGGCCAGTTTCTACAGCCTCTACAAGAAGCATCCCGTGGGGAAATTCCACATCCAGGTCTGCACCAACCTGCCCTGCGCGTTGAACGGCGGCGCCCAGCTGCTGGAGAAGGTCTGCGCCAAGACCGGCGCGAAGCCGGGCTCGGGACCCAGCAAGGACGGCCTCTGGAGCATCGAGGAGGTGGAGTGCCTGGCCAGTTGCGGCAGCGCGCCCTGCCTCCAGGTGAACGCGGATGTCTACGAGGAGTTCGTGGACGAGCCCAAGCTCGACGAGATCATGGAAGCCTGCAAGCGCGGCGAAGTCCGCCCCTGGGCGCAGTGAGGGGATGATCATGGCCGCCATCCGCACCAAGAACGATCCCCAGCGCTACACCTTCGTGGGCTATGGCACGGACAAGTACCCGGCCCTGCTGCTGCGCGGCGCGGGCGACCTCGACAACTGGAAGCTGGCCGCCTACGAGACCAAGCACGAGGGCTATGTGGCTCTGAAGATGGCGCTCAAGATGGAGCCCGCCGCCGTCATCGAGGATGTGAAGGCCTCCGGCCTCCGGGGCCGGGGCGGCGCGGGTTTCCCCTGCGGCATGAAGTGGTCCTTCATGCCCAAGGACACGCCCGAGAAGAAGCTCACGCGCTACCTCGTCATCAACGCGGACGAAGGCGAACCCGGCACCTTCAAGGACCGCGCGATCCTGGAGTACAACCCGCACCAGATGATCGAGGGCATCGTCATCGCCTGCCATGCCATGCAGGCGCACACGGCCTTCGTCTACATCCGCGGCGAATTCCTCTGGCTCATCGAGAAACTGGAAGCGGCGCTGGATGAGGCCCGCGCCAAGGGCTACCTCGGCAAGGACATCCTCGGCAGCGGTTTCGACTGCGAGATCATCGTGCACCGCGGCGCCGGCGCCTACATCTGCGGCGAAGAGACGGCGCTGCTGAACTCGCTGGAGGGCCGCCGCGGCGAGCCCCGCGTGAAGCCGCCCTTTCCGGCCGCCAAGGGCGCCTTCGGGCAGCCCACCACCATCAACAATGTGGAGACCATCGCCACCGTGCCGCCCATCCTGCGCATGGGCGGCGCCGAGTACGCGAAGCTGGGCACGCCCAAGAACAGCGGCACCCGCGTCTTCTGCGTGAGCGGCCACGTGAAGCGCCCGGGCCTCTACGAGCTGCCCCTGGGCCTGCCGTTGGACTTCATCATCAACGAACTGGCGGGCGGCACGCCCAACGGCAAGAAGGTCAAAGCGGTCATCCCCGGCGGCGCCTCGGCGCCGGTCTTCTCGGAGGCCGAGCTGTCCACGCCCATGGACTTCGACGCCGTGCGCAACGCGGGTTCCATGGCGGGCTCAGGCGGCATCATCGTGCTGGACGAGGACACCTGCATGGTCCAGGCCTGCCTGCGCCTCATCCGCTTCTACGCCCACGAGAGCTGCGGCCAGTGCACCCCCTGCCGCGAAGGCTGCAACTGGATGGAGATGATCCTCAACCGCATCGAGCACGGCGAGGGCCGCATGGAGGACCTGGACCTCCTCGCGAAGATGACGCCCCGCATCGCGGGCCGCACCCTCTGCCCCCTCGGCGACGCCGCCTGCGGCCCCATGGACTCCATGCTCCAGAAGTTCCGTTCCGAGTTCGAGCACCACATCACGCACAAGGAATGCGCCGTGAAGGGCCGCACGCTGCTCAGCGCGGTAGGACACCACTGATCCAGTGATCCGGCCATCGAAGAGGCCCGCGAGAGCAGGCCTCTTTGGACTTCCTACTTCGCGGCCCTGTAGACCACCTTGTAGCTCAGATCCTTCGCCAGGCCCGCCACGTGGACCTGCACGCTGAGGATGAGGCGGCCATCGGGCAGCAGGATGAACTCGTTGGTGCGCTCGCCATCGGCGGCCTTGTAGGTCTGGAGCAGGCCGGACATGGAGGGTCGCACACTCACGCGGATCACCTCGCCGCCTTCGCGGGTCCAGGCCACTTCCTGCCCGTTGAGGGGCAGCACCAGGGGCACGCGACCATCGAAGGTGAGGGTGACGGCGTCCGTTGTCGAGCTGATCTCCACGCGCTGGTAGAGCGGGTCCACTTCCTTCAGGCGCTTGGCGATGTGGTCACGCTGGCCGCTGGAGGCCTGGGCCACGAAGGACTGGATGCCCTTGTCCAGGTCTGGCGCGTGATCGAGGACGAAGGAACCGGCGGGCGCGCCCACGGGCATCAGGGCCAGGGCGGACGGCTCGGCGGCTAGAACGGGCAGGGCGGCGAAGAAAGCGAGGGAACGGAGGGACATGGCGGCTCCAGAAAGGGCCTTGCGGGCGTCCTTCAAAAATGCGAGCTTTTACTCATGTTCGCTACTCGCATCCCATGAAGCCCCCTCCGGTCCGCAAAATGCCGCGCCAGGCGCGGGCCAAAGAGACCGTGGAGGCCATCCTCACGGCGGCGGCTCGCATTCTGACCTCCGAGGGCTTCGAGGCCCTCACCACCAACCGTGTGGCCGCCGTGGCGGGCGTCAGCGTGGGCTCGCTCTATCAGTACTTCCCCAACAAGGAGGCCCTGGTGAGGGCCCTCTGCGAACGGCACACCCATGGCGTGCGCGACCGTATCCGCGCGCGCTTCGCGGAGGCCTGGGACGCGCCACTGGAGGTCGTGGCCCGCGCCGTCATCCAGGGCATGGTGGAGATCCGCCGCCATCAGCCCAAGCTCCATCAAGAGCTGCTCCGTCTGGCCCCCGCCGTAGGCGGCCTGAAGGAGCTGCACGCCGTGGAGCACGAGGTGGAGGCGCTGCTCACCCGCTTCATCGAATCCCGCGGCCGGACCCTGCACGCGCCCGACCCTGCCATGGCCGCCTTCGTCGTCTGCCACGCCGTCCAGGCCTGTGTCCACGGCGCGGTCCTGGAGAAGCCTGAATGGCTCAAGCAGGACCGCTTCGTGGACGAAACGACGGCGCTGGTGACCGGCTACCTGCGTAGCAGGTGAAGAGGGAGATCAGGCGCGCAGCAGGTGGTACAGGATGGCCTTCTGCGCGTGGAGGCGGTTCTCGGCCTCGTCGTAGATCTTGCTCTGGGGGCCGTCGATGACTTCCTCGGTCACTTCGTAACCGCGGTAGGCGGGCAGGCAATGGAGGAAGATGGCGTCCTTGGCGGCGAGCTTCATGAGGGCCTTGTCCACGGTGAAGCCGGCGAAGGACTTGAGGCGCTCGGCTTTCTCCTCCTCCATGCCCATGCTCACCCAGGTGTCCGTGGCCACCACATGCGCGCCCGCGATGCCGGCCTTGGGATCGTCGGTGATGACGAGCTTGGTGCCCTGCGCCGCGTGATCCGCCTGCGCGCCCTTGATGATGTCGGCGTTGCAGGAGTACTTGGGATCTTTGGGCGTGACGATGGTGCAGTCCATGCCCACTTTGCCTGTGCCCTGCATGTAGGAGTGGGCCATGTTGTTGCCATCGCCGATGTAGACGAACTTGAGGCCCTTGAGATGGCCGAAGTGCTCGGCGACCGTCTGGAGGTCCGCCATGATCTGGCAGGGGTGTTCCAGGTCCGTGAGGCCGTTGATGACGGGCACGCGGCCGTACTTGGCGAGGTCCGTGACGGTCTGGTGCGCGAAGGTGCGTGCCATGATGCCGTCCACATAGCGGCTCAGGACGGCGGCCGTGTCGTGGATGGGCTCGCCGCGGCCTATCTGGATATCGCGGCTGGAAAGGAATTGCGCGAGCCCCCCCAGCTGGTACATGCCCGTTTCGAAGCTCACGCGCGTGCGCGTGGAGCTCTTTTCGAAGATCATCGCCAGGACCTTGCCCTTGAGCGCCTCACGGTAGAGCTGCGGATGACGCTTGAGGTCGGCGGCCGTCTCCAGCAGCTCGCGGATCTCCTGGCTGGAGTAATCGGCGAGGGACAGGAAATGCTTCTGGGTGATCATCAGGGCTCCCGGACGGAAACCCCGATTTTACCGGGCCGAAGGCCCGTCCGCGATGAGGATTCCCGGCTCGAAGCCGAGGTCATCGGCTTCTTTTGGTGTCTTCATGCCCCACAGGGCGAGGCGCGCGGCGTGGGGCTTCCAGAGCGTGGGGTTGGCCTTCACGGCCGAGAGCGGCGGATGGAAGTGGAGTTCCGCGGGCAACTCGGCGAGGGCTTCTTCGTCCAGATCCATGGCCTCGTCATGCTCCCAGAGGAAGCCGCAGCGGGCCTCGGGGCAGGCCGCCCAGAGCTGAAGGACCTCGGAATGTTCGAAGCTGCTGAACAGCACCTTGCCCAGCGCGTCGGCGCCTTCCACGGCGGCAAGCGCCTGTTTCCATCCAGGCTCGCCCTTCAGCTCGACATTGATGAGTTTGGCAGGCAGGGCGAGAGCGTCTGCCAGGTGCGGCAGAGCCTCGCCATTGCGGAGTTTGGGCAGCTCGGAAGCCTTTAGGCGCCGCAGAATGCCCGATCCCAGCGCCGTGCGGTCCACGCTGTCGTCGTGGAGGATCATGCTCACGCCGTCGCGCGTGGGCTGCGTGTCCAGCTCGAACCCGTCCATGCCCGCCGCCAGCGCCGCGCGGAAGGATTCCATGGAATTCTCGAGGTGCTTCGACGAGTAGCCGCGGTGGCCGAGGATGAGGGTCATGGCTTCTCCTTTTGGAGATGGGCTTCGAGCGCGGCCTTGAGGAGGAGGGCGTGGTTCCGCGTCTCGTCCATGTTGGCTGTGACGAAGGTGAGCGTCCCCTCGCGGGCGAGCGCCGCGAGCTCGTCGAGGCCTTCCCGCGCTTCGGGCAGCGCCAGCTCCTTGCGGTAGCGTTCGCTGAAGGTGTCGAAGGTGAGGGCCCCGCTGTGGAAGGCCTTGCGGAGGTCGGCGCTGGGCGTGACGGACTTCATCCAGCCATGCAGTTCCAGCGCCTCCTTCGTGCAGCCCCGGGGCCAGAGCCGGTCCACGAGGACGCGGGCGCCATCGGCGCGGCTGGGAGGGTCGTAGGCGCGTTTGATGCGGATCATCAGATCACTTTGCCGGGGTTGAAGATCCCATGGGGGTCCAGCGCCCGCTTCATGTTGCGCAGCATCTCGATCTGGTACGGGTCCGAAAGCGCGAGGAAGGCGTCACGCTTCGCGAGGCCGATGCCGTGTTCGCCGCTGAGGGTGCCGCCCAGCTCCACGCTGAGGCGGAAGAGCGCCATCACCTGCGCCTCGACCTCCTCCGGCGAGGTTCTGCCCGCTGCCAGGAGGTTCACATGGAGGTTGCCGTCACCCAGGTGGCCGTAGGAGACGGCGGGGATCTTCAGACGCTCAAGCCCCGCGAAGAAGTCCTTGATGCGCGATCGCGGCACCGTGATGTCCTCGCTCACCTTTTTCGGGTAGCGCTCCTTGAGGAAGGCGCTTGTCATGCGCCGCAGGGCCCAGAGCTGCTCCCGTTGTGCAGCGTCCGTGGCGAGCTGGATGGCGGAGGCGGCGTCTCCCAGCGCGGAGAGGAGGCGGTCGATGAAGGTCTCGCCCGTGCAGCCGTCGTCGTCGAACTCGATGAGCGCCAAGGCCTCGCCCGGCAGGCGCCGCGCTTCTTCAGGGCCATGGGCCCGCAGTTCCGACAGCACGGATGGATCGAAAAACTCGAACGCGGAAGGCTGGAACCCTGCCATGGCCAGCATGGCGGGCAGGCCCAGGAGATCCTCCCAATGCGCCACAGGTAGCAGCAGCGTGAGGAAGTCGCGGGGCGCGGGGATGAGCCGCACGGTGGCGCCCAGGATGAGGCCGAAGATTCCCTCGCTGCCCACCATGAGCTGCGCCAGGGCCGGCCCCGCATTGGCCTTCACGGTGCCGATGCCGAAGCGATGGATGTCGCCATCGGCCATGAGCGCGTCCAGGCTCAGCACCCAGTGGCGCGTCATGCCGTACTTGCCCGCGTTGGGCCCGCCCGCGTTGGTGGCGAGGCTGCCGCCGAAGCCGCAGAGCTGCCAGCTGTTGGGGTCTGGCGGGTAGAAGAGGCCCTCCGCAGACGCGGCGTCCTTTACGGTCCGGAGACTCGCGGAGGCAGGCGCCGATAGGGAGAGATCGACGCGGTTCACGATGGCGGCACCGGGCCAGTCGCAGAGGTCCACGACGAGCGAATCCGGCCCGGGCACGCAGCCGCCCGCTTTGCCCGTGCCCGCGTCGCGGGGGACGAGGCCGAGGCCTTCGGACTCCGCGAACCGCACCAACTCTTTCAGCGCGGCGGCGCTGCGGGGCTTCACCAGCGCGCGGGGAAGCGCGCCCGCCACATGGGACTCGTCCCGCCGCAGGGACGCGAGCAGATCCGGGTCCTCGATGACCGTCGAGTCGGGCAGACGGAGGATCATGCCCTTAGTCTAGATCGCTATCCAACCAGCGTGCCGATGGGTTCGCCTTTCACGGCGGCCACGAGGTTGCCGGGCTTGTTCATGTCGAAGACGAGGATGGGCAGGTTGTTCTCCATGCAGAGGGCGATGGCCGCCGCGTCCATCACCTTCAGGCCCTTCTCCAGCACTTCCTGGTAGGAGACCTTGTCGAAGCGGGTGGCCTTCGGATCCTTCTTGGGGTCGGCGGTGTAGATGCCGTCCACATTCGTCGCTTTCATGACCACTTCGGCCCCGATCTCGTTGCCCCGTAGGGCGGCGGCAGTGTCGGTGCTGAAATAGGGATTGCCCGTGCCCGCGCCGAAGATGACCACGCGGCCCTTCTCCAGGTGGCGCGTGGCGCGGCGGCGGATGTAGCTCTCGGCCACCTTGGGCATCTCCAGACCGGAGAGCGTGCGGGTGTGGACGCCTTTCTGCTCCAGCCCGTCCTGCAGGGCCAGGGCGTTGATCATGGTGGCCAGCATGCCCATGTGGTCCGCCGTGGTGCGGTCCATGCCCTTGGTCGAGCCGGCCACGCCGCGGAAGATGTTGCCGCCGCCGATGACGAGGCCCACCTCCACGCTAAGAGCGCGGATCTCCTTCACCTGGTCGGCGATCATGGCCACCACGGCGGGATCGATGCCGTACTTCTGCTCGCCCATCAGGGCTTCGCCGGAGAGCTTGAGGAGGATGCGGGTGTATTTCATGAGGACTCTTCCCAAGATGCTGGCCGTAAAAAAAGGGCGGCGCAAGGCCGCCCTTCAATGGATCCGCGGAGCGCCTACTTGGTGCCCATCTGCGCGGCGACTTCGGCGGCGAAGTCTTCCTTCTTCTTCTCCAAGCCCTCGCCCATGACGAACTTCACGAAGCGGCGGATGCTGAGCTTCTCGCCGATCTCGGCCGTCTTGGTGCTGAGGTACTGCTCGATGGTGACATCCGTGTTCATGATGAACGGCTGCTCCAGGAGGCAGACCTCCTTGTAGATGCTGTTCATCTTGCCCTCGACGATCTTCTCGACGATGTTGGCGGGCTTGCCGGTGGCCAGCGCCATCTCGGTGGCGATGCGCTTCTCGGTCTCCAGGAATTCCGGCGTGACCTCGCTCTTGTTCACGAAGCGGGGCGCGGGGTCAGCGGCGGCGATGTGCATGGCGATGTCCTTCACCATGCGCTGGAAAGCCTCGTTGCGGGCCACGAAGTCGGTCTCGGAATTGACTTCCACCAGGACGCCCACGCGGCCGCCGGGGTGGATGTAGGCCTCGACGATGCCTTCGGCCGCGATGCGGTCGGCCTTCTTGGCGGAGGCGGCGAGCCCCTTCTTGCGCAGGTACTCGATGGCGGCTTCCATCTCGCCGTTGGAT
>DASRXV010000028.1:0-5474 GCA_035687325.1 Holophagaceae bacterium
CACGGATCTCGACCTGGACAGCATCGACGCGGTGGAGCTGGCCATCCAGCTGCAGGACATCACGGGCCGCCGCGTGAAGGCGGAGGAGTTCAAGCATGTGCGGACGGTGGCCGATGTGGTCGAGGCCGTCCACAAGATGCTCAACCCGTGATCCCCTTTCCGCGCTCGCTCCGCCCCTTCCCGGGCGCGGCCGGAGCCTACGCCTTCGAAGTGGAAGCGGATCACCCGGCCTTCACCGGCCACTTCCCGGGACAGCCCATCCTGCCGGGCGTGGTGCAGCTGGACTGGGCCATCCGCTTGGGCGAAGCGGCCTTCGGTCCCTTGGGCGCGTTCCGCTCCGTGGAGCACCTGAAGTTCCAGGCCACCATCGGACCCCTGGAGCCCGTGGAGCTCCGCCTCGCCTGGAACGCTGCCACTCTCGAGCTGGGCTTCGATTTCGCCGGGGCCGGTGGCCGGAAATCCAACGGCTTCGTCCGATTCGCGCCTCCCTCGTGACGGCGCCCTTCAAGCCTTGCATCGTGGTCCCGGTGTTCAACCCGGGGCCTGCTCTCGCCCGCACGCTGGAAGGGTTGATCGCCACGGGATACCCGCTTTTCCTCCACGACGACGGCAGCGATGCGGCCACCCGCGCGGAGCTGGCGCGCTTCAAGACCGACCATCCTTCTCTCCGGCTCTCCCGGTGGGAGGTGAACCAGGGCAAAGGCGCCACCGTCTGCGAAGCCCTACGCGCGGCGCACACGGCAGGCTTCACCCACGCGCTCCAGGTGGATTCAGACGGCCAGCATGATCTCGGGGCCATCGCGGCTTTCCTCGCGCTGGGCGAAGCCCGTCCCGAAGCCGTCATCGCGGGCGTGCCGCGCTATGAGGGCCCTGTGCCCCCCGCCCGCCGCTACGGGCGCCGCTTCACCCATGCCTGGGTGCATCTGGAAACGCTCTCCTTCGACATCGGCGATTCGCTCTGCGGCTTCCGGCTCTACCCGCTGGCGGCCATGGCCGGGCTCATGGACCGTGTGGTCCTGCCCGCGCGCATGGACTTCGACACCGCGGCCATCGTGCGCCTCCACTGGCAAGGCGTGCCCGTCCTCAACACGCCGGTGACAGTGACCTATCCCGAGGATGGCGTCTCCCACTTCCATCTCCTCCGCGACAACCTGCGCCTCACGCGCCTGCACACGCAGCTCGTGCTGGGCATGCTAATGCGGCTTCCGGCCCTGTTCGGGCGCCGCCTGACGCGAAAACCCGAACCGGCTCCGGACGATCCGCACTGGTCCCGCATCCAGGAACGGGGGACGGCCTTGGGGCTGCGGCTCACACTGTGGACTTACAAGCTCTTCGGCGCGCGCGCCCTGCGCTTCCTCACGGAATTCGTCGCGGCCTATTTCTTCGCCACGGGCGGCGCGGCGCGGCGGGCCTCGCGGGCCTACCTCGCGCGGCTCTTTGAACAGTCAGGCCCGTTGCCGGATCTGCCGCGCGCGCCACGGCTCCGCGACTCCTACCGCCATGTGCGGGCCTTCGCCCATTCCTATGTGGACCGCTTCCTGGCGTGGGTGGACAAGGGGGATCGCGACATCGGGTTCCCGGAGGAGGCCTCCTTCCGCGCCCAGCTGGTCTCTGGCCAAGGGGCGATCTTCCTCAGCGCCCATCTGGGCAACCTCGACATGCTCCGCGGTCTCGGCGCCGCTCGCGGGTTCAAGGGGCTCAACGCCGTCATTTATTCCGACCATGTGGTCCGTTTCCAGTCGCTGCTCAAGGACATCAACCCGGACTACGACCTGGATCTCATCCATGTGCGCGACGCGGGGCCCGGCACGGCCATGCTGCTGGAAGAAAAAGTCTCGAACGGGGAATGCCTCTTCATCGTGGGCGACCGGCCCCCGGCGGCGGAGAACGGGCGCACGCTGGCCGTGCCCTTTCTGGGCAAGGCCGCGCCCTTCCCCATCGGGCCGCTCTTCCTGGCCCACCTCCTCCAGTGCCCTGTCTTCCTCTTCTTCTGCGTGAAGGAGGGCGGGCGCTACACCATCCGCATGGAGCGCTTCGCGGACCGCATCGCGCTACCGCGCAAAGGCCGCGACGGGGCGCTGCGGGCCTGGTTGGAACGCTACGCGCTCGCAGTCGAAGCCCAATGCCGCGCCACGCCGCTCCAGTGGTTTAATTTCTATGATTTCTGGGGCGACGCCGCACCGGAGTCGCGCCCATGACCGCTACCCTTCGCGCCGAGATCCAGATCGAGGTCCCCTTCCACGATGTGGATGTGATGGGCATCGTCTGGCACGGCCACTACATCAAGTACTTCGAGATCGCCCGCACGGCGCTCTTGCGCAAAGCAGGCATGGATCTGGACGCCATGGCGCCCACGGGCTGTGCCTGGCCCGTGGTGACCTGCGAAATCAAGTACATCAAGCCCCTGCGCTACGGGCAGCTGGTCCGCGTGGAGGCGGCCTTCCTCGAATATGAGGATCGCCTGAAGATCGCCTACACCGTCCGCGACTTGGCCAGCGGCGAGCGGCTCACCCGCGCCACCACCGTGCAGCTGGCGGTGGATGCCAAGACGGGCGAGCTGGGTTCCGGCACACCAGAGGCTGTCATCGCGGCCATCGGACGGGCCATGGCGGACGCTGGAGCATGAGAAGGCCCGCCCATCTCTCCGCGCTAGGCATGGTCTGCGCGCTGGGCCGGAGCAAGGCCCAGGTGGCGGACGCGCTGTTCCGCGGCGACACGTCGGGCCTCGTGGTCGAATCAGGGTGGCTCCAGGGACGCGAGGCCCGCGTGGGCCGTGTTCCCGGCGAGCTGGCCCCTCTCCACCCGTCCTTCGCCAAAGATGATTCCCGGAATACGCGGCTGCTGCTGGCGGCTCTCGATGAGATCCGCGACGAAGTGGAGGACGCTATCGTTCGCCACGGCCGCGACCGCGTGGGCGTGGTGCTGGGCACCAGCACCTCGGGCATCGAGGCCACGGAACGCGCGGTGGCGCATCGTGTCGAGCACGGCGCGTTTCCTGAGTCGTTCGACTACCAACAACAGGAGATCGGCCGTCTCGGGCCCTTCCTCGCCGGATACCTGGGCCTGCGCGGGCCCGCCCTCACGATCTCCACGGCCTGCACCTCCAGCGGCAAGGCCCTCGACACGGCACGGCGGCTCCTGGAGCTGGACCTCTGCGATGCCGTCATCACGGGCGGTTCGGACTCGCTCTGCCGCTTCACCATCAGCGGCTTCACCTCCCTGGAATCCGCCACACCCTCTCTCTGCAACCCCATGAGCCGCAACCGCCGCGGCATCAATGTGGGCGAGGGCGCAGCCCTCTTCCTCCTCCGGCAGGAGCCTTCGGAGCTGGCCCTGTTGGGTGTGGGCGCTTCCAGCGATGCCCACCATGTGTCCTCGCCCGACCCCTCTGGCGAGGGCGCCGAGGCCACCATGCGCGAGGCGTTGGCGGACGCGGGCCTCGCGCCGGAGCAGGTGGGCTACCTCAACCTCCACGCAACAGCCACGCCCAAGAACGACGAGATGGAGAGCCGGGCCACGGCCGCGATCTTTCCAGAGGGCATTCCCTGCAGCGGCACCAAGCCCCTCACGGGCCACGCCCTGGGCGCGGGCGCGGCGGTGGAGCTGGCTTTCTGTTGGCTCACGCTCCAGCCCCGCTGGAATCCCGATTCGCTGCTGCCACCCCACTGTTGGGATGGCGAGGCGGATCCCGCCCTCCCCGCGCTGTGTCTGGTAAACGAAGGTGAGCGCTTGGGCGTCTCCCGCATCTGCATGTCCAATGCCTTCGCCTTCGGGGGCAACAACCTCAGCCTCCTGCTCGGGCCAACACCATGATCCCGGTGGAATCGCTCCTGCCCCATCGCGGGCCCGCCATCGTCCTTGACGGCTTGCAGGAGCTGGCGGAGGACGGCTGCATCGCCCTGGCCGCCGTCCGCGAAGGGGCCTGGTACCTGGATGGCGGAGGCCTCATGCCCGCATGGGTGGGCCTGGAAATGATGGCCCAAGCCGCCTCCGCCTTCAGCGGCCACCGGAACACCCTTTCGGGCCGTCCCGTCCGGGTGGGATACTTGCTGGGAACCCGCAGCTTCACCGCCACCGGGCCCGCCTTCCCGGTGGGGACGGTCCTGGAGATCGAGGTTCGCGTCCTCTTCCTTGACGAATCCGGCCCCAGCGCCTTCCGCTGCGAGCTCCGGAGCTCCGGCCAGAGCGTGGCCACCGCGACCCTGAAAGCCATCGAAGTCCATGAAACCTGATCCACAGCCCCGCAGAGTCCTCGTCACCGGCGCCACGGGCCGCATCGGCCGCGCCATCGCCGCGCGTCTCGCGCAGGATGGTTTCGCGGTGACGGTCCACTGCCGCAGCCGCGTGGACGAGGCCAAGGCCCTCTGCGCCGACCTGGGAAACGGCGCGGACTGGATGGCCTTTGATGTGGCTGACCGAGAACAGGCCATGGCGGCGTTGGAGACCAAGGTCAAAGCCGACGGCCCCTTCTACGGCATCGTCTGCAACGCGGGCATCACGCGGGACGCGGCCTTCCCCGCCCTCAGCGGCGAAGATTGGGACCAGGTGCTGGGCGTGGGCCTGGATGGTTTCTTCAATGTGGTCCAGCCCCTCACCATCCCCATGGTGAAGACGCGGAAGGGCGGCCGCATCGTGGCCATCGCCTCCGTCTCAGGCGTGGTGGGCAACCGCGGCCAGGTGAACTACAGCGCCGCCAAGGCCGGGCTCATCGGCGCCGCCAAGGCGCTGGCCGTGGAACTGGCCAGCCGCGGCATCACGGTGAACTGCGTGGCGCCGGGGCTCATCGAGTCCGAGTTGGTGGACGAGCTTGTGCTGGAGCGCGCTCTTGTCTCCATCCCCATGGCCCGCGTGGGACAGCCTGAAGATGTGGCCGCGGCCGTGGCCTTCCTCTTCTCCGACAGCGCGGGCTACATCACGCGCCAAGTGATCGGCGTGAACGGGGGCATGGTCTGATGCGCCGCGTCGTTGTCACCGGCATGGGAGGCGTCACGCCCCTGGGCGACACCTGGGCCGCCATCGAAGCCGCGCTGCGGGAAGGCCGCAGCGGCGTGCGGATCATGCACGAGTGGGACGCCCACGCAGAGATCCAGACCCGGCTCGGCGTGCCCGTGGACCACTTCGAAGTGCCCGCGCACTACCCGCGCAAGATGGTCCGTTCCATGGGCCGCGTGGCGCTGCTCAGCGTGCGTGCCACGGAGCTGGCCTTGGAGCACGCGGGCCTGCTGGGCGACCCCATCCTGAAGGGCGGCCACACGGGCGTGGCCTACGGCTCCTCTTTCGGCAGCGTAGAGCCCATGCTGGCCCTGGGACGGAACCTCGCGGCGGGGCGGCTAACGGGCATCAGCGCCACGGGCTATATCCAGGCCATGAGCCACACGGCGGCCGTGAACATCGGCGTCTTCTTCGGGCTCACGGGCCGCATGATCGCCTCCAGCACCGCCTGCACCTCCAGCAGCCAGGCCATCGGCTACGCC
>DASRXV010000029.1:0-41087 GCA_035687325.1 Holophagaceae bacterium
CGGCTACAACACCGATGTCCGCCACGGCAACCGCGTCTACCATGTGCAGACCGAGGACAAGGGCCTCACCAATCCCAAGGTGGAGACGCTCATCTATGTGGGCGGCGAGATCCTCGACAGCTACCGCAGCGCCTACGAGGATCTGCTGGTCAAGGGCAAGCTGGAGGAAGGCACGCTTCAGGCCCGCATGGACGAGCAGCACAAGTCCATCATCCGGGATATCAAGGCGGGCAAGTACGACGCCACGCCGCCTGATGAAGTGGAGAAGGAAGCCTTCAACGACCGCCCGCTGGACCAGGCCATCCTGGAGTTCCTCCAGCGTGAAGGCGATGTGGACACGCTGGAAGTGGTGCTGGACCAGCCCATGAAGCCCATTTTCGGCGAGGCGTTCCCCCTGAAGTTCAAGGTGCGCCTCTCCCGCAGCCAGGCCCCCGTGGTGGCGGCGGAAGTGACCGTGAAACTCGTCTCCAGCCTCAAGAAAGCCGTGGTCCTGGAGGCCGGCAAGACCGACGGCCAGGGCGTCTACGCGGCGGAAGTGAAGATCCCCCCCAGCCAGCCTGGCCAGTGCGCGCTGCTGGTCACTTGCGCGGGCGAGCAGGGCATGGATGAAGTGAAGGCGCTCATCAGAGGTTGAAGCCGGGCTAATCTTGAAGCCGTGAGCGCGAAGATCCTCCTCCTCCACACGGGCGGCACGCTGGGCATGGCGCCCAGCGGCGAGCCCACGACGCTGGCGCCGGGATTGTTCCTTGAACACCTGCTGGAACAGGTGCCGGAGCTGAAACGGCTGGCGGATCTCACGGTCGAAGTCCCTTTCAACTGCGACTCCGCGACGCTGGAGCCGGAGCGCGTGCTGGCGCTGGCAGCGCTCGTCCGGAAGCGCGCGGCGGCCTACGACGGCTTCGTCCTCATCCACGGCACGGACACCATGGCCTTCACGGCGTCCGTGCTGGGCTTCTTGCTGGCGGACCTGGGCAAGCCCGTGGTCCTCACGGGCAGCCAACGGCCCTTGGCGTTTGTCCGCAGCGACGCGCGCAGCAACCTCATCAACGCGGTGGACCTGGCCTGTCGCGCCGTCGCGGAAGTGGGCATCGCCTTCGGCTCCCACTGGATCCGCGGCGTGGCCAGCGACAAGCGCAGCGTGGGCCGCTTCGAGGCCTTCCACAGCCCCAACCTGGAACCCCTCGCGGAGCTGGGCGTGGATGTATGGATCGCTGAAGAAGCCGGCCGCTTCGAGCGCCGCGTGCCCGCCGGGCTCGGCGCCGCGCTGGAGACGGACATCCTCACGCTCACCCCCCACCCCGGCATGCCTTGGCGCAAGGCGGCGGACGGCGTGAAGGCCGTGCTCATCCAGGCCTTCGGCGCAGGCAACCTGCCCATGGGCCGTGAGGACCTGAAGGCCTTTCTCGCCGATACCCGCACCCGCGCGCTGCCCGTCGTCGTGACGAGCCAATGCGAAGACGGCGGCGTGGACCTCGGCGCCTACGAACTGGGCCGCGCCCTGGAAGGGGCAGGCGCCATCCCCGGCGGCCTCCACACCCGCTGGTCCGCCCTCGCCAAGCTCGGTCTCCTGCTGGGCGCGGGCCGGAGCCTGGATGAGATCCGCATGGCCTTCGGCGTTTCCTGGGCCGGCGAACCCTTGCCTGCGGGGACCTGGCAGCACCGGTAGACTGGAGTTTTACCGGATTCCCCATGCTTGATCCTCAGCGCCTGCGCACCGATCTCGACGCCGTGGTGGCGCGCCTGTCCGAGCGCGGCTTCGCCTTCGACCGCGAGACCTACGGCCGCCTGGAGTCCGAGCGCCGTCACGTCATCCAGGAAGCCGAGGCCCTCAAGGCGGAACGCAACCGCGTGAGTGACGAGGTGGCGAAGCTCAAGCGCGAGAAGCAGGACGCGACCCATCTCATCGACCAGCAGCGCGCCGTGGGCGAAAAACTCAAGGCCCTCGAACACGCCGAGAAAGAGGCCGACGCCGCCTTCCACACCTTCCTCGCTGGCATGCCCAATGTGCCGCATGCCTCCGTGCCCGCGGGCAAGAGCGAGCACGACAACCGGGAAGTGAAGAAGTGGGGCGTGATCCCGACCATCGAGAAGCCTCTCGACCATGTGGAGTTGGGCACCAAGCTCGGCATCCTTGATCTGGATCGCGCGGCCAAGCTCAGTGGCGCGCGCTTCAGCGTGCTCAAAGGTGCGGGCGCCAAGCTGGAGCGGGCGTTGGCCGCCTTCATGCTGGATCGCCAGACGGCGGCGGGCTACACCGAAGTCATCCCGCCGTACCTCGTGAACGCCGAATCACTCCACGGCACGGGCCAGCTGCCGAAGTTCGAGCAGGATCTCTTCCAGGTGCCTCACGGCGAATCGAAGCTCTACCTCATCCCCACTGCCGAAGTGCCCGTCACAAACCTCTACCGGGACGAGATCTTGGAAGGCGCCTCCCTGCCCCTGCGCCACTGCGCTTTCACGCCCTGCTTCCGCAGCGAGGCTGGCAGCTACGGCAAGGACACGAAGGGCATCATCCGCCAACACCAGTTCCACAAGGTGGAGCTCGTCACTTTCACGAGGGCGGATGAAGCCGAAATGGAGCTGGAGAAGCTCACAAGCGACGCGGAGGCCATCCTCGAAGCGCTGGAGCTGCCCTACCGCCGCGTGCTGCTCTGCACCGGTGACATGGGCTTCAGCAGCCAGAAGACCTATGACTTGGAAGTGTGGATCCCTTCGCAGAACACCTACCGCGAGATTTCCTCGTGCAGCTGGTTCGGCGATTTCCAGGCCCGGCGCGCGAATCTGAAATACCGCCTCAACGAACCCAAGGCGAAGGCGCAACTCCTCCACACCCTCAACGGCAGCGGCCTCGCCGTGGGCCGCACCTGGGTGGCTGTGCTGGAGAACTACCAGCAGCCGGACGGCAGCATTCGCGTGCCCAAGGTGTTGCAGCCCTTCATGGGCTGCGATGTGATCCGCTAATGCTGCTCTCCGTCCGCGACCTGGGGCTCCAGCGCGGCGGACGGTGGGCGCTGCGGGGCGTCTCGTTCGAAGTAGCACCGGGCGAGGCCTGGGGTGTCATCGGCGAAAGCGGCGCGGGCAAGAGCACGCTGCTGCAGCTCATCCTCGGCCTGCTGGAGCCGGAGGAGGGCGAGGTGCGGCTCGACGGCGAACCCTGGTCGCATCTGCCCGAGCGCGTACGGCGTCAGCGCCGCCCGCGCATGCAAGCCGTGTTCCAGGACCCCCATGCGAGCCTGCCGCCCCACCGCACGGGTTGGGAGATCCTGCAGGAGCCCCTCGACATCTGGAAGCGCGGCACGAAGGCCGATCGCCGCGAAGCCGCGGCCCACATGGCCGCGCGCGTGAAGTTCCCGGAGGCTTCGCTGGCACAGAAGCCCGCGGCCTGGAGCGGCGGCCTCGCCCAGCGGCTGGCGGTGGCGCGGGCGCTCATGCTGGAACCCGCGTTGCTGGTGCTCGATGAACCGCTGTCGGCGCTGGATCCCACGCTGGCGGGTCATCTCATGGAGTTGCTGGCGGAGCTGAGGGTCGCGGGCACGGCGCTGCTCCTCGTGAGCCACGATCTGCCCGCCGTGGCGCGGCTCTGCGACCAGGCTCTCGTGCTCTACGGCGGCGAGGCGATGTGCCATGGACCTGCCGCGACCTTGATGGCGGAAGCCCGCCATCCCTATCTGCGGGGCCTGTTGGAGGCGGTGCCGCGCCTGGAGCCGGGCCACCGTCCCCTCGCCTGGGGCCCGGCGCGGCTGCGGGAAGACGCACCGGGCGGCTGCCCGCTCTTCGCGCGCTGCCCGAGGGCTCAGCCCGATTGCAAAGAGGGCCTGCCGTTCAGGCAGGCCCTCCGCTGCAGCCATCCGTTCCCGGACTAGTTGTCGTCGCCAGCGGGGCTCGTGGACTGGAGCTGCTTCAGGAAGCCGTCGTTGATCCAGATGCCATCGAGGTGACCCCAAAGCGAGCTGAAGCCGGGGTGCAGGTTGCCGGTCCGCTGAAGCGCCTGCAACTCAGCGGAGAGCAGCTTCTGCGCCTCCTGGTTCTGGATGTCCTGGACCAGCGCGCGACGCGTCTCGAAGGTGAGGGAGGGCGCGGGGGTGCGCGTCTTTACGGCGGCCACCCAGAGCTTGCCGTCCTCGGTCCAAAGCAGGGGCGTCGTCTGGCCTGCGGCCGTGTCCAGCAGGGCCTTGCGAATGCCGCTGTGGCCGGCAAGGTCGGCATGGGTGGAGAGCGTGGTGTCCGACAGGGTCTGGATAACAGCGCCTAGGGGTTTGAGGGCTTCGATGCCGCCTTGCTTCAAAGCCTCGCCCGCCTTGGCCTGGAGATCGACCCGGGCTTGATCTTGCTTCCAGGCCGCCAACACCTGGTCGCGGATCTCGGCCAGAGGGGCCACCACGGGCGGGACCTCCTTCTGCACGCGGAAGAGGACCATGGCATCGCCCACACTGCCCACATTGGAGACGCCGCCCACCTTGAGGGTGAACGCCGTGTTCACGATGGAATCCACGGCGCCATTGAGCCCGGCGATTTTCACACCGCCCACATTCGTGAAGGGCTGGCTCAGCTTGGCGTCGAGGCCCAGGGCCCGTGCGCCGTTGCCGAGATCGCCGCCGTTGGCCTTCTTCTTGAGGTTCTCCAGGCGTTCCGTGGCCTTGGTGGAGAAGCGGTCGCTCCCCAGCTGGGCTTTGAGCTGGTCTTTCACTTCGTCGAAGGATTTCACCTGCTCGGGCTTGGTGTCCTCCATCTGGATGAGGTGGTAGCCGAAGGAGGTCTTCACGGGCTCGCTGATCTCGTTCTTCTTCAGCTTGAAGGCGGCGTCGCTGAACTCCTTCACCATCTTGGGCGCGTCGAACCAGCCCAGATCGCCGCCTCGGCCCTTGGCGGAGGGGTCCTGGCTGAACTGTTCGGCGGCCTTGGCGAAATCAAGGCCGTGGACGAGCTTGGCGCGCAGGTCCTGGGCCTTCTTGAGGGACTCGGCGTACTCGGCCTCGGTGGAGGCCTTGAAGAGGATGTGCCGCGCCTTCACCTGGGCGGCGGTGGTGAACTGGGCCTTGCGGGTCTCGTAGGCCTTCTGGACCTCGGCGTCGTTGACAGCCGTCTCCTTGATCAGGGCGGCCTTGTCCAGGGCCACGAACTGGATGACGCGGCGGGGCGGCTGGAGGAAGCGCTGGCCGCTCTTCTGGAGGTAGGTCTGGAGCGTGGCGTCACCGGGATCGGTGATCTTCGAGGTGTCCGGCGTGATGCGGGCCTCCTCGAAGGTGGTCTTCTCGTTGCGGGCGCGGTTCTCCGAATCCACCCAGGCGGCGTCCACGGGGATCTGGAGGGCGGCCTGCTCCACCAGCTTCTGGCGCACGAGGCCACTGCGGACCCGCTTCTCCATCTGCTGCAGGCTGAAGCCGTCCTCGTCCAGGATGGGCTTCAGCTCCGCGTAGGGCTTGAGCTTGTGCGTGGCGGGATCCAGGAGCACGGGGTACTGGCTGAGCTGGGCCTCCATCGCCGTGCGGACCTCGAGATCCGTGACGACGACGCCGTGGCGCTCCGCCAGTTCGTCCACGAGTTTGTCCTGCACTACCTGCTGGAGGGCCTGGGGCGCCAGGAAGGCCATGAGCTGTTCCTGGTTCGCGCCCTTGCCGAAGCGCTGCATGGCCTGGGCGATCTGCTCATCCACCTCGCGCTTGTAGACCTCGTGGCCGTAGACCCGCGCCACCACCGAATCGGGCGTCACATTCTGCGAGCCCGAAGGCACGAGGTAGAGCAGCATGCCGGCCGAGAGCACGACCATGAGGGCGCCCATGGTCGTGCCGTTGTCTTTGAACACCTTGCGGAAATCGCGAAGCATGGCGGAGCCCCTCTAGGGAAAGCGCAATCCCCTAGATTACCAAAGACGCGGCCTCAGGCCTTACCTCGCATCTCCCGTAACGCCAGGGCCATCCGCTCGCAGGCTTCGTTCTGGTCATCCACCCCATGGGCGGCGAAGCCCAGGCAGATGGCGGAGACGGCGCGGCGGTTGAAATCATAGAGGCGGCCGGGGAAGAAAACCACGCCCTTGGCGGCGCAGCGCTGAACCCAGTCCTCCACCACGAGGCCCGGGAGGGTGACGCGCGCCCAGAGGGCCAGGCCCTGCTTGGGGTTCTCCACCTCCAACGCGTCGCCCAGGTGGAGCTGGAGCCGGT
Source organism: Holophagaceae bacterium (assembly GCA_035687325.1). Lineage (GTDB taxonomy): Bacteria > Acidobacteriota > Holophagae > Holophagales > Holophagaceae > JAFDVN01. Next base: position 6,159 of record DASRXV010000029.1, read on the forward strand.
CCACCATGGTCTCCCGCCGTTCGTCCGTGACTCGCCGGATGCGGCCCAGGTGGCGGCGCATCTCGTCATCCCGGAAGAGCTCCTCGATGGTGGCCTCCAGCACGGGGTTGCCTGGCCAATCAATGAGCTGCCGCTGCATGGCCAGGGCCTTCACGATGGGCGCGACCCCGGCCATGAAACCCACCTGGAGTCCCGGCGCCAGGATCTGGTCCAGGGCGCTGAAATAGACCACCGTGCCCTTCGTGTCCTGGCTGGCCAGAGGCAACAGCGGCTCCTTCTCGCGGTGGAAGCCGAAGGCGAAATCGCCCTCCAGGATGCGGGCACCCGCCGCCTCCGCCAGTTCGAGGACGCGGCGGCGGCGCTCAGGCCCCATGGCCGCGTGGGTGGGGTACTGGGGACTGGCCGTGAGGTAGATGAGCTTCACGGACTCCCGCTCGAGGAGCGCCTCCAGCTCATCGGCGCGGAGGCCCTGGTCATCGATGCCCACGGGGAAGAGCCGCGCGCCTGCGGCCCGGAAGGCCTCCGCCACCCGGAAGTGGCCGGGGTTCTCCACCGCCACCGCGTCGCCCGGCGAGAAGAGGGCCCGGGACACCAGGTTGAGGGTGCTCATGAGCCCGCGGGTGAGGACCATGTTGCCGGGGTCCACGGCCATGCCGCGCATATCGCGAAGCATCTGGCAGAGAGAGGCCCGCAGATCCAGCAGCCCCCGCGGGTCCCAGCCTGGCTGGAGGAAGCGCTGCCGCTGGCGGTTCAGCACCCGGCCCCCGGCCCGGTGGAAGGCGGTCGTGGGGGCGAGGCGCACATCTGGCAGATCCGGGATGAGGCGGAAGCCCTCGTATCCCACCGACTGCGGCTGGAAGAAGGGCTCGGTCATGGGCGCGCCGGAGGTCCAGGAACCCGAATCCACCACGGCGATGGAGGCGTCCTCCGTCGCTGGCAGGGGCGGGGTGTCCGTCACGAAGCTGCCCCTGTCCGGCCGCGAGACGATCCAGCCTTCCGCCTCCAGTTCCCGGTAGGCGGCGATGGTGGTGGTGCGGTTCACGCTGAGGGATTCCGCCAAGGCGCGGGTTCCCGGGAGCGGATCCCCCGCCTTGAGGCGGCCCTTCCGGATGCCCTCGCCCACGGCCCGCACGATCTGCAGGTAGAGCGCCTCCGCGCTGTCGCGGTCGAGTTCGATGAGGAGGGGCCAGGATGCCATCGCGGTTGCGCTCGACAGGAGGGGGTTCGGTGTCGCACCACGATTGAGCGGGGCCGAGGCGTCGTCAATACCGGATGCCTCCGGCCGGTGGACCGGATGGGTCGCTATTTTCAAACCGGTGCTGGAGAAGGAGTTGGCTAGGGCGAAATATGGTGAGCACCCCACCAAGAGCAGACATCTGCCAGGAGGCTCCCCATGAACATCCGATCCGGCCTTTCCATCCTCGGCCTCGCGACCGCGCTCGCCTGCGGCGGCGGAGGTGGAGGTTCTTCCAGCTACACGCCGCCTCCGCCCTCCGGACCTCCGCCGAATACGGTCTGGGTGGGAGGAGGCGGAGGTTATGGTGGTGGAACCACCGCCTTCAACCCGTCCACGCTCACAGTCACGGCAGGCACCACCGTCACCTTCTCTTGGCAAGGGGGGACTCATACGGTGACTTCCTATGCCTATAACGGCTCACCCACCTTCCCGGGGTTGCCCGCTGGCCAGAGTTCTGGAACCTACACTTACCAATTCAACACACCGGGACACTACTACTACTACTGCACCTATCACGGCACCTTGGCCGCAGGCGGCACCAGCCAAGCCATGGGCATGGCTGGAGAAGTCGTGGTCAATTGATGGGGATGCGCGCGCTCCTCGCATTCGGATGCCTCCTGGGCCTTCCATTGGCGGCCCAGGAGGCATCTGAGCTTCCATTGCTGCTCAACCTGCCCACGGCGGACCATCTCGCGGATTGGGATATCGGCCTGCGCTTCACGCACCGGTTCCAGGAGCAGGCCAAAGGGAACAGCAAGGATCTTTACGGGCTGGATAATGGCGCCTACACGGCCTTCGGATTCGATTTCGGCATCAAGCCCATCCCAGGTCTAAATGCCCAGATCTATCGCACTTCGGATCAGAAAACCCTCACACTCGCCCTCCAGGAGCAGGTGGTCGCCACGGACCATTGGCGCGTCGCGCTGAGAGCCGAGCGCTACGACGAGACTGTGAAGGGCGGCCTCGCGGGTGGCGCCTTCCAAGCTCCTGTGGACTGGCAGCCGATAGACTCCTTGGCGTTCACGGCCGTCCCCACCTACCTGTCCCGCACGGCCACAGCCCGGAGTGTCGTGACGGCGGGCTTCGGCGTCCGCTGGATGGTGGCCGAGCACCAGGGGCTTCTGGCGGAGTTCTATCCGCGGCCCTCCAAGGTGGAAGGGACCTTCAAGCAGGGCTGGGCCTTCGGCTACCAGTACCGGACGATCCACCACCGGTTTTCCATCCTGGCTTCCAACGAGCTGGGCACCACGGCCCATCAGGTGCTGGGCGGGGATTATGAGGGCTTCGGCCCCCGTCCCTCGGGCTCCTGGGCGCTCGGTTTCAATGTGATCCGGATCTTTTAGCCCCCAGGACTATAATGGAGGGTTAGGGGAGATCCATGGCCGTTCATGAGGTCGTGACCTGGGGTGATCCCAGGCTCAAGAAGGACAGCGAGGATGTGGGGGCCTGGACGCCTGAGCTGGACCAGCTCGTGGTGGACATGTTCGAGACGGCCCTCGTTGAGGAGGGGGTGGGCCTCGCCGCGCCCCAGATCGGCATCAACCTCAACCTGGCCGTCATCGACTGCTCCTGCGGCGAGGATCCGGCCCAGAAGATCGTCCTCATCAACCCCGAGATCGTCCGCGAGGAGGGGCTGCAGGTGGGGCCCGAAGGCTGCCTCTCCATCCCCGGCATCCGCGAAGTGCTGGAGCGCCCCATGAAGGTGTGGGTGAAGAACCGCAGGCCCGACGGCTCTTGGGAGGAGATCACGGGCGAGGAGCTTCTCGCGCGGGCCTTCTGCCATGAAATCGACCACCTGCGCGGCCGCCTCTTCGTGGAGTATTTCGGCCCCGTGAAGCGCCAAGTCATCCAACGGAAGTACCAGAAGCACTACCAGCCCGCCTGATGCCACCGCGCGTCGCCTTCCTCGGCACGCCCGCGGTCGCCGTGCCCGCCCTGCGGGCGCTCGCGGAGGCGGCTGCGGTGCAGGCCGTCTTCTGCAATCCCGATCGGCCGGCGGGGCGGGGACGGAAGCTGGAAGCGCCGCCCGTGAAGGGGGCCGCGCTGGACCTGGGCCTCGCGGTGCACCAGCCCTCCCGGTGGAAGGATCCGGAGACCCGCGCCCTCTGGGAATCGCTGAACATCGACCTCGCCGTGGTGGTGGCCTACGGCCACATCCTCCCCTCCTGGATGCTGGACTCGCTGCGGCTCGGGGCCTGGAACCTGCACTTCTCGCTGCTGCCGAAGTGGCGCGGAGCCGCGCCCGTGAACCACGCCATCCTCGCGGGGGACGCGGAGACGGGCGTGAGCCTCATGCGCATCACGCCGGGGCTCGATGAAGGCCCCATGCTGGCCATGAGCCTCCGCGCGATCACGATGGAGGACGATGCGGTGGGCCTCTTGGCCACGCTGGCGGAGGACGCGGGCGCCCTGCTGGCTTCGCATCTGCCAGCGCTGCTGGAGGGGACTGCGGTTCCGACGCCGCAGACCGGAGAGACCAGTTTCGCATCCAAACTCAGCAAGGAGATGGCGCGGCTCGATGCGACGCGCCCCGCGCTCGAACTGCACCGCCGCGTGCGCGCGCTCCAACCCTGGCCCGGCGCGGAGCTGGCACTGGAGGACGGCATTCTGAAGGCGCTGGCCGTGGGCGCGATGCGCGCGACGGATGATAAGCCCGGCACGCTCCGTTGGTCGAAGGACGGCGCTTGGCTCGCCTGCGGGGATGGGCGCGCGCTGGAACTGCTCCGCCTCCAGCGCGCGGGCAAGCCCGCCCAACCCGCGCTCCAGGCCTTGCAGCCCTTCGGCGCGCAGGGATCCCTGGAGCTCGTCTAAGAGGCCCTACGCGATACGGCTGGCCACATCCCGGTAGTCGGGATCCAGGTCGTAGACCTGGCGGTACTCCTGAAGCGCGGCGGCCTTGTCGCCGGTCTGCAGGTACATCTCGCCCAGGTCGTAGCGCAGGCCGATGCTGTCCTCCGGCGGGAAGCCCGGGGCCTTGATGCCCTTCACGAGCCATTCCATGGCCGCGTCGAAGTTGCCCCGGGCCTGCTCGCAGATGCTGAGCATGGAGCAGCACTCCAGGGTGCGTTCGGGGTCGCGCAGCACCTTCTTGAACTCGTCGATGGCGGGGTCGATGAGCATCATCTCCTTGTAGGCGATGCCCAGGTTGTAGTGCGTGTCGTAGTCGTCGCCCTTGACCTGCTCCTCCACGCCCATGCGGAAGGCGTCGAAGAGCTCGTCCACGCTCTGGACCTTGTCCACCACCTTGGTGGCGTCGTGCATCTCCTCGCCCTCGCCGCTGTCCTCCAGGGCGCTGCCCAGGACATCGGTGAGGTCGAAGAAGGAGTTCGCGAAATCCTCCTCGCCCAGGGCCTGGGCCTTGGAACCGTGGCCCAGCTTGAGGAGCTTGTCCTCGGCCTTGGCCAGACGGTTCGTGAGCTCAGGATGGCCGGGGAATTGCTCGAGAGCGCCGTCGATCTCGGCCTTGGCCTCTTCGGGGCTGCCGTAATCCAGCTGGAAGTCGATGTCGGAGAGGAGGTCCTGGAGTTTGTCCGGGATCTCCATGCCCGCGGCCATGGGCATGGCCGCCTCGGGCTCCATGGGCATGGTGAGGGACGGCCGCTCCGGTACCGCGGGCAAAGGCATCCACGAGAGATCGCCGGGGCTGAGCGCGGCGGGCTCCGGAGCCGCGGGCAGCATCGGTACGGGCATGATGTCCGGCATGGGGGGCAGCGGCATCGTGGGCATGGCCGCGGGGGGCATGGCCTCCATCGGAGGCGGCATGGGGATGGCTTCCATCGCCGGAGGCAGCGCGAAGACTGGGGGCGTAGGCGCGGAAGAGTTGAAGCCTCCGATGGCCGGGGCCTGGTCGAGATCAGGCAGGTCCAACGGGATGATGGCGTCCGGCGCGAAGGCCAGCGGGACCGTGGGAGCCGCAAGCGTAGGGACGGGAGGCGGAGCGGGCGCGGCTGCAGGCGGGACCGGCTGCATGGTGGCGGCCTGGGCGTTGAAGTCCGGCAGCCCCATGGTGCGGCGGTGGATGCGCGTGGAGCCGGGGAAGAGCTGCTCCGCCTTGTCCAGCAGGTAGGTGGCCTCCTTCAGCTTGCCCATGCCGTGCACGGTCTGGGCGCTCTGGAGGTACTGCTGCTGCACGCGGGTGATGAGGCCCGACTGGCGATGCAGGCCGCAGATGATCTCGATGAGGGGGAAGTTCGCCGGGTCGAGCGCGAGCGCTTGTTTGTAAGCCTCCACCGCGCGGTCCAGGCTGCCGGAGCGTGCAAAGGCCTCGCCCTGCCGGGTGAACTGCTCCACCTTGAGCCGCTTCATGGGGTCGATTTCGGTCTCCCCGTGGCGCGTGTACTCGCCCGAGGGATGGCCGCCGCTCATGGAGGGGAAGAAACCGGAGGAGCTGGTGAAGGCGTCCGGGCGCGAGAGAGGCTGGTCGTCCGGCGTGGCGCCCACCTCGGCCAGCTGGGCCTTGATGGAGGCGATGGCGCGCGTGTCGCCCGCGGTGGTGGCAAGCTGGTGCGCGTTTTGGAGCGCGTAGATCTGCTCGTTCTTGTTGCCGCTCTGCTGGGCGACCTCGGCCAAGTAGAGCCACGCGTCCACGGAGGGGCGCTCCTTGGTGGCGGACACCACGGAGCGGGTGACGGTGTCGCCCATGCCGCGCCGGGCCAGCTCGCGGCCCAGGGGCGCGAAGAGGCGCAGGCCTTCTTCGCCGCGGCCCGCGGCCACCATCTGCTTCAGCGCGCGCTCGCAGAGGGCGAGATCCTTCTCCGGCAGCTGGGGCACCTGCGCCAGCGCTTCCATGGCGCGGTCAGGGTTGTTGGCGCGCAGCTCGATTTCCGCGAGGGCCTCCAGCAGTTCCACGCTGCGGGAGTTGGACTTCAGGCCTTCCCGCAGAGCGCCCGCAGCGCCGGTGTAGTCGCTGGCCATCACCGCCAGGCGGCTCTGGCTGAGGAAGAGCTGGGGCGTGGAGGTCATGGCCTTCGCCCGCTCCACGATCTGCATGGCCTCGGCGGCCTTGCCCTCCATGCCCAGGGATTCCGCGACCTCTAGGTAGATGGACGCCGCCTGGTCCTTCATGCCCTCTTTGTTGAAGAGGTCCGCGAGCTTGACCTTGTTCTTGAGGTTCTTCGGGTCGAGGTCCACGACCTTGCCGAACTCCTCCAGGGCCCGCTTGACGAGTCCCTTTTTCTGGAACTGCTCGGCCACCTGCAGGTGGGTGGCCACCGCGTCGCGGATCATGCCCGTCTGGCGGTAGAGGTCCGCCAGTCGCTGCATGAGGTCCATGTCGTCCGGCGCCGACCGCACCGCCTTCTTCAGGACCGCGGTGGCCTTGGGCGCGAAGCCGTCGCGCTCGTAGGCGATGGCGAGCCGACGGAAGACCTCCACCGCTTCGGAGGGCCGGTTGGCCTGGGCCAGCAGATCACCGTAGCTGTTCTGCAACGCCAGGTTCTTCGGGTCGTCGTCCACGAGCATGCGATAGCAATCGACCGCTTTGTCGATCCGTCCGGCTTGCTGGTACTTCTCAGCTTCTTTCCGGACTTTGACGCGATCAATGGCCATTCGGTTGCCTCGGGATCAGAGGGGACGGCCTTTAGTCTAGGAGCTTGGACGGTCCTTGGAAAGATCCGGCACGCGCTCCAAGGGGCTGAAATCGCGGGAGGTGAAAGCCTGCGGGAGCAGGTCCGCGAGGTCATGAATGGCCCGTTCCCGGCGGTTGGCGAGCAGCACGGGAAGGCCGTCCGCGAACTCCACGAGCACCTGCCGGCAGGCCCCGCAGGGCGGGGTGAGCCGCTCGGCCTCCGTCACCACGGCCAGTGCCACGAGGCTGCCGGGCCGTAGGAGGCCCTGGCCCACGGCGGTGGTGACGACGCCCCGCTCCGCGCAGGTGCAGAGCGGGTAGGAGGCGTTCTCCACATTGCAGCCCGCCACCACCGCGCCCCCGGCCGTGAGCAGCGCGGCGCCCACGCGGAAGCCCGAATAGGGCGCGTGGGCATGCTCCCTGGCCGCCCACGCGGCATCGAGCAGGGGCAGCCACCGGGGGTCTTTGGGATCGCTGAAGTCCATGGTGTTTTCAGGATGCCGTAACCGGGCCGGAGGTGGCCGGGGAAGGCGCGTCCGGGCCTCCGGCGCTTTCCGCCTCAGCTTCGGAGATGGCCAAGGCCCGCCAGCAGGCCTGGGAGCCTTCGTGACGCCAGAGCCCTTCCGCGCTCCGCACCACCAGTTCCACCTCCCGCTTTTGGAGCCGGGCCTGGAGGATGGCGCCGGAGAGTCGTTCCAGCTCGCGCTCGAAATTGCGGCCCGGGGCCCAAGCCCCCAGGTCCAGCTCCAGGTGGAGGGCCAGGGGCTGTTCCTCCTCGAAGGTCCGCACCCACAGCTCGCCTTGAGGCCGCTGGGCGCTGCGCTTCCAGTGGACACGGGCCGGAGGATCGCCGGGGCGCATGGGCCGCGCGCCCTCGGGGCTGCTATCGCCGGGGCGGGGCAGCGTGCGGATCTGCCCCTCCTTCGCGGGATCGCCCGGCGCGGCCTGGGGCGCGCGGGGATGGGGCAGCACGAGAAGCGAGCGGTCCAGTTCGAAATGCCAGGCCTTTTCGAGGAATCCGAAGGGGTGGCGCGTGCGCAGCTCCAGGCCCGTGAGCCGCGTCCAACCCCGCTTGCCAGCCCGCGCGTGGAGGACGGCCACGGGTTCCGCGTCGCCCCCCCCGCCCGCGAAGAAGGCCGTCTCCACCTCGCCGCCTTCCATGGCCAGGCGCAGCTCCAAGCCCCGGATGCGCCGGGGGGCGCCATCCGTGAACCGCAGGCGCAGGCCGCCCCGCACCCGCGCGAAGAGGTTGCCCTCGTCCAGGTCCAGGGGCTTCAGGTTCCGCAGCGAGCGGCGGCTCACCACGCCGGACACGAGGAAGAGCCCCAGCATCAGCGAGAAGACGAGGTAGAGCAGGTTGTTGCCGCTGTTCACCGCGAAGAGGCCGATGAGCATGAGCGCCAGCAGGTACTCCCACCCGAGGCGGGTGATGGAGAGGCGCAGGGTCCGGTCCTTCCAGAGCAGCATCGGGCTGAGGTTAGCGCCTCCGGGCGCGGTAGGATGGAGGATTCACCCCGGATCGCTGATGTTCAATCACCTCTTCCGCACCAAATCGCTGGAGCAGCTCCGCGCCAACGCGGAGACGCCGGAGCACGGCGGCCTGAAACGCACTCTGGGCAGCTGGGACCTCGCGCTCCTGGGCGTGGGCGCCATCATCGGCGCGGGCATCCTCTCCGCTCTGGGCACGGGCCTGGCGGGCGGCTTCGATTCCACCTTCGGCATCACGCGCCCCGCGGCCGGCCCGGCGCTGCTCATCAGCTTCCTGCTGGTGGCCATCGCCTGCGGCTTCACGGCGCTCTGCTACGCCGAGTTCTCCAGCATGATCCCCGCCTCCGGCAGCGCGTACACCTACACCTACGCGACCATGGGCGAGTTGATGGCCTGGATCATCGGCTGGAACCTCCTCCTGGAATACGCCGTCTCCAATGTGGCCGTGGCCATCAGCTGGGGCAGCTACATGGACAACCTGCTCCAGGGCCTGGGCATCCGCATTCCGCGATGGTTGAGCATGGACCCGCGGACGATGCTGTTCCCGACCGAAAGCTTCGCGGCCTCGCACCAGGGCGCGCTGCACTTCTCGCAGAAGCTGGCCTACCTGGTCCAGGCCAAGGCCGGGACGCTGGACGGCGCGGCCACCTTCATGAACTGGGATGTGCTCAAGACCGCGCCCATGCTGGGGCACTTCCCCCTCGGCATGAACCTGCTCGCCATGCTCATCACGCTCCTCATCACGGCCCTCTGCATCTGGGGCGTGAAGGAGTCCGTGAAGGCCAACACCATCATGGTGTCGCTGAAGGTTCTGCTGCTCATCCTCGTCATCATCATCGGCGCCTTCTATGTGAAACCCGCCAACTACCACCCCTTCATGCCGAACGGCTGGAGCGGGGTCCAGGCCGGGGCGGCCATCATCTTCTTCGCCTTCATCGGCTTCGACGCCGTGAGCACCACGGCGGAGGAATGCAAGGACCCCAGCAAGGCCATGCCCCGGGGCATCATCGGCAGCCTCCTCATCTGCACGGTCATCTATGTAGGCGTCTGCGCCGTCATCGCGGGCATGCTCCCCTACCACGCCTACCACGGCATCGCGGACCCCATCGCTTTCGCCTTCACCTCCATCGGCATGAACAAGATCTCCGCCATCATCAGCGTGGGCGCCGTGGTGGCCCTCGGCAGCGCGCTGCTGGTCTACCAGATGGCCCAGCCCCGCATCTTCATGGTCATGAGCCGCGACGGCCTCCTGCCGCCCTGGTTCGGCAAGGTCAGCCCGCGCTTCCGCACGCCGCTGAACGCGACCCTGCTCACGGGCGTCATCGTGCTGCTGCCCGCGGGCTTCATGAACATCGACGAGATCATCGAGCTCACTAACATCGGGACGCTCTTCGCGTTCGTCCTTGTCTGCGCCGGCATTCTCATCCTGCGTCTGCGTCGCCCCGATGTGCCCCGCAAGTTCAAGGCGCCGGTCATCTGGCTCACGGCGCCTCTCGGCATCATCTTCTGCGTCTGGCTGGCGCTGGGGCTCCCCCGCCACACCTGGGAACGGTTCTGGATCTGGTTGGCCGTGGGTCTCCTGGCCTACTTCCTTTACAGCGCCAAACACAGCAAGCTGGGCGAGGAAGACGCGAAGGCATCGCAGGAGGCCTGATGTTCACCGGCCTGATCCGCCATCTCGGCACCCTGGAATCGCGGTCCTCGCGATCCGGCGGAGCGCGGCTGCGGATCGCGGCGCCTCCGGAAGTCCTGGAGCGCGCCACGGAGGGCGCGAGCATCGCCGTGAACGGCTGCTGCCTCACGGCGGTGGCGCGGGACGGGCGGGCATGGGAGGCGGACCTCAGCGAGGAGACGCTGGCGAAGACCACGCTCGGCCAGCTGGAAATCGGCGCGAAGCTCCACCTCGAATCCGCGTTACGCGTGGGTGATCCGCTGGATGGCCACCTCATGCTGGGCCATGTGGACGCCTTCGGCGCGCTTCAATCACGGCCCACGGGTGAAGGTGTCTGGCGCTTTTCCATGCCCGCTGAACTTGCGCCCCTGGTGGCGGAGAAGGGCTCCATCGCCGTGGATGGCGTGAGCCTCACGGTGGTGGACGCGGGCGCGGACTTCTTCACCGCGGCCCTCATCCCCGAGACCGTGATCCGTACGGCGTTCGCGGGCCTGAAGCCCGGCGACCTCGTGAATCTCGAAGCGGACCCCCTGGCGCGCTACGCCGCGCGGTTGCTCTCCACGCAACGCAGCGGCGCGAAACTCTCGAAGTTCGCCGAAGGCGGCTGGGCCGCCATGGAGGCCTGGGGGCCGGACCCGGAAGTTTGATGCGGATCACTTCCTGCCGCGGCTTCCGTCCATCCAGCCGTCCCACATGCCGAAGGCGCGCAGCTGCGGCTCCATGCCGGTGGCCTTGAACATCGCCCCGATCTCGTCTCGGCTCTGCCGTTTCGGCAGCTGGGCTGCGTTGGCGAGGCCCCACATCAGCACAGCGGCCTGGGCGGTCTGGTCATGCAGCGCCTTGGGATCCACCTTGTCGAAGGTGTCGCTCTCCGCGTGGTAGTTGGGGAGGTAGTCTGTCCAGTCCTGGTTCGCGATGAGGGTCGGCACGCCCTGGGCCATGAAGTCGTAGTTGTCGGTGCCCACGAAGGCATCCTCCGTGTGGCCCCTGGGCGCGGCCTCACCCAGGGGCGCCAGCGCGTCGTCGAGGATGGGCCGCCATTCGGGGCGCCCGCCTAGGCTGAAGCCCGACACCTGGCCCAGGCCCTCGTCGTAGATGAGGACGGCGCGGATGCGGTCCATCTCCCCGCGGTGGGCGGCGGCATAGGCCTTGGAGCCGAGCATGCCTTGTTCTTCCCCGCCGAAGAGGGCGAACCGCACTGTGCGGCGCGGGTGGAGATCCGCCGCGCGGAAGAGCCGCGCCAGCTCCACCACCATGGCGGCGTTGCAACCGTTGTCCTGCGCGCCCGTGCCCAGCTCCCAGGAATCCAGGTGGGCGCCGATGAGGACCACCTCGTCCTTCAGGTCTGTGCCGGGGATCTCCGCGATCACATTGCCCGCGGCCGTGGGCCCCGTCACACGGTTGGCCGCGCGGATGCGCGCCTGCGCGGGGCCATCTTTCAGGAGGCGGGCCAGGCGGGCGCCGTCTTCCCGAGCGATCTGGAGCTCCACGATGTCCGAGACGGCGCCGTCCCCGAGCAGCGGATCGACATGGCGGTAGAGAAGTTTTTTGGGCCGCGTGGATTGCGCCAGGAGGCCCGCCGCGCCCAGGGCCCGCAACCGCGCGGTCTGGCGCGAGGTGGTGAAGTATTCGCCGAAGAGGGCCTCCGGCGTCGTCATGGGCTCGCTGGGGAGGTAGACGAAGGCGCCCTTGGCCTTGGCGCCGAGCCTCTGGAGCGCCGCGTCGCTGCCATCCCCGCCATCCACAATGGTGAAGCTGCCGTCACAGGGGGCGCTCCAGCCCCAGCTCGTGGCCTTGGGTGTGAAGCCCAGGGGGCCCGCGATCTGGATCTCCACGGGACCGGCCTCCCACCCGTTCTTCAAGGTGAAGGGCTCCACACGGGCCGCCACGCCTGCGGCCTTGAAGCCGTCCAATCCCCATTGGAGCGCGCGCTGGAAGGCGGGACTGCCGGTCACGCGACCGCCGATGCCATCGCAGAGCAGGCGCAGACGCGTCAGTTCGGGCGAGGGCGCGGCGCAGACGGCGCGGAGCCGGGCAAGATCAGCCTGGGGCGGCGCTTGAGCCAGCAGCGGCAGGGCGGTGAGAAGAAGGAGGCGTTTCATCAGGCGGTCTTTCGTGTATCGCCAGCCTCGCCGCCGGATTGGATGGCCTTGAGGATCTCCACCACTTCCGCGGCGCCACTGGGGCGGTCGTCCATGCGCTTCTGGAGTAGGCGGTCCAGGAGGAAACTGAAGCTGGCGGGCAGGGCGTGGTCGAGATCCTTGGCGTGGGGCGGTTCCGCGGAGAGCTGCTTGCGGAGCAGCTCGCTCACATCGGAGCCCGGGAAGGGCGGCTGCCCCGTGGCCAGCTCGAAGAGCATGACGCCCAGCGAGTAGAGGTCCGTGCGGGGATCCACGCGGTCGCCCCGCACCTGCTCGGGCGCCATGTAGCGCGGGGAGCCGAAGACCTGGCCGGAGCGGTCCTTGCCCGCGGCGGAGACGGGGGCGGCCAGGCCGAAGTCCATGAGCTTCACATCGCCGCGCGCGTCGAAGAGCACATTCAGCGGCTTGATGTCGCGGTGGACGACGCCCTCCGTGTGAGCGGCCTCGAGCCCCTCCGCCACCTGGCGGCCGATGCGCAGCACGAGCGGGAGCGGCAGCTTGCCGCGGTCATCCAGCAGGCGCTTGAGGGTGACGCCCTTGAGGTATTCCATGGTGACGAAGGCCACGTTGTCGGCCTCCGCGAAGTCGTGGGTGCGGAGCACGAAGCGGTGCGAGATGCGCCGCGCCAGCCTCACCTCCTGCTTGAGCCGCTCCAGGAAGTCCGCGTCCACCGCGTGCTCGGGGCGGATGACCTTGATGGCCACCACCTCGTCCAGCTGGAGGTCCCGGGCCTTGAGCACGATGCCCATGCCGCCCTTGCCCAGCACGCCGTCCACCCGGTAGCGCCCGGCGAAGGTCTCGCCCTCTTTGATGGTGAGGCGTTTGGGCGCGGGCAAGGGTTTGCCCAGCAGGCTCACGGTGGCGTCCACATCCACCACGGTCATGTCCGCTTCCTTCGTCACGCGCGTGTTCACGGCGCCGGCGGAGCGCACCTGCTCCAGCATGGCCACCATGTCCTCCTTCGCCTTCAGCTCCGCCATGAGGCCGCGGAAGCGGTCCGTGAGAAGGCCCACCTCATCCATCTGCCCGGACTCCGGCAGCTCGGGGCGGCGGCCTTCCGCCAATGCGGCGGTGGCTGCCGTCAGATGCGCCAGCGGCGCCGTCACGCTGCGGGCCGAGGCCAGGGCCACGAGGAGCGCCAGCAGCAGGCCCGCGGCTCCGGCGCCCAGGATCCAGAGCCGCAGGCGGTTGAAAGGGGCGAGGAAGGGATCGAGGGGCATCACGAGCAGTTCCGCGGCCTGGAGGTCCAGCGCGTTGGCGCCACGCAAGGGAACCAGCGTGGCGAGATACTCGTGGCCGCCCAAGGTGAGCGGGACAGGCGGGGGCACTTCGCCCTTAAGGGTGCTGGCCTTGGCCGCGGCGAAGGCTGGGCCCTGCAACGCCGACATGGCCTGGTCGCGTAAGACGGCATCGGGGAAGGTGTCGCCCTCGAACTTGAAGCGGCTCAGGAGCGCGAGATGGGCGGATTTCGGAAGGGCCAGCGCGCGCAGGCTGGCGGCCTGCTGGGAATCCTGGCGCGTGCCCACGAGCATGACGCCCAGGTTGTTGCCCGAGGGCGCCGTGAGGCGGCGGGCCACAGCGAGGTAGACGCTGTTCCCCAACTCCACGAAGCCCCGGTAGGACGGTCCCTTGAATCCAGCAACGGCGGCCTCCTCGGGCGCCAGGGCCATCTGGACGATGCCCACATCCGCGAAGTCGGACCGTCCGGGCGCCGCCTCAGTGCTCGCGAGGAGTTTGCTGTCGGGCCGGATCACCAGCGCCACATCGCCGGAGAAGGTGGGGAGGTTCTCGTTGAGGGTGTCCTGCACGCTGATGAGGCTCTGGGTCTCTTCGGCCTTCTCGATCTCCGCGAGGTTGTAGGAATACTGGGTGAAGACCTCCAGACCCGCGTCCATCAGCTTGGCCTGCTGGTCGAAGGTGCGGCCCAGCAGGGCGGCGGCCGACTGGAGTCCCTCCGCCGCCGAGCCCTGGGCCGCCTTGCGGGTCTGCACCAGGGCCACGCCCAGCACGGCCCCCATGAGGAGCAGGATGACGACTCCGGTGCGGATGAAGAACTTCCAGCCCAGGGACCGGGTCCACTTCACGCCTGCATTCATGCCTGCGGCCATGCGCGCCTCGTCACGGGAGTATGCTGGCGTCCATCCTAAGGCTTATCAGTCCGGAGACACCATGGCGGAACGCCGAGCATTCCTTAGGACCCTTATGGGCGGAACGGCCCTGCTTGGCATCGGCGGCCTGGAGCTGCCCGCGTTGGAGGCCGCGGATGCGCATCGCGCGCCCTCGGATGTGGCCCTCCTCAACACGGCGCTGGAGCTGGAGCACACGGCCATCTACGCCTACGGCTTCGCGGCGGGGTCGGGGTTGCTGAGGCCAGGGACGTTCGCGGTGGGTGGCCTCTTCAAGAGCAGCCACGAGGCCCATCGCGCCGCCCTCACCCAGGCCATCAAGGATCTGAAGGGCTTCCCTATCGCCGCGAAGAGGAGCTACAGCTTCGACGCCTTCGAGCTGAAGACGGAAGCGGATGTGCTCCGCCTGGCGCTGTTTCTGGAGCTGAAGGCGGCCCACGCCTACAACGGCGCGCTCCGGCAGTTCCGCCACAAGACCCTGCTGGACGCCGCCGGGCGCATCATGGGGGACGAGGTCAGCCACGCGGCCGTGCTACGGTCCGCCCTGGGCAAGAGCCCCGTGGCATCTTGGAACCAACTCGACGAGGGGTTCGATGGTTAAGGGAATCGCCGCGCTGCTGCTCTCCGCGCCTCTGCTCGCCGGCGGTCTCCAGGGCCCCGTGAAGGTCGTGGATAAGGACGGCAAGATCCGCGATTCACTGAAGGACACCATCGCCATCCTGGAGCCGCTGGGACACCGCGTAGAGGCACCGAAACGGCCCATGCTGCGCATCCGCACCACGGGCAAGCGCTTCCTGCCCCGCGTGGCGTGGACCACGCCCGGCAGCCCCGTGAGTTTCCCCAACCTGGACCACATCCTCCACAATGTGTTCAGCGTCACGCCAGGTGACGCCTTCGACACGGGCCACTACGAGCCGGGCGACGCGCCGCGCTGGACGGCCTCCAACACCGGCCTCGTGAAGCTCTACTGCAATGTCCACCGCAAGATGAACGCTTTCCTGTGGATCGTGGACACGCCCTGGGTGGACCAGCTGGATGGCAAGCCCGGCCTGGCCTTCCGCGACCTGCCCCCGGGCCGCTACAAGCTGCGGCTCTGGCATCCCGAAGTGGGCGAGAAGGATTTCGAAGTCAGCCTCGGCGAAGGCACCACCATGGGCGACTGGACCCTCCAGGCCAGCCTGCCGGACTTCGAACCCCACAAGAATAAGTTCGGGAAAGATTATCCCCCAGCAAAAGACGAAGGAAATTACTAGGCTAATTCCAAAGATATGGAGGTCTCGCGTATCGGCGCAGCCGATACCGAGAAGAACAAGTTCGGGAAGGACTACCCGCCCGCGAAGGACGAGGGGAATTACTGAGGGGGTGAGGTGGTGAGGGGCGAGGTCTGAAGGCAGGATGATCCTCTTGCCTTCAGGCCTCACCACCTCACCCCTCGCCACCCCCATGCACCTTCTTGATCATGTACCGCGGCCTGTCCCGCACCTCGGTGTAGATGCGGCCGATGTACTCGCCCAGCAGTCCGAGCGCCAGGAACATGCAGCCCACGAAGAAGAAGAGGATGGCGAAGAGGGTGAACACGCCGTTCACGGTGCCTTCCGGATGGAGGAAGCGGTAGATCAACAGGCCCAGCGAGAACGCGAGGCTGATGCCGCTGACAACCACGCCGAAGACGCTCAGCATCTGCAGCGGCAGGAGGCTGAAGCTCGTGAGCAGGTCGAACTGGAGGTTCACCAGCTTCCAGAGCCCGTACTTGCTATCGCCGGCGGCGCGCTCGGCGTGGGCCACGGGCACTTCCGCGATGCGCTTGGCGAAGGAGTTGGCCAGGGCGGGGATGAAGGAGCTGCGCTCCTTGCAGAGCAGCATGGCGTCAACGATTTCGCGCCGGTAGGCCCGCAGCATGCATCCGTAGTCGTGGAGTTTCACGCCCGTGGTCCTGCGGGTGATGGCGTTGACCGCCAGACTGGGCAGCCGGCGGAAGATGGAGTCGTTGTCCTCGCGCCCCTGGCGCCAGCCGCCCACCACATCGAAGCCCTCTTCGATTTTGGCTACGAGCTTGGGGATCTCCTCCGGCGGGTTCTGGAGGTCGGCGTCCAGCGTCACGATGACCTCGCCTCTCGCCTCGGCCAGGGCCCCGAAGACGGCGGCGTGCTGGCCGTAGTTCCGGTTGAACTCCACCACCCGGATGCGGGGCTCGGTCTTGGACAGGTCCACGAGCAGCTTGAGACTGGCGTCCCGGGAGCCGTCATCCGTGAAGATCACCTCCCAGCCCCGGGCGTCGTAGGCCTTTAGCACGGCGTAGAGCCGCGCCCAGAGGGCGGGGATGTTCTCCTGCTCGTTGTAGATGGGGATGGTGACGCTCAGGAAGGGGACGGCTGGATTGGCCATGGGGTCTCCGGAGGTCAATTCTAGTAGAATCCTGCGAAACGCCCCTGGAGTGTCCATGTCCCAGCCCCACATCCTGTTGGTCGAGGACGAATTGAGTCTGGCCGAGGGCATCAAGCTCAACCTGGAGATGGAGGGGCTGACCTGCACCTGGATCCCTCGGGGCGATGAGGCCCTCAAGCGCATCCTGGCGGAGTCTTTCGATCTGGTGCTCCTGGATGTGATGCTGCCGGGCATGGACGGCTTCAGCGTCTGCGAGCGCGTTCGGGACGCCAAGAACTTCACGCCCATCCTCTTCCTCACGGCCAAGAACACGGAGGACGACCGGGTCCACGGTTTCGAGACGGGCGGCGACGACTACCTGGGCAAGCCCTTCCAGGTGCGCGAGCTGCTCACCCGCGTGCGGGCCATCCTGCGCCGCGAGGCCTGGTACAAGAACCGCACCCTGGGCAGCCGCCAGGCCTTCGGTCCCCACTGGGTGGACTTCGACAACTTCTGCGGCGAAGGCCCCGTGGGTGCGTTCCAGTTGGGCGTAAAGGAGTGCATGATCCTCAAGCTCCTCATGGAGAAGGCCGGCCAGGTGGTGAGCCGCCAGGAGATCCTGGACAAGGTCTGGGGGGAGGATTCCTACCCCACCACCCGCACTGTGGACAACTTCATCGTCCGCCTCCGCCGCAGCATGGAAGAGGACGCCCATCACCCCCGCTGGATCCACACCATCCGCTCGGTCGGCTACCAGTTCGACCCGGAAGGGAAACAGCGCAAGGGAGAGGAATAGGAACCGCGAATGACGCGAATGTCCGCGAAGAAAAGGGCCCCGTGAGGGGCCCTTTCGTGTCAATTCGCGGAATTCGCGGTTTCAATTCTTCTTGGTCGCCGCCGTCGGATCCATCTCGCGGCTCTTGCCCCAGGTTTCGACGCGGAGCATCTGGTCCTCGAAGGATTCGCCGGTCTCGACCTTCACATCCTTGAGGATCTGGCGGCCGTTCATGTCCTCCATCACGGGCACCAGCTTGGGGAAGACGAAGGCCTTCTCCTTGGGCAGGTTCATGGCTTCCAGGCGGGCCTTGGCGTCGTCGTGCCAGGCTTTGTTCACCTTCGTCCCGTACTGGCCGAAGAAGGCTTCGGCGCCGGCTTGGTCGCCCATGGCCTTGAGGGTCTGGAGCTTGTTCAGCACTTCGCCCACGCCTTCGCGCGCCTTGGCGGCATCGGTGATCTCCACGAAGGCGTGGCCGTCCACCGTGTCCACCTGCACGCCCTTCTGGTTCTCCAGGAGGTAGTTGAGGACGAGCTGGCGGCCGCGGAGATGAGCCTCATGGATGGTCTCGCCTTCCACCAGGCCGTTGGCCATGAGCTGGCCCGTGAGGTACTGGAGCAGCATGGCCTTGTAGGCGTCCGCGTGGTCCGCCGCGGCCACGCCGCCGATCTCCTCCAGCTTGGGATCGGGGAACTGGTAGAGGGCCACGCAGTCGGCGCGGCATTCCTCCAGCGCGGAGAAGGTGGGGCCGATCTTAACGGAGGGGTCCACGCCGTTCAGCGAGGCGTCCGGCTGGCCGGAGCCGTGGCCGATGACCTCGTGCATGTAGACCACCCACTGGCGGGTGAGGCCGCCCTCCTTGCGGATGAGGTCCTGGTCCTCGGAACGGTAGGAGGCCTTGATGGAAGCCTCGCGGGTGGCGGCGAGGGAGGCGCCCTCCACATTCAGCAGCACCACATTCTTGCTGCCGTATTGCTTGCGGATGTCCGCGTAGTTGGGGAGGTTGTAGGCGGCGGGGCTCATGGGGCCCGCGTCGCCCGTCTCCATGAGCACATTGACGACGCTGGCCACGGGCGGCGTGATCTGCGCGCGCTGCCACTTGGCGTCCCAGGGCATCTTCGTCTCGAAGTAGGCGGCGGACTGGCTCAGCTTGTCGATGACGGCGGAGTCGGCCTGGTAGCTCACATTGGCCTCGTAGGCGCCGATGACGGAGCGGGGGTCCTTGTAGACCTCGTAGAAGCCGTTGAGGTAGTCGATGGTGCTGCGCGTCTTCAGCCAGGCGATGCTGTGCTTCTTGAAGGTGGCCTCGTCGCCGGTCTTGAAGAACGCGATGAGGTCTTCAAGAGCTTCCTTCTGGTCGGGATTGGCCTCGAAACGGGTCTTGGTGGTGCCATCGGGCAGCGTGGTCTTGCCGACCTGGTTCTCCACATAGGGGAGGGCCTTCTCCAGCCAGTAAACGACCGTGTCCAGCTGGGGGCCGTAGACGCCGCCCACCTTGAAGACCTGTGCGGCTGCCTTCCTGCCCTTCTTCGCGAAGCGGACATTCAGCTGCTCGCGCTGGGCCTGGGGCAGGGTCTCGATGTCCTTGGCCGTGAGCCCCTTGTCGTAGAGGCCGTTGGCGGAGGTGGCGATGGGGTCCTGGCCCGGCACCTGGTTCACCTGGATGGGATCCACGGCCGCGTCGAAGATGAAAGGCTTGAGCTTGGCCAGCTCGGCGATCGCGCCGCCCTTGAAGGGGAACTTGGCGCCCTTCTTCGTGGCGGCCTGCACGGCCTTCTTGAGCTGGTCGTAGGTAAGGCCCGCGGGCACGAATTTCGTGGCGTGGGTGTGGCTGTAGTTGCCGTGGTTGGCCCACACGAGCTTGAGGTAGTCGCCCACGGCGCCGCGGGTGCTCTCGTCCAGCGCGTCCTTCTTCGACCACACGCCTTCCATAAGGTTCTTGATGTCGAGGGCCTTGGGGTGGTTCTGGAGGTAGGCGATCTCATCGCCCGCCAAGGCGGCGCGGTAGAGGTAGTAGGCGAACTTGCGCTGGGTGGGCTTCAGCTTGTCGAAGCCGGGGGCCTCCACGGGGACGAGCCACATCTCGCGGCCCTGGGGCCCCAGCTTCTCGATGGACGGCGCCGCATCCGCGGGAGCGGGAGCCGGTGGGGGAGTCTGGGCGAAGAGGGTGGTGCCTGCGGCAAGAGCCGCCACGATCCAGGCGCGCTGCATAGGTCCTCCAGAGGGAAAGGCCCCATCATGCCATAGGGCCCTACGGAGGCTCCCTTCAGATCGCCAGCAGCTCCTCCAGCTTGGTCTGGAACTGCTTCAGGTCGAAGGGC
This sequence comes from Holophagaceae bacterium, assembly GCA_035687325.1. Classification (GTDB taxonomy): domain Bacteria; phylum Acidobacteriota; class Holophagae; order Holophagales; family Holophagaceae; genus JAFDVN01. The sequence goes on from DASRXV010000029.1 coordinate 25,849, forward strand.
TTGGGCAGGCACGGCAGCTGGTGTTTCTCGAGGAATGCCTGGGTGGGCCCGTCATAGGCGTCGCCCGTGGTGAAGAGGACCCGGTGCGCCAGGTCGGCGCGGTGGGTCTGGATCCAGGCGTAGAGATCGATGCCCGAAAGCCCTGGCATGCGGATATCCGACACCACCAGGTCGTAGGCGCCCTTCTCCAGGAGCTGGATGGCCTCTTTTCCCGCGGCGGCGCCCGTGGGGGCGTGCCCCAAGGCCAGCGCGGCCTCCGTGAAGAGGCTGCGGAGGGTGGGCTCGTCCTCCACGATGAGGATCCTGCGCCCGATGAGGGCAGGGGCCTCGGGCGCGGGCAAAAGCGCCGACAGATCCTTCACGAGCGCGGACACGGCGATCACGCGGTCCTCCGCGCCGCGCACGGGGGCGTAGGTGAGGTCCGCGGCGAAGACCTGCCCGTCACGGCGCAGGGCCCGGCCTGCGGGGATGCGCACAACCTCGCCCGTGCCCACCCGTGTCAGCAGCCCCGGGATCGCGCTGCGATCCTCCACGGGCAGGAGGCGCGTGAAGGGCTGGCCGACGGCTTCGCCGCGGCCGTAGCCGAAGATGCGCTCGGCCGCGCCGTTCCAGGTGAGGACGCGGCCATCGGCGCCGAAGGAGGCGAGCCCGTCGCCCAGGTTCTGGACGAGGCTCTCCAAGTAGCGGCGCGTCTTCTGGTTTTCCTGGTGGCTCCGCTCCAACTGCGCGTAGAGCTGGCCCAGGTCCTGGTTCCGCTGCTCCAGCGCCTCCTTGGCGGCCCGCAGCTCGGAGTAGAGCCGAGCCGTCTCCATGCTGGATTTGAGCGCGTCCTCCAGCAGGTCCTGGGACTCCGCGTGCTTCTCCGGATGGAGGTCCTCGATGGTCACGCCGCTGTGGCGGAGGATCACCGAGGCCGGCGGCTCCGGAACGGCGCTGGGCGCGGGCGCCGTGCCCACATCGTGGAGCGCCTCGCTGAGGTTGCTGTCGATGAGGCCCAGCATGGCGTCGAAGTCCTTCACCTTCTTGTCGAGGTTGAACTTCTTGAAGGTGTACTCCACCGTCTCCCGCGTGATCGCGCGGAAGGTCTCCGCCACGCCAATGCCCTGGGCGGCGATGGCCTCGAAGAAGGGCGCGTTGCGGAAGTTGAGGCGGCGGTTCATGACGCCCACGGCCAGGGCGTCCGGCAGATCCCGCTTGTTGAACTGGAGCACGAGGGGGATCTGCTTGATGTTCAGGCGGTTCGCGTTGAGGTTGTGGTAGAGGTTGCTCAGCGAATCCACATTGTCCTGCATCTTCGCCTCGGCCGAATCCGCCACGAAGACGACGCCGTCCGCCCCGCCCAGCACCACGCGCCGGCTGGCGTCGTATTGGATCTGGCCCGGCACGGTGTAGACCTGGAGATGGATGGCGTTGCCGTAGATGTAGCCGAGGTTGATGGGCAGCAGGTCGAAGAAGAGGGTGCGGTCCTCTTGCGTGTTCACGCTGAACATCTCGCCGCGCTGCGTCTCGCCGCAGAGGGCGTGCAGCTGGTGCAGATTCGTGGTCTTGCCCGACAGCCCCGGCCCGTAATAGACCAGCTTCAGCAGGATTTCGTTGGCTCGGGTGTTGAATTGGACCATGGCGGCGGCGGAGGAGTCAGGCTAGCACGGGGAAAAAACAGGGATGTCGCTTACCGTCTCAACGGCAGGTCGCCTGCTAGGATCAAATTCCGTCTCCGGCCGTGGAAGCGCGGTTCCAACCTAGCTCCACTGTATCAACGGTAATGATTCCACTAATTATGGCATTACGATGAATGCTCCTACCCATGTCGCGATAATTTTCTTCGGCACGATCTGCGGCCTTACGCGAGACCTCCCGCTAGGGTGGGAGATGTCAAACCTAATGGTGTCTTCACGATGAGCATTCCGACCCATGTCGCCATCATTATGGACGGCAACGGCCGATGGGCGACGCAGCGTGGGCTGGCGCGCATCAAGGGGCACAAGGCGGGGGTCCGGGCCGTGGAGGCCATCCTGGATGAGGCCTCGGACCTGGGCGTGAGCCACCTGAGCCTCTACGCCTTCTCCACGGAGAACTGGAAGCGCCCTGCCTTCGAAGTGACAGCCCTCATGGCCCTCCTGCGCATGTACTTGCGCATGTTCGTGCCCAAGCTCCTGGCCAAGAGCACACGGTTCCACCACCTAGGCAGCACGGATGGCCTGCCTTCCGGCGTGGTGTCCGACCTGCGGTGGCTGGAGGAGAAGACGGCCCAGGGCACGGGCATGACCTTCCATCTGGCGGTGAACTACGGCTCCCGGCTCGAAATCGCCCAAGCCGCCGCCCGCTGCGTGGCAGACGGCCTCCGGGCCGACCAAGTGGATGAGGCGGCGCTTGCCCAGCGGCTCTGGACGGCGGGCGTGCCGGATGTGGACCTCCTCATCCGCACCAGCGGCGAGCACCGCATCTCCAACTTCCTCCTCTGGCAGGCGGCTTACGCGGAGCTGCACCTCACAGACACGCTCTGGCCCGATTTCGGCCCGGCCCAGTTGCGGGAGGCGCTGGAGATCTTCGGGTCCAGGGAGCGACGCTTCGGCGGTTTGTAGGCCAAAATGGCTTCCATGGCCAAGCAGACCATCGCCCCGAAAACGCAGCCGCCCGAACCGGCAGACGCCAAGACCGGCGCCAAACCGGGTTTCGACCGGCGCAACCTCATCACGCGCGTGAGCACAGCGCTCGTCTTCGCGGCGCTCTTCCTGAGCCTCCTCTGGTTCGGGGGCGACGCCTCCTGGGGCGCTCCGGCTTACGGGCTCCTCATGGCCGCGAGCATCTTCGCGGGCGTGCGCGAGATGGTGCTCATCGCGCGGGCGCGGGGCTTCAATCCGCAGATGGGTCCGGCGCTGCTGGTGGCCTGGGGCGTGCTGGCGCACTTCTACCTACAGAACGGCATCGAGGATCCGCTGCCGCTGTGGCTGGTGTTTGGCGGGGGTTTCTTCCTCATCCACTTCAGCGCGCTCTTCTTCGACAAGAAGCTGGAGGAGGCGCTGCCCAGCCAGTCCATCGCCTGGATGGGCGCGCTGCTCATGGGCCTGGGTCTGGGTTTCCAGCTGAAGCTCTTCATGCTCCAGGGCACGCTGCCCAGGACCGGTAGCCGTTTCATCCTGGCCCTCTACCTCATCACCTGGCTGGGCGACACGGCCGCGTATTTCATCGGCAGCGCCTTCGGCAAGCACCGCCTCGCGCCCAAGGTGAGCCCCAAGAAGAGCTGGGAGGGCGCCGCGGGCAACCTGCTGGGCAACCTCCTGGGCGGCGTCATCATCAAGCTCTGGGCCTGCCCCCAGTGGACCTGGGTTGACGCGGTGGCGCTGTCGCTCCTCATGGGCATCGCGGGCCAGCTGGGCGATCTCGTGGAAAGCACCTGGAAGCGCAGCGCGGGCGTGAAGGATTCCAACGCGGGCGGCGTCTCCATCCCGGGCCATGGCGGTCTCCTCGACCGCGTGGACAGCCTGCTCTTCGCAGCCCCCGTGCTGTGGGCTTACGCCTACTTCCAGTTCGGCTTCAATTGATGCGGAAGGTCGCGATCCTGGGGAGCACCGGCAGCATCGGCTGTTCGGCGCTGGAGGTGGTGAAGGCTCATCCTGAGAGACTCGCCGTCACCGCGCTGGCTGCGGGCCGCAACCGGGACCGGTTGCGCGAGCAGTGCGAGGCCTTCCATCCGGAGCTCGTGAGCGTGGCGACCGGAGAGGACGCGAAGTGGCTGAAGGGCCAGCTCTCATTCGCGCCTGAGATCGTCTTTGGCGCCGAAGGCCTGATGGCCTGCGCGCTCCATGCGGAAGCCGACACCGTCCTCGCCTCCGTGGTTGGCGCGGCGGGGTTGCCTTCCACCGAGGCCGCGTTGCGGGCGGGGCGGCGCGTCTGTGTGGCCAACAAGGAATCGCTCGTGGTGGGCGGCGCCCTCATGCGGCGCGCGCTGGAGGAGGGCGGCGGCGAGCTGCTGCCCGTGGACAGCGAGCATGCGGCGCTGCACCAGCTCCTCGCGGACCGCGTGCCGGGCGACATCGCCGAACTGCGCCTCACAGCCAGCGGCGGCCCCTTTCGCGACTGGCCGCTGGAGAAGATCCGCGCCGCCACGCGCGAAGAAGCCCTCAACCATCCCACCTGGAAGATGGGCCCGAAGATCACCATCGACAGCGCCACGCTCATGAACAAAGGGCTGGAAGTCATCGAGGCCGCCGTCCTCTTCGGCCTGCCGCCGGAGAAGATCGCTGTGACGGTGCATCCGCAGAGCCAGGTCCACGCCATGGTGGGTTTCGCCGACGGCACCTACCAGCTCCAGGTCTGCGCCAACGATATGAAGCTGCCCATCCAGTACTGCCTGCTCTACCCGGACAAGGTGCCGGGGCCTGTGCCCGCCTACGGCTGGGACCAGGCGCGGAGCTGGACTTTCGAGGCGCCCGATCTCACGCGCTTCCCCCTCCTGGGCCTGGCCTTCGACGCGCTCCGTGCCGGGGGCACGGCGCCTGCCGTTCTCAACGCGGCCAACGAAGTGGCCGTCGCGTTTTTCCTGGAAGGGCGGCTGGGCTTCTGGGACATCCAGGCTCTCGTCCGCGAGACCTTGAACGCGGTTGAAAGCGAACCCATGCTGGACCTTCCCCAGGTGCTGGACGCGGACCGCCGCGCCCGCGCCTTCGCGGAAACCTGGGCGGCGCGACACACCGCCTGAAAGGCCAGCCTTGCCCCACTTCCCCATCGCTCTGTTGTCCTTCGGATTCCTTTCGGCGATCTGGCCCCCGGCGCTCATGCTGGGCGGCCTCATCTTCCTCCATGAGCTGGGCCATTTCCTCGTGGCCAAGCGCATGGGCATGCCGGTTGAGGTCTTCTCCCTGGGTTTCGGCGCGCGGCTCGTGGGCTTCAAGTGGCGCGAGACGGATGTGCGGCTCTCGCTGCTGCCGCTGGGCGGCTATGTGAAACTGGCGGGCTTCAATCCCGAGGAGCCCGGCGCGGAGGATCCCCACGGCTTCCTCAAGCAGCCCGTGTGGAAGCGGCAACTCTTCTACGGCGGCGGCATCATCGCCAACCTCATCGTGGCCTTCGTGCTGCTGTGGGCCATCGGCGTGGACAGCGCGCGGGTGGTGAAGGCCGAGGCCAAGGCCGGGTCCGCCATGATCGTGGACCAGGTGCTCAAGAACCAGCCCGCCGAGGCCGCGGGCCTGAGGCCGGGCGATGAACTGAAGCGCATCGGCTCCGTCGCTTTCCCTTCCGGCACCTGGGAAGAGGCGGTGGCCTTCATCCAATCCCACGCGGGCCAAGCCGTTCCCGTGGAAGTGGCGCGGGATGGCAAGGTGCTGGAGCTCACGGTCACGCCGAAGGCCGAAGGCGGCAAGGGCAAGATCGGCCTCGCGCCCATTCCCGCGGAATTCGAAGTGCAGAAGCGGCCCCTCCAGGCAGGCGACCTCTGGGCCGGCGCGCGCTTCAGCGTGGGGACGATGGCGGGCATGACGAAGAATGTCTTCGGATTCCTGGGCCAGCTCGTCACCTTCAAGGCCCATGCGGCGGATGTGGCGGGGCCCATCGGCATCATGCGCATCAGCGCCCAGGCCGCGAAGATCGGGTGGGCCACCTTCCTCTCCATGATGGCGCTCATCAGCCTGGAGCTGGCCATCTTCAACCTGCTGCCCATCCCCATGCTGGATGGCGGCCACATGGCGGTGCTGGCCTACGAACGGTTCAGGGGGCGCGAGCTCACGATGGAATTCAAGGAGAAGCTCTTCACGGGCGGCTTCCTCCTCATCGCCAGCCTCATGGCCGTCGTGATCTTCATGGATGTGTGGAAGCTGCGGAAGTAGCAAAACCTCACGCGAAGGGCCACGAAGGCTAACGCGAAGCCACGCGAATGATTTGCGCTCATCGCGGATTCGCCGGGCGTGAAAAGCTGGTCGCAGAGGGCGCGAAGGTTCGCAGAGTGTGCGGAGGGGGCCACGCAGTTCGATACGGGGGCCGCCCGCCACGGGCGGGCTTGCCGCTGCGCGGCAGGTTGAGGGCGCGAGGAAGGGAGGCCCTCAAAAGCCTCCGCGCCTCGCGCCCTCAACCACAAAGCCCCCGCTGGCCGTTCAAAGGTGCGGCTCCGCGGCCTTCGCGCTCGCTCCGCGCCCTCTGCGTCCAGGCATTGGTGGCCCCCAAGTGAGACAGACCGCAAGAAGGCGGGGCCACCTCGTTTCGCTTTCCCGCAAATCCACGATGAACGAATTGTTTTTGGCGGTTCTTCGTTTTCCTTCGCGGCCTTCGCGGGGAGCGGTTATTCCCGAGCGCCTTTCCGGATGCGATCCATTTCGCGGCTGGCTTCGCGCTCCTTGAGCGCTTCCTTCTTGTCGGGGGCCTTCTTGCCTTCGGCCAAGGCGAGCTTGAGCTTCACCTTGCCCTTGTCGCTCAGGTAGATGGCCAGCGGCACGAGGGTGTAGCCCTTGCGATCCACCTTCGCGGCGATCTTGCGGATCTCGGCCTTCGACATGAGCAGCTTGCGGGGGCGCAAGGGCTCATGGTTCACATAGCCGCCCTGCTCGTAGGGGCTGATGTGGGCCTGCTTCAACCACAGCTCGCCTTCCACCAGGTCCACATAGGCGTCCTGCAACTGGCCCTTGCCTGTGCGCAGCGCCTTCACCTCCGTGCCCAGCAGCACGAGCCCCGCCTCCCAGGTGTCCAGGATGTGGTAGTTGTGCAGGGCTTTGCGGTTCCTGACGAGGTCTTCGGCCATGTCTTCAGTCTAGAGGCTTGAGGCCTTAGTCTGGAGAGATGCTGCATGCCCTGATGGTTCCGGTGGTGGCCTGGATGACGGCCGTGATGGCGGCCGCGGGCCCTTACGGGGTGATGCTGCTCATGGCCATCGAGAGCGCCTGCATCCCCTTGCCCAGCGAGGTCATCATGCCCTTCGCGGGATTCCTGGCCTTCCAGGGCAAGCTGGATCTGCACGGCCTCGGCGCGGGCAACCCGGTGGCGCAGATCTGGATCGCGGGCGTGTTCGGCGCGCTGGGCTGCAACATGGGATCCATCCCCGCCTACGAGCTGGGCCGTTGGGGAGGTCAACCAGCGGTGAAGAAATTCGGCCGCTACATCTGGCTGCACGAGGGCCACCTGGATTCCGCGCACCGCTTCTTCACCCGCTTCGGGCCTGAGGCCATCCTCATCGGCCGCCTGCTGCCGGTGGTGCGTACCTTCATTGCCTTGCCCGCGGGCGTGGCGGAGATGGACCGCACGAAATTCCACCTCTACACCTTCCTGGGCAGCCTGCCTTGGTGCCTGGGCCTCGCCTATCTGGGCTACAAGCTGGGGCAGAAGTGGGACACGCTGGGCGTGTGGTTCCACCGCTTCGACACCGTGATCGTGGCGGCCATCCTGGCGGGCGTGGCGTGGTTCGTGTGGGACCACTTCAAGCACCGGACGCGGTGAGGAGGTCGAAGTGAAACTTTACACGCGCGGTGGAGACAAGGGCTCCACGGGACTCTTCGGCGGGGACCGGGTGGGCAAGGACCATCCGCGCCTTCGGGCCTACGGCACGCTGGACGAGCTGAACAGCGTCGTGGGGCTGCTGCGGCTGCACGCGAAGGTGGCGGACGCGGAGACGCTCCAGCGGGTGCAGCACGACCTTTTCGTGCTGGGGGCCATTCTTGCCACGCCGGAAGAGAAGAAGGATCTGCTGGGCGCGAAGATGACGACGCCCACCTGGACGATCGCGGACATGGAAGGGGACATCGACCGTCTCACGGCCCTGGCACCGCCCATGACAGCCTTCGTCCTGCCCGGCGGCAGCGCGGGTTCGGCCCACGCCCACCTGGCCCGCACCGTCTGCCGCCGCGCCGAGCGCGAGGTGGTGAGCTTGAGCGCCGAAGCGCCTGTGGACGGAGCTGTGATCATCTACCTAAACCGCCTCAGCGACTGGCTCTTCGCTCTGGCCCGCGCCGAGAACGCCGTGAGCGGGATGCCGGATATCGAGTGGCATCCGAAGTGAGCTAGCCCAGACTTCCTGCCGGATCATCTCCATTCAGCTCGCTGAGCCGCGCTTCCGCGATGCGCGTGGCGTTCTCGGCCCAGAGGACGCCCTCGCCCATGGCCAGGCGCTCGAAGTGGCCCCGCAGGTGTGCGAGGGTGCGCAGGAGGGACGGCGCGAAGCTGGCCTTGCGCTTCAGGACGAGCTGCGCGCCGAAGGTGCCGAGGGCCTTCAGGTTCCGCTGCACCGCGGAGAGTGTCAGCTCCTCTTCCAGGCTCGTGTCGTCCCAGCCCAGCTCCTCGCGCACGGCGTCCAGGAGCAGGTGCCCGGCTTCCACGCTCCAGTCCCAGTAGCCGTCGTAGCGCAGGCTCGCGAGATCGTAGGTGGCAGCGCCGCGCCGGGCGTCCTGGAAATCCAGCACCACGAGCCGGTCGCCATGGACCATCAGGTTGCGCACGTGGAAGTCGCGGTGGACGAAGAAGGCCGCGCGCGTCTCCAGGCTGGCGTGGATCTCGTCCATCATGCGGTCCAGCCAGCGGGGCGGCTCCTTGGCGAGGAAGCCGCCGAAGAAATGCTCGCGACAGTAGGCCCACTCGAAGGCGAATTTCGTCTGGTCGAAGCTGCGCTGCATGAAGAAGGCCCCCGGCGGCGACCCCACCGTGAGCGGCCCCAGCCAGGTGGCGAGGAGGAAGCCACAGCGCTGGGCCCAGAGCTTCTCCTCCTCCGGATGTTCCATGAGGCGCTGTTCCAGCGTCGTGTCGCCGAGATCCTCCAGCAGCAGGCAGCGGTCTTCATCCTCGGCCTTGAGGATGGTGGGCACGGCCACCAGCGGCGCCAGGTAGGCCTGCAGGGCGCGGAACTCGAAGTAGGATTCATCGCCTTCGGGATGCAGGGCCACGATGGCCGTGCCCAGGCGCGGGTGGGCCACGCGGTAGTAGCAACGCGCGCCCACATCGCCCGCGAGGGGTTTCGGCGAATGGAGGCCCCACCGATCGAGGGCCCGCTGGAGACGGGGATCCATGGCTACAGGCTACCGGGCCCCGATGAGGCCGAGCCTCACTTGATTTCCGTTCTCGCCGAACCAGAACGCGTCCTGGTCGTGCATCGCGGGATGGGGCGTGGCATGGGGGCCGAGGATGCAACGGCGGAGGCGTGACTCGGCGCCTGGACCGGGAGCGGATGAGGGATGGAGGTAGCACCCGGCGAGGCGGCCCTCCTGCTCGGGGGCCAGTTCCGATGCGGCCGCGATGAGGGCGTCTGGTGTGCCCACTTCGTGCCAGGGGAAGGCCTCCGTGACGAAGCCACGATGGTGGCGCAGGCGGGGCAGGAGCTCGCGAACCTCGCTCGCACCTTCTGGCAGCAGGTCGAGGGCGAAGGGCGACCAGCAGGCCGCGCCCGTGAAGAGGTAGGGGCCCTCTCCTGTCTCATCACCTCGCAGCACGCGGCCTTCGCCGTCCAGCCACACCTTCGTCCAGGGCCCGCCGGGATGGGGGATGAGGAGCCAGGTGAGATCGGTGCCGGAGGCGAGATGGGCCGTCCTCAGCGCACCAAAGGGCACGCGCGCGGCTAGGCTGTCGGCGTTCCAGGTGAGCAGTGCGCCGCCCACGCGATCCCGCGCGTGCAGCAGGCCCCCTGCGGAACCCAGCAGCGTGGGCTCCTCGAAGACTTCGATGCCTGCCGCGATGTCGTGGATGCGATCCGGATGGAGATGCGCATTGCAGGCCAGTCCCGTGACGCCTTCGGCGCGGAAGGCCTCCGCGCCCCACTGGAGGAGGCTGCGGCCTGCGACCGTCCACGCGGGTTTGGGCAGGGCCGCCGACAACGGCTCCATGCGCGTGCCGAGGCCCGCGGCCAGGATAAAGCCGTCAAGCGCCATCATGGTTCTTCAGGGGCTTCAGGAGGAATCGCGCGGGGGCCAGGCCCCGCATGGCGAGGACGCGGATGTGCCAGCCCTGCAGCCGCAGCTCGTCGCCCACACGGAGCACGCGGCCCAGCTGCTCCTGGAAATAGCCGCCCAGCGACACGGAGCCTTCTTCGCCTTCCAGCTTCAGGCCCAGATGGTCCTCCAGCTGTTCCAGTGTGACGGTGCCCACCGCCAGCCAGGCCCCGCCCCGCCTGGGGCTGAGCTCGATGGCCTCCCGGTCGAATTCATCCTGGATCTCGCCCACCAGCTCCTCGAGGACATCCTCCAGCGTGACGAGGCCGTCCACGCCGCCGTGCTCGTCCACCACGAGGGCGAGGTGCTGCTTGCGCTGCTGGAATTCAAGCAGCAGCGATTCGAGCAACTGGGTCTCCGGCGCGAAGAAGGCGGGCCGGGCCAGCGCGCGCAGGTCCACGGCGGAGCCCTGCTCGTGCAGGGACCAGAGCAGGTCCTTGAGGTGCACCACGCCGATGACGCGGTCGAGGTCGCCATCCACCAGGGGCAGGCGTGTGTGGGGCGTCTCCCGCGCGCGGCCCAGGTTGGCTTCGAGATCCTGGCGCAGGTCCAGGTAGGTCACCTGCACGCGGGGCACCATGACCTCGCGCACAGTGCGCTTGGAGAACTGGAACAGGTTCTCGATGAGCTCCTGCCGCGCGAGGTCCAGCGTGCCCTCCGCGCGGCTGCGGAAGAGGATGTGCTTCAACTCCTCTTCGGAAGGCGCGCGCTCGCCGTGGGCCTCCGCCGGCGCGCCCAGGAGGCGTTCCACCGTGCCACTCAGCATCTGGAGGAAGGCCGTCAGGGGCCGGATGGCCCGGGACCAGAACAGGAGCGGTCGGGCCGTGCGCAAGGACCAGGCGAGAGAGCCGCGGATGGCGATGCCGCGGGGCACCAGTTCCGCGAGCACCACCTGGAGCAGTGTCACCAGCAGCAGGCCGCAGGCGGTCCCGATGAAGAAGCCGGTGTGGGGCCAGGGCAATCCGCCCAGCAGCCGCTGGAAGGTCTTCACGAAGGCGTTCTCGCCCACGGCGCCCAAGGTGATGGTGAGCAGGGTGATGGCCACCTGGATGCTCGTGAGGTGGCGGGAGAGGTCGCGATGGACTTCGAGGGCGGCGCGGGCACGGGGGTCGCGGCCCTTCAGCGCCTCCAGCTGGGTGGCCCGCACGCGCACGGCGGCGAATTCGGCCAGAACGAAGAAGGCGCCCAGCAGCAGCAGGGCGGCGCAACTCAGGAGCAGCCCGCCGCTCACGGCTCAGGTCTCCGGCTCATCCCTTCGCGAGACCGCTGCCCTGGCGGAGCTTCTCGCTCAACTCCTCCATGAGGCTGGCCAGGGCCTTGAGCCGGTCGCCGTGATCCGCCAGCTGGCCGCTCAGCCCCTGCTTCTCCTTCTCCAGGGATGAGGCCGTCTCCTGCGAGGCCGCCAGCTGCTCCTTGTGGCGGCCCAGCTCGGCCTCCTTGGAGTCGAGGCCGCTCATGAGCTCCATGCGCTCCTGGTCGTGGCGGGCCTTGGACGCGTCCAGCTCCTTCCGGAGTTCCCTGGCGTCGCGCATGGCGGTCTCGATGTCCTTTGCGAGCCCGGCGTTCGTCTCCTCCGCCGTCTTGAGGGCCTCGGTGGCTTTGGCGGCCTTCTCCTCCGCGGCCTTGAGGCGGGTCTCGGCGTCGCTGAGGGCGTCTTGCATCTGGGCCAGCTGGCGGCCCTGGCCGCGGACCGTGGCTTCGAGCCCCGTCACCTCGTCCTTCAACTGCGCCGCGCGATCCCGGTGCTGTGCCAGCTCTTCCTGGACCTTGCTCTGGGCGGTTTCGAGCGTGAGGTGCTTGGCGCTCATCTGCTCCAGGCTCGCGTTGAGCTGGGCGGCTTCGGCCTCGGCGCTCTCGGCCCGGGCCTGGAGGGCGGGCGCCTCGATGGCCTGGCTCTGGAGCTTGTCCCGCTCGCGCAGGAGATCGATGGTGCGCGTGGTCTTCTCGGAGAGCTGCTGGTTGAGCGTGTCCGCCTGCTGGATGAGCTGCTGGCGCTCGGTGATGGCCTCGCGGAGCTGCTGGCGCAGGGCCTCGGCATCGCCGGATTCCTCGGCCTTCAAGAGCGCCGTTTGGGCCGCCGCCAGCTTGGCCTGGAGATCCGAGGATTCCTTCTTGCCGCGCTCCAGCTCGTCGAGGTTCACGGTCACGCTGTTGAGCTGGCGCTGGAGCTGGACGAGGGCTTCCTCGGTCTCCTGGAGCCTCTGGTCCTTGGCGGCCAGCTCTTCTTTGAGATGGGCCACCTGACCCGCGGCCAGGTCCGGTTTGGTCCCGGGAGGTGCCGTTACATGGCTCGCGGCCGGGGCTTTTGACGGCGCGGCAGGCATGGGCACAGACGCGAGGGCGGCCTGGATCTCGGCGGCCGAGATGGCCACAGTGCCGGCGGCGTGGGGAGCCGCAGTCGTTGAAGGCGACGAGGGCATGGACAGTTCCTGGTCCAGGTCCGACTTGAGATCGCCCAGCCAATCGCCGCCCAGGTCGCCGCTGAGGTCGCCGTCATCCGCCAGATCGCCCAGCGGATTGTCGGGGTCCACGCCCCGGGGCGGCACCAGGGGGCGCAGGGCCTCCACCAGGTTCACGGGCGGGATGGGCTTCATCAGATAGAGGTCGGCGCGCCCCTTGAGGCTCTGGTGGCGCTTGTACTCGTCATCTGTGGCCTTGGCGCTGATGAGGGCCACCTTCAGGGTGCTCAGCTTGGCGCTGCGGCGGATGGACGCGCAAAGCGCGTAGCCGCGATTGTCGGCGATCTCCACGGAGATGAGTGTGCAGGCGAAGGCCCCGCTCTCCAGGCGCTGGATGGCGGTATCGGGCGCCGTGACCACTTCCACCTCGAAAGCCGCCTCCAGGCCCGCCTGATGCTCCTTCAGGAAGGCGCGGTCGTTGTCCACGATGAGGAGGCGCTGGCCAGACATGCTTCTTCCTGAAATGGGTCCCCAGTCTACCCACAAAACAGGGGAGCCCCAGGGAATCCCCTGAGGCTCTTCGGCTTGCGATCCTGTGGACTTTAACGGCGGGGCGGGATGGCCACCGTCACCCTCTGGTCCCCGCGGGGGCTCTGGATGTAGAGCAGGAGCGCCCGGCCGGAGGCCCGCTTCACCTGCTCGTTGAACTGGGCCGTGTCCGACACGGCCGCGCGGCCCACGGAGGTGACCACCCAGCCCGGAGCCAGCGTGTTGGCGGCATCGGAGCGGGGCGCCACGGAGGTGACGACCACGCCCTGCAGGCTCTCGGCTATGCCGAACTGGTAGCGGTTGGCCTGGTTGAGATCCTCCACACGGAAGCCGTAGTTCTTCTCCAAGTTCAGGCCCTGGCCGCTCTGCGGCGCGGAGCCCTGGCCGGAATCATCGCCCTGGTCCTGGCTCCCCTGGGCCGACATGTCCCGGCGGTCGCCCAGCTTCACGGCCACGGTGCGGCTCTTGCCGTCGCGAAGGATGTCCAGCTTCACCGTCTCGCCGGAGCGGCGGCTGGCGATGGCGCTCACGAGATCATCGGGGCTGGCGACGGCCTGGCCGTCCACGCCCGTGATGACATCCAGCCGCTGGAGCCCCGCCTTGTCCGCGGGTGCGCCGCGTTCCACGGAGCTGACCACCACGCCGTCCTTGGCGCCCAGCGCGTCCTGGAAGGCGCCGGAGAGCTGGGTGAGCTGGATGCCCAGGTAACCGCGGCTCACGGGCTGCCCCGAGCGCAGGTACTTGAGGACGCGGGACACTTCACTGATGGGCACGGCGAAGCCGATGTTCTGGCCGTCCGCGCGGATGAGGGTGTTGATGCCCAGCACTTCGCCTCGCAGGCTCAGCAGCGGGCCGCCGGAATTGCCGCGGTTGATGGCGGCGTCCGTCTGGAGGTAGGCGCCCAGGCCCGCGTCGAGGCGGCGGCCCTTCGCGCTGATGATGCCCTGCGTGACCGTGTGCTCCAGGCCCAGCGGGTTGCCGATGGCCACTACCCACTCGCCCACCTTGGCCTTGTCCGAATCGCCCAGCTTGGCGAAGGGCAGGTGGTCCACGTCGATCTTCACGAGGGCGATGTCCAGTTCTTTGTCCCGGCCCAGGATGCGGCCTTTGAATGTGCGGCCGTCGGAGAGCTTCACCTCGATCTGGGGCTTGTCGTCCGAGCCTTGGGCGCCTTCGATCACATGGTTGTTCGTGAGGATCTCGCCATCGGGGCTGATGACCACGCCGGAGCCGCTGGAGATCTCGCGCTCCTCCTGGCCGCCCTGGGGTCCGCGCTGGCGGGGCGCGAAGAAGAAGTTGAAGAACGGGTCGTTGCCGCCGGAGGGATCCATCCCCATCCGCTGCTTCACGAAGCTGGTGTTCGTGATGGCCACCACGGTCGGGTTGAGCGCCTGCGCCACCTGCGCGATGGGCGGCAGGCTGTCGGCGTTCTTCACATCCACGGAGACGGCCTTCGGCTCCTGGGCGCTGGCCACCCAGCGGTAGCTGAGGGCCATGCCCCCCGCCAGGCAGGCGGCGGCGAAGGCGGAAAGCCCAAACACATGTTTGAGGGCGGGGCGGGAAGGGCGATCCATGGGACTCCTCGCAGATCAAAGAACCGGCACTGCCGGGACCGTTCCTACTCTAGGTGATCCGGGCCGACCGGAGGTTTCCGCTGGCCCCGGATCCTCATCCCCGCTAGACTGACCGGTCCAACGGCGGCTGTAGCTCAGTTGGTTAGAGTACCGGATTGTGATTCCGGGTGTCGGGGGTTCGAGTCCCCTCAGCCGCCCCAAAAAGCGCCCCTTGGGGCGTTTTTGGTTTTGGCGGCTGAGGGGACTCGAACCCCCGAGTGGGACCGCGGAGACAGCCCAGTGGGGTGTCGGGAGCGGGACCGGCACAGCGAAGCGGCGGGTTCGAGTCCTGGAAACAAGTGCCGGGCGGCAGGCGGAGTCTCCATTAATTTCTATCCGGCCTCGAAAAATTTTCCAGCCACATCAAGCCCGTGGAGCCACTCCAGCCACGCCGCGCTTCGACGCTCCCGCCCCACATCTCTGCCCTCTCCGTGGTGCATCCATCTTCAAGAAACCCAAGCGGGACAAGGCTTCCCTGCTGGCCCGGGACTTGCTCCGCCGGCCGTGGGCGCCGCGTCCTTATTTGCCGAAACCCGGCATCCCCAGCATCCATGGGCCCTTCCTGGCGCCTGCAGGCCTCGAAAAAAAATATTGCGAAGGCCTTCCCATGCGCGATTCCGCTGCTAGCATCCTCTCAACCTTCTTCACAGGAGCACACATGGCCAAGGCCGAGAACATCTCCCTCCGTGAACTGTCCGACAAGCTCGCTGACGAGCTCGGCGTCTCCAAGGCTGCCTCGTACGAGGGCCTCAAAGAGGTCTTCGAGCATGTCGCCAAGACGGTCC